>JBAZMB010000028.1:0-13365 GCA_041649975.1 Candidatus Margulisiibacteriota bacterium | reverse complement strand
GGTGATGATCAAACCGGTGGCGATCGAGATCAAGAGCGCGCTGACCTGAATGACCAGGCCGGCTCCGACGGTCAACAGGGCGTAGGTCGCCAGGGCGTCCATGATGCTCATCCCCAGGTTTAACCAACCGACCAGGATCCCGGCCAGAATATTGACCAGCACGATGATGATCCCGGCGATCGAATCGCCGCGAACGAACTTGTTGGAACCGTCCATGCTGCCGAAGAAGGTCGCTTCGCGTTCGATCTTGCGGCGGCGGTTGCGGGCTTCGGTCGCGTCGATCAATCCGGCGTTCAGGTCGGCGTCGATCGACATCTGTTTGCCGGGCATGGCGTCCAAGGTGAAACGGGCGGCGACTTCAGCGACGCGTTCCGAACCCTTGGTAATGACGACGAATTGGACGATGGTGATGATCGCGAAGATGATCACCCCGACGATGTAATTCCCTCCGACCACGAAGTTGCCGAAAGCCTGGACCACTTGTCCAGCATAGGCCTGCGTCAGGATCAACCGCGTGGCGGAAATGTTTAAGCCCAGGCGAAAGACGGTAATGATCAGGAGGACCGACGGGAAAGAGGCCATTTCCAACGGTTCTTTCAGGTACATGGCGACCAGTAGGATGACCAGGGCGAAAGCGATGCTAAAAGTAAAAAGAATATCAACGATAAAAGGCGGCAGGGGAAGGAGCATCATGGCCAGGGTGACGACAATCGCTCCCGCCAGCAGAAAATCGTTCAGGGAAAAAAGATTTTTTATATCCTTGACGCCAAAGCTTGGAGCTGCCATTAGGTTCGATTATATACCTATCGGGGCATGAGGGCAATAGAAGCCTTACGTCGTTCCTTGCGTTCCCGCTTGATCTTGTAGACGTGAGCCAGGACTTCGGCGACCGCCTGATAGAGTTCGGTTGGGATCTCCTGGTTAACCCTGACCGTCTTGTAAAGGGAACGGGCGAGTTCGACGTTCTCCACGATCGGGATCTCGTGGGCTTCGGCGATGTTACGGATCTCCTCGGCGTTCTTCCGTTCGCCTTTGGCCAGCAGGACCGGCGCTTTCATTTTGGAGGTGTCGTATTTCAAAGCGATGGCTAAATGGGTCGGGTTGGTGACGACCACGTCCGCCTGCGGGACCGAGCCCATCATCCGCTGGTGGGCCGTTTGCCGCTGCAGGTCGCGGATCCGCTGTTTAACCTGGGGGTCTCCTTCGAGCCGTTTGTATTCTTCTTTGATCTCCTGCTTGGTCATTTTCAGGTTGCGCATGTACTCCCAGCGGCGGTAAAAATAATCAAAGATGGCGATCAAAATATAAAAGATGCCGACCCGGATGGCGATCCGGTAAGCGATGTCACCGGCCAAAAGGAGGGCCTGCCAGGGATGGGCTTCCATCAGCACAATAATGTATGGAATATCGTCCTTCATGGCGGTCCAGGCGATGTAAGCGACGACCACTATCTTGAGGATCGATTTGGCCAGTTCCACCAGGCCCTGGATGCCGAACATTTTCTTGAAACCTTCCAAGGGGTTAAGCTTTTCCAGCTTTGGCGTGAGGGCTTCGCTGGAGAAAACAAAGCCGGTTTGCATCGCTTCGGCGATGAAAGCGGCGATAAAAGTTATGGCGAAGACCGGCCCCAGGACGAAGGCAAAGGCCCGCAGGCCCAGGAGCAGGACGTAGCCGGCAAAGCCCATATTGAATTCTTTTGTTTCCGGGATCAATTGGAGTACCGCCTGAGTGAACTCGGCCAGGTTTTTATACATAAACTCGCCCAGATAACGCAGGACGTAATAGGACAAAAGAAGGAGGATCGCCGTCGTTACTTCTTTGCTTTTCGCGACTTGCCCTTTTTCCCTTGCCTCGCGCAGGCGATGGGGGGTCGGTTCTTCTGTTTTATCTCCGCCTTCACCCATGATTAACTCACTTTATGAATTGCAGTAGTTTGATCAATTCTTCGCCCATGACTTCGATCAGTTTCGAGATATATCTTATCAGGAAAGGGGCTACCAGGGAAATACCGAAGAGGCCCACGACCGGTTTCAGCTGGAAACCAAGCTGGAAGACGTTGACCTGCGGAGCGACCCGGGAGACGATCCCGAAAGCGAAATCGGTCAGGAAGATCAAGAGAATTATCGGCGTGGCCAGCTTGACCGCGGTCAGCCACAGGGTGCTCCCCAGCGACATCATCTGCATCATTAGGTCGGGGCTGGCGAAATTAGGGGCCTTGCCGGCCGGGATGACCGTAAAACTTTGGTTCAGAGCGGAGAGGATCAGGTGGTGCCCGTCAAAAAGCAGGAAAACAGTGAGCGCCGTCATGAAGGTCAGGCGGCCGATCACCGAGATCTGCGCGCCGAAGACCGGATCGAGCGAGGAAGCGACCGACAAGCCCATCTGGGTGTCGATCAATTCTCCGGCCGATTGGATCGCGAGGAACAGCAGGCTGCAAACAAAACCGATCGTAAAACCGATCGCGACTTCCAAGCCCAGCGCGACGACAAAACCGAGAATGGACGTCGGCAAGTCCGGATTGACCGGCACGATAAAGAGCAAGACGAAAGAAAGCCAGACGATAAAGGCGTTCTTGCCGAAAGTGGGGAAACTGCGGGCGCTTAAGACCGGCGCCTGGATGAAGATCCCGGTGATCCGGCCGAAGATCAGGAAAAAAGCGATGACCAGATCGAGCGGAATGATCATTGGACCATGTTCGGGATGGCGCTCCAGAGGGTGGTGGTAAAGTCGATCAGCATGGAGATCATCCAGGGAGAAGTAAAGACGATCATCAGCATCACCGCGATCACTTTCGGGACAAAGGTCAGGGTCTGTTCCTGGATCTGGGTGACTGCCTGGAAAAGACTGATCATAAAGCCGACCAGCAGGCCGATGCCGATCGCCGGCATCGAGACCAGGAGGCAGACATTGACCCCCTGATAGAGGATTTGGGTGACGAAATCCTGGGTCATCTGAAACTCAACAGCAGTCCGCGGATAAGCAGCCCCCAGCCGTCGACTAGGACAAAGAGCAGGATCTTAAACGGCAGGGAGATCATAACCGGGGAGAGCATGAACATACCTAGGGAGAGGAGAATGTTGGAGACGACCAGATCAATGATGATAAAGGGAATGAAGAGCAGGAAACCGATCTGGAAAGCGGTTTTCAGCTCGGAGATCATGAAGGCCGGGATCAGGACGTAGCTTGGGACCTGTTCCGGGGTCTTGGGGATCGGTATTTTGGCGAATTGGACAAAAAGGGCGAGATCCTTTTCCCTGGTCTGCCGCAGCATGAATTGATTGAGCGGTTTCATGCCGATCTCGACCGCTTTGGGCATCGAGATCTTCCCTTCATTATAAGGGGTCAGCGCTTTGGTGTTAACTTCCTGCCAGACCGGCGACATGACAAAAACGGTCATGAAGAGGGCCAGCGAGATGACGACCGTATTAGGCGGGATCTGTTGGGTGCCGATCGCGGTCCGAAGAAGCGAGAAAACAATGATGATCCGTAAAAAGGCGGTCACGGAGATCAGGAAAAAGGGGACCAGCGAGATCATCGATAAAGCGATGATCAGCTGGACGCTGTTGCTGAATTGCGGCGCGGCCATGATCTGGCGGAGGTCTAAATTGACCGCCGGCCGGGCTTGGGCCAGGGCCGGTAGAGCGAAACCCGTAAGGAGCAGCGCGCAAACGATAAGCAAGCTTCTGTTCTTTAAGAACTTCATTTTATGCGGTTAATTTCCCTTCGATCGTGTCGATCTTTTCGATCTGCTTATTGCTGATCACGATTAAATACGATTTTTCACCGGCCTTCAGGACGTAGGCGGTGACTTGCGGTTCCAGAATGACCCGGTCAAGGACCTTGATCATTGTTCCCGGGGTCGCGATCTTGAATCTGGGGAGGACGAACTTGGCCGTAACATAAATAATAGCGATCACTATCCCAAGCGAGAGGATAACTTGCATGACATAACCGATGGTGACGATCGGGGAGCTGTGCAGAACTAAGGCTTCCGTCGTCATTTCATCACCACGTTCGTGATCCTAAGACCATAGTAATCGTCGACCGCGACGACTTCCCCCTGGGCGACCAGTTGTCCCCCGACTTTGAGGTCTAGCGGTTCACCCGCGAGGCGGTTCAATTCAATGATCGAGCCCTCGGCCAACTCCAGGATCTCTTTTAAGGAGAGTTCGGCATTACCTAATTCCACCGTGACTTTGATCGGGATATCGCCCATGACGCGCGACTCGAAGCGTTCACCTTTAGCCTCGCTTAGTTCCTGGAATTTGACGTTCTTTAAGTCCATCGCCGTTCCCCCTTTATTTTATATTATCATTAAATTCGTTCGCTTGGCTACCCAGGTCTCCCAGTCCTTCTTCGGCAAAACTTTCTTTCATGTCCTCATCGGTCAAATTAAATTCATCTTCCTCGGTCGTTTCGGTCTCGGCGCCGGACAGAGGATTGATTGGTTCTTCCGCTTGCTCGGGGGCGGCTTCAACCGCCGCTTCTTCGGCCTCCGCCAGTTCTTCCCCCGGTTCTTCGGCCGTTTTCTCTTCTTCTTTGGACAAGGCGAGCGGCGGCATGATCACCACTTCGTCTTCTTCGAAACCGACCAGGCGGATCGCGTTCTTCGCTTTAACGTGCCCGGCCTGGGATAAAAGCCGGAGGTGTTCGCCGAGCTGAACGACGATCGGCGATTTGATCGAAGTGTCAAGGGCGATAACGTCGCCCGGTTCGAGCGAGTTGATCTCGTCCGGCGAGAGGGTCGTCGAGCCGAGCGTGGCGGAGAGCGGGACGCCGATCTTGCGCAGGATCACGTTCGGCAGCCGGTCAATGTTAAGCGGCTTTTGAAAGTCCTGGCTGGCGTAAAGCTTGATCAATTGTTTTGCCGTCGGCGCCTGGTAGCCGAAAATGATCCGGCCGGTCGGATTATCGTTGAACGAAACGTCGGCCGAGAAACAAATGAAAGTCGAAGAAGGGTTGATCGCCGAATCGAGAATGATATCCGGCGAACTGAGCAGGGAAAGCTGAGGTTCTTCAAAAACATCGCCGAAGGCCGCGACGTAAAGAGGGAGATAGTGGGCCAGGGTTGTTTTAAGGATCTCTCCTTCGGCTTCGGTCAGGCCGCGGTTTAAGGGGTCAAGGTCCCGGCTGCCGAGCGAATGATTGATCAGCGAATTGGCGACCCCAAGGTCGACGATGAACTGGATGGCTTCGTGGATGCCGGGAATTTTCAGGGAAAGCTGGGCGACGTGTCCGGTCAGGGTGCGCAGGAAGTTGAGATAGGTCGTTTGCTCGGCGGAGCAAGAGTAAAACTCGATCCCGAGGCCAAGTTCCCGGCGCAGCTGCTGGAAGAGCGCTTGCAGGTAATGATAATGGACCTTGAGGAACTCATTAAGCTCTTCTTTGGCGAGACGATCAAACCCGAACAAGCCGGTCTTTACTTTTTTGCCGATCGTTTTGACCGGGCGATAGGTAGTCCAATCGCCGATCGCCGGCGGCAGCTTGATCGTGACCTTTTGAGAACTGATTTCAGATTTTCTTTCTGCCATTAACTCCTTATCCTAACTTTTGTATAAAGCTGTTGATGACATCGGATGCCATTTTGACCATGTTCAAATTTCCGCTCATCGCCCGCTGGATCTCCAGCGTATCGATGGTTTCGGCCAGATAAAAGACGTTTGATTGTTCGACTTGTTTCGGCGTGACCCCGCCAACGACGCCGCCCGGGCCGGTCGCGATCGCCGGTTCGCCCGAGGCCAGGGTCTGTTCAAACGCGGTCCCTTGCGCCTGCGCCAGGCCGCCGGGATTGGCGAAGTAGGTCAGGGCGATCTGGTAGCCGGTACTGGTCCCCTGGTAGTACAGGATCCCGTCTTCTTTCCATTCATAGTCGTCAACGTTCCCGCTGGGGAGTCCCGAAATGGGGACCACTTTGCCGCTGGCGTCCAGGCCGTAAACCTGCATCCCGTTGGAGGTCAGATTGCGGCTGGAATCAAGCTTGAAATCGCCGGTCCTGGTATAGAGCATTCTATTCCCGCCGTCCGGAGAAACAATGAACATTCCGCCTACGCTATCTATCGCTAGGGAAAGATTGGTCCCTTCGGTCGTTTCCCCTTTGGAAAAGTCGACCGTGACGCCGCTCAAGGTCACGCCCTGGCCAAGTTGTTTCGGGTTTGTTCCGCCGCTGTTTCCCTGGGCTTCGGTCCCCCGGCTTAAAACTTGTTCGAAAACCGATTGAAAGGAAGTTCCAAGCTGCTTATAACCGGGGACTTGCATGTTGGCGATATTGAGAGAGTGGATCCGGAGAGCTTCGTTATACGCGCCGATCGCTCCTTTGGCCGAAGTGATGATATCAAACATTCCGCCCATAAGCCGTGACCTCCTTGATTTGAATTTCGTCAAAGTTAATGTGGGCCTTTTTCAACGCCGCTTCCAGGTCTTCCAGGCTTTCGTCGATCAGTTTTTTCGCTTCCGGCTGGGCCATGATCGAGACCGAGATCAAGCCTTGGTGGTAGGAGAGGGTCAGGAGAATATTGCCGAGTTCGGCCGGTTTTAAGGTCAGGGAGAGTTCGGTCTTCCCTTTACCTTTAACTATTTCCAGCTGGTCGGCGATCTGGTCGACCAGCGACTGCAGATCGAGGCTGGGTTGCAGTTTGCCGGCGAGAAAAGATTGATAGAATTGCTGGCTTCCTTCCAGGTTCGGGACGAGCCAATTAGTTTTAAGCAGAAGGTCCTGCAGTGACTGGGTTGCCTGTTGGCTAAAACCAGGGAGTGGAACCGCTTCGTTTTGCGCTTGCGCCTTGACCATTTGCTGGGCGGTCATGGCCGATTGATTTGAATTTGCCGCCGGTTGATAGGCGGCCGAGCTTTCGACCGGGGCGGATTGATTGTCGGCAAAAATGGAAGCTCCCCAGTTGGCATCACTGGCGGGAAGATAACCGAACAGATTGGGCATTTGCGCGAAAGGAGAGTAAAGCAAGCCGAGCCGGGCTTTTTCGTATTTTAATTTTTCTTCGAAGGAATCGTCGGAGCTTTGTTGGCTGATGGAGGCAGCGTTCGTCGCCAGCGGTTCGGCGGCGTCAATTTGCGATAAGTGGATAGTCATAGCTCCTCCCCCAAACATTTAGTCGTAATCATAAGTAAAAAGCTTGCATAAGTCAATAAAGAAAATGCCTGGGAAGGGAGTCGAACCCTTAAGTCTTTCGACATACGCACCTCAAGCGTACGTGTATGCCATTTCCACCACCCAGGCATGATCAAATAATTACTTCGACTACTTCTTCCATGCGCATGCCGCGCGAACCTTTCACTAAAATTATATCACGGGGGCGGATTAAATTCTTCAGTTTTTTTACCAGGAGTTTTTTATTCCGGAAGTTGTTCGCGGAGCGTGGCCAGAACTCGCCGAAAGTAAAAACATAGTCTAATTTTAAGTCGCGCGCCAGCTTCAGCGCTTGGGCGTGAGCTGATTTTGTCGTCTTGCCCAGCTCCAGCATGCTGCCCAGGACGGCGATCTTGCGGCCGTTCATCCCACCGATAGTTTTGAGCGCCGCCGCCAGCGATTGCGGGTTGGCGTTGTAAGTGTCGTCGATAACTTTGGTCCCATTAGAGAGATTGTTGACGTGCATCCGCCGGCTGGAAAGCGGGACGGTCGATAAGCCTTTGACGATCGAGCGCCGTTTTATTTTTAGGATCTTGGCCGCCGCGATCGCCGCCAGGGCGTTGTAAATATTATGGTCGCCGGGGACGGGGAGCTCGATCCCTTTTAATTCACTGGTGTCAACGTCAGCTTTTTCCAATAAACCGAAAGTCACGACCTTCGCGCCGCGCGCTTTGACCCGTTCTTTTAAATGTTCAAAATATTCGTCGTCCTGGTTAATGATGGCGTAATCGTTTTTACCCAAGAATTCGAAAATCTCGGCCTTGGCTTTGGCGACGTTCCTTTTTGTTTTGAGGTATTCCAGGTGGGACTCGCCGATGTTGGTCACGATCGAGATCTTTGGCCGGACGATTGCCGCCAGTTCCCGGATCTCGCCGAGTCCCTGCATCCCCATTTCAATGACCGCGGCCTGATGTTGTTTCGTTAATTTAAGGAGGGTGAGGGGGACGCCGATCTCGTTGTTGAGGTTCCCTTCGTTCTTTAAGACCCGCTTTTCCTGGCCGAGGATCGAAGCGAGCATATCTTTGGTCGTGGTTTTGCCGCAGGAGCCGGTTATGCCGATAAAAGGGATCTTGAATTTATTGCGATGGTACGCGGCGAGGGTTTGCAGTGCTTTTAAGCCGTCTTTGACGAAGAGGGCGGAAGCGCCGCGTTTTAGGACTGCCGGAATAAATTTAGCGCCGTCGAATTTTTCCCCTTTAAGCGGGATGAAAAGTTCGCCCGGCGCTGTTTTGCGGGAATCGGTGGATATCGCGGCAAACCGAAGGCCCGGACCTTCAATCCTGGCCTCTGGCAAGAGCTCGATAATTTCCGCGACCGTGAACATGAAGCGTTACTTCTTGGCTTCGGCCGATTCGTAAAACTGTTTGTTGGTCTTGAAGCCCTTGATCCGTTCGATCAACTGTTCGGTCGCTTCGACCGTCTCGTAGCTGTCCATCACTTTGCGCAGCAGCCACATGGTCTTGAGGTCTTTTTCGTCCATCAAGAGCTCTTCGCGGCGGGTACCGGAGAGCCGGACGTCGATCGCCGGGAAAACTCTCCGTTCAGCGAGTTTCCGGTTGAGATGGAGTTCCATGTTGCCGGTTCCTTTGAACTCTTCGTAAATGATGTCGTCCATCCGGGAGCCGGTGTCAACGAGGGCAGTGGCGATGATCGTCAAACTTCCCCCTTCTTCAATGTTACGGGCGGCGCCGAAAAAGCGCTTTGGCCGGTGGAGACAGGCCGGGTCAAGACCGCCGGAGAGGGTGCGGCCGGACGGCGGAGTGACCAGGTTGTAGGCGCGGGCCAGACGGGTGATCGAGTCAAGCAGGATGACGACGTCTTTGCCTTCTTCGACCTGGCGTTTGCAAGATTCCAGGAGGAGCTCGGCGATCCGGATGTGGTCCTCCGGCGGTTCATCGAAGGTAGAAGCGACAACTTCACCGACCACTGACCGTTGCATGTCGGTAACTTCTTCCGGCCGTTCGTCGACCAGGAGGACCTTGATCAGCGCTTCCGGGAAATTAGCGGTTATGCTGTTGGCAATATTTTTCAGGACGGTTGTTTTACCGGCTTTCGGCGGCGAAACGATCAGCGCGCGCTGGCCTTTGCCGATCGGCGCGATCATGTCGATCAGGCGGGAAGTGATCGAGGCGTCGGCGTGTTCCAACGTGAACCGTTCGTTCGGGAAGATCGGGGTGAGGTGTTCGAACGGCACCCGGTCGCGGGCCGTTTCGGGATTAACGCCGTTGATCGCTTCGATCTTCAGCAAGCTGTAATATTTTTCCCCTTCTTTCGGCGGGCGGACCTGGCCGGTGACATAGTCGCCGTTCATCATGTCGAAGCGGCGGATCTGGGTTTGCGAGACGTAAACGTCTTCGCGGCTCGGCAGGTAGCCGCCGGTCCGCAAGAAGCCGTAGTTTTCCGGCAGGATCTCGAGCACTCCTTTAGCGAACATGAAGCCGTTCTTCTGGGTTTGGAGCTCCAAAATCTTGAAGACCAAGTCATGTTTTTTTAACTGGCGGTAATTGGGGAGATCGAGTCCTTTGGCGATTTCGTACAATTGGGGCAGGGTCTTACCTTCTAATTCAACTATATCCATTATTATCCTCCTTGAAAATTATAGTACTGGTTTGTTTTGGTAAAAAATTTGGGATTACATAGAAAAAATGTTAGGACCTCGGGCGGCCTTTCTTCACCAGGAACAAATTAATGATACAACAAGCAATTAATTTTGTCAATTGTTAAAATAAATTGGCATGCCCAGGAGAGGAGTTGAACCTCCACGAGTGTGACCTCGCCAGCACCTGAAGCTGGTGCGTCTGCCAGTTCCGCCACCTGGGCAAAACCAATTAATTTTAAAATATGCCGCTGGTCGGAATCGAACCGACACGGGGGTTAACCCCACCTGATTTTGAGTCAGGCGCGTCTGCCAGTTCCACCACAGCGGCACAAACTACTCGTTGAAAATCCCCATCTTTCGGTACTTATTGTAACGGTCCGCGATCAATTCCCTCGCGGTCAGGGAAAGGAGGGGGTTCAGGTTCTTTATTATAGCAGATTTTAAATATTTTGCGGCAAGTTTTGGGTCCTGGTGGGCGGCGCCGAGCGGTTCTTTGACGATCTCGTCGATGATCCCCAGTTCCAGCATGTCTTTGGCGGTGATCTTCATGGCGACCGCCGCTTCGTTGGCCCGTTTGGCGTCGCGGAAGAGGATCGAAGCGCAGCCTTCCGGGCTAATTACCGAGTAGATCGCGAATTCCAGCATCAGGACTTTGTTGCCCATGCCGATGCCAAGCGCGCCGCCGGATCCGCCTTCGCCGGTAATGACCGAGATGAAAGGGACGGTCAGCTCCGCCATTTCCCGGAGGTTTTTGGCGATCGCTTCCGCCTGGCCCCGTTCTTCAGCCCCGATGCCGGGATAGGCGCCTGGGGTGTCGACCAGGGAGATGATCGGTTTGTTATAACGTTCGGCCAGGCGCATTAAGCGGAGCGCTTTGCGGTAGCCTTCCGGATGGGCGGTGCCGAAATTGCGGGCCAGGTTTTCTTTGGTCGAATGTCCTTTTTGCTGGCCCATGACGATGACGGACCGTCCGTCTAGGGTCGCTATTCCCGTAACCATTGCCGGGTCATCCCCGAAGTTCCGGTCGCCGTGGAGTTCGACAAAGTCGTCGAACATCAGACCGAAATAATCGAGCGCGGTCGGCCGCTGGATGAAGCGGGCGACCTGGACGACCTGACTGGGGTTAAGGCTGGTGTAAAGCTGTTGGCGGACCGCTTCGATCCGCTTTTCCATGTGTTTGATCTCTTCGGTCATGTCGAACTTGCCGGAGTCGCTCATTTCCTGGAGCTTCTCCAATTTTTCATAGAGTTCGACCAGCGGTTTTTCGAAGGCCAGTAACGGTCGTTTTATTTTTTGCGTCATATTAATTTTTAAAGAACTTTAACAGCTTGGTCAAAGTCTCCTTCATAAGATTTCGGTCCACGACGATGTCCAGCATGCCGTGTTCCAGTAAATATTCGGAGCGTTGGAAACCAGCCGGTAATTTTTGCCGGATCGTTTGTTCGATGACCCGGGGGCCGGCGAAACAGATCAGGGCGTTCGGTTCGGCGATATTAACGTCGCCGAGCATGGCAAAACTGGCGGAAACGCCGCCGGTCGTCGGGTCGGTCAGGACCGAAATATAGGGGAGGCCGGTCTCGCGCAAGCGGCCGAGGACGGCTGAAGTTTTGGCCATTTGCATCAGCGACATGATGCTTTCCTGCATCCTGGCGCCGCCGGAAGTCGAGAAAATGATGACCGGGTACTTATGCTCGATCGCCGTTTCGATCAGCCGGGCGATCTTTTCGCCGACCACCGAACCCATGCTCCCGCCCATGAAAGAGAAATCCATGATCCCCAGCGCGACATCGTAACCGTTGATCTTGGCCAGGCCGGTCTTGATCGCGTCTTTAAGACCGGATTTGAGGATCGAATCTTCAATTCTGGCGGTATAGGATTTGGAATCGGTAAAATTCAGGAAATTCTTGGAGGTAAGGTTGGGGTCGATCTCTTTAAAGGACTCTTTGTCGGCCAGCTGACGGATCCGTTCAGCCGAGGTCAGTTTGAAATGGTACTGGCATTTGGGACAGACCTTGGAATTTTCTTCCAGATCCTTGGCGTAGATCGCCTGGCCGCATTTGAAACACTTTACCCAAACATTGCCTGGGATATCAAGTCTTTCGCGGGAATAAGCGGACTTTTGTTCTTGTTTTCGATTGAACCAATCGTGGATACTCAAAGTGCTTGCCATCGTAACCTATTTTATGGTATATTGTCAAGGTAACCAAATCACACGGAGGCACATAATGGCAGAAGCAGCAAAGAAAAAGAAAAATATTTTAAGACGGGGGATCAAGAACGTCCGTAAAGCCAAGATCCGCACCGAACGTAACCTCATAGAGAAGAAAAAGCTCAAATTAGCGATAAAAACCGCGCGTGCAGCGATCCTCAAAAAGACGGCCGAAATGGGAAATTTGGTCCAAACGGCTGTTTCGGTCATCGATAAGGCAGCAGAACGGAAACTTATCTACCGGACAAAAGCGGCTCGAATGAAGTCCCGGTTGATGCTGGCCTTAAACAAAGCGAAATAGTGCGGGTCAAAGCTTACGCTAAAGTAAACCTATCACTGAAGATCCTCGGCAAGCGTTCAGACGGCTATCACGAACTCGAATCGTTGATGCAATCCGTTTCTCTATCCGATCAAATCTCGCTTGAGTTGGCTCCCTCCGGTATCACCCTGACCATTATCAATAACCCCGACTTACCAAGTGACGAAAAGAATTTAGCCTATAAAGCGGCCGTTTTATTCTTTGACGAGCTGGAAAAAAAAGGCTATGAACATAACGGGATTACCATCAAACTGGAAAAGCACATTCCCATGGCGGCTGGCTTGGCCGGCGGCTCGGCCGACGCGGCCGCGGTCCTTTACGGAATGAATAAGCTGGCCGATAAACCCTTTAGTGAAGCCGAGCTTAGTCTTCTGGGTAGCCGACTCGGTTCCGACGTTCCTTTTTGCTTAAAAGGGGGGCGTTGCCTGGCGACCGGTCGGGGGGAAAATCTTAACCCCAGGCCGATCGCGGGAAAAGAATATTATGTTTTGGTCGTCCCGCCGATTGAGGTTTCAACTCCCTGGGCTTATCAGGAATTTGATCGGATGGCGGAACGAGAACCCTTGTTGCTCGACGGCCACCGGAACGATCTCCAACCGGTCGTTGTCCGGCAACATCCGATCATCCTGGAGATCATCGGCAAATTGGTTGAAGAGGGCTGCGAATGGGCGCAAATGTCGGGGAGCGGCCCCAGCGTCTTTGGGCTGATCCGCGATCCCAACCTTGGCCGTTTGATCGCGACTAAAATGAAACACACCTACACCCGCAGTTTTTTCCTGGAAGCCTTCGATCATGGAGTAGAAACCGAAGCTCATGTCCGCTCTTAGGCTGCCGCGCGAATTTTTTACCCGGCCGACCCTCGAAGTCGCGCCAGACCTGCTAGGCAAATATCTTGTTCATGAAGATCATGGCCAGCGCTTAAGCGGGATGATCGTCGAGACCGAAGCCTACGTTGGCCGGGAAGACGCCGCTTCCCACGCTTACGGCGGTCGGCGAACCGGCCGGAATGAAGTTGAATATGGTTCCGGTGGCCACGTCTACATCTATCTTGTTTACGGTCTGCATTGGCAGTTGAATTTTGTTACTTCGGTCGCCAA
>JBAZMB010000027.1:0-14083 GCA_041649975.1 Candidatus Margulisiibacteriota bacterium | reverse complement strand
TCTTCCCGGTCATTGTATGGGATATTTAATCCCCCCTGGTCGGGACGCAGGCCAAAATGCCTGATCTGATCGAAGAGAAACGAATTTTGTTCCGGTATGACCGCTCGAAGCAAAAGGATGGCTTTATCTAATGGCGTTGCGGCTTGGCTATTGTTCTTGGCGAGGATCGCTTTCAATCGCGCTTTGATCTTGGGGGTTATTTCAAACGGGTCTTCCAAGCCAGAGCGGCGGAGCGCCTTTAAAGTGTTGTTGATCACCTGATTTTCCGGACCGATCGCTCCCCGCCGATCCAGGACGATATCCCATAGTCTGGCGGCCGGGACGTCGCGTAACCGGACCCTGTCGGTTTGTTGCCGGCCGAATTTTTCGATGATCAAATGGTTTAAAGATAATGATGTTTTACAGGCCATTGTTCTGAATATCTATCGATAAAAAACCGCTAATATTTCAAATTAATTAGTGGGTGACTATCGGGGGAAGGTCAGTTCATTTTTCCAAAGAATCGGATGGCCCGACTTATCTTTAATATGTTATAATTTTCCCATGTCAGTCAGATTATTCGATACTACTTTACGCGACGGCGCCCAGACCGAGGGGATCTCTTTTTCCCTTGAGGATAAGATCAAGATCACTCGTCTCCTCGATGAGTTTGGTATCCACTATATTGAGGGTGGTTGGCCGGGAAGTAATCCCAAGGATATCGAGTTTTTTCAGAAGATGAAGTCGGTCCAACTGCGACAAGCCAAGCTAGTTGCTTTTTCTTCCACCCGCCGGGCCGGAATAAAAGTCGAGGACGATAAAAATATCGCGACGCTGATCGCCGCCGAAACGCCGGCGGTCTCGATCTTCGGCAAGAGCTGGGATTTCCACGTGACCGACGCTCTCAAGACGACCCTGGAAGAAAATCTGGCGATGATCTCCGACACGGTCGCGTACCTGAAAAAAGCGGGCCGCGAAGTGATCTACGACGCCGAACATTTTTTCGATGGTTACAAGGCCAATCCGGAATACGCGCTGAAATGTTTGCTGGCCGCGAGTGAGGCGGGCGCCGATCTACTTTGCCTCTGCGATACCAACGGCGGCACGCTGGCTTATGAAACCCAGCGGATCATCAACGAAATAAAGAACCAATTAACGGTCCCGTTCGGGATCCACGCGCATAACGATGCCGAATGCGCCGTTTCCGTTTCCGGTATGGCGGTTTATTGCGGCGCGACGCACGTCCAGGGGACGATCAACGGTTATGGCGAGCGTTGCGGCAACGCCAACCTTTGCTCGATCATTCCACTTTTGAAATTGAAATTGAAAGTTGATTGCGTTAGCGAGGAACAGCTGCGCGGCTTGACCGAGCTTTCCCGGCACGTCGCGGAGATCGCCAATTTGCCGCTGTCACCGCATCAGCCTTACGTTGGTCGCTCGGCCTTTGCCCACAAAGGGGGCATTCACGTCAGCGCGGTCGCCAAAAATCCCGGCACTTATGAACACATCGCCCCCGAAGCGGTCGGCAACGAACGGCGGGTGACGATCTCGGAACTTTCCGGGGTCAGCAACATCCTCCACAAAGCGGAGGAGTACGGGATCGACTTGAAGAAGGATTCGCCGGAGATCAAAGGGCTGATCAAGACCTTGAAAGAGATGGAAAACCAGGGCTATTCATTTGAAGAAGGGGAAGCTTCGTTTGAAATGCTGGTCAAAAAAGTTTTGGGCCAATTCAAACCGTACTTTGATCTCGAAGAATTCCGGGTCGAGACCGGGAAGAAGGGGACCTCTGCGGCTAAAGTTAACGCCTTTATCAAACTCAAGGTTGGCGATAAACATTATGACGCCAGCGCCAGCGGCGACGGGCCGGTTAACGCTCTCGATAACGCCCTGCGCAAAGTCCTGGAAGGTTTATATCCCCAGCTCAAAGAGATGAAGTTGACCGATTATAAGGTCCGGGTCTTAAACACCGAAGCGGGGACCGCGGCCAAGGTCCGGGTGACGGTTGAATCGGCGGATGACAGCAAAGTCTGGGGAACGGTCGGCGTTTCCGAGAACGTGACCGAAGCCAGCTGGCTGGCGCTGATCGATTCGATCGAATATAAGCTGATGCTCTGCGCCAGATAAACCTCGTTTTTTCACCTTATTAATTGTGGTATAATCGATAGTATTATGAATACGGTAAATCTCCCGCTTACGGCAAAAATCAACGCTGCCGGCCACTTGGAGATCGGGGGTTGCGACCTCCTCGCGGTCGCTAAAGAATTCGGGACCCCGCTTTACGTGATCGATGAGGCAACGGTCCGTTCCCAATGCCAAACATATCTGCGCTCTTTCCGAACGTATTATCCTCAAACCGAGTTGGTTTTCGCCAGCAAGGCCCTGTGCGCGGTCGGCGTGGCGAAGGTTATTGCCAGCGAGGGGTTTGGTTTCGACGTTTCTTCCGGCGGCGAGCTCTTTACCGTCATGAAAGCAAAAGCCGATCCGAAAAAGATCTGTTTTCACGGTAACAATAAATCGTTGAAAGAGATCGAAGAGGGGATCAAAGCCGGGGTCGGTCGTTTTGTCGTAGACAATCAGTACGAATTAGCCAATCTCGCTAGCACGTCGGAACGGCTTGGCCGCGACGTTTCTATCCTGGTCCGGGTCAATCCCGGGATCGAAGCCCACACCCACGAATTTATCCAGACCGGCCGGATCGACTCGAAATTCGGCGTGCCGCTGGACGAACTAGCTGAACTGGTGGAGGCGGTCCGCAAAACCAAACGGCTCAAGCTGGCCGGTTTTCACGCCCATATCGGTTCGCAGATCTTCGACGTCGAACCGTTTATTGCCGAAGCGAAACTGCTCGTCTCGTTGACCAATAAATACGGGACTACGGAGCTGAGCCTGGGGGGCGGGATCGGGATCCCGTACCTGGCCAGCCAACAGGCGCCGAACATCGAAGAGTTTGCCAAACGGATCGCGGCTGAACTTAACGGCAAGACCACGGCCAAATTATATCTTGAACCCGGCCGCTCGATCGTCGGGCAGGCGGGGGTCACTCTTTATGCCATCGGCGCGATCCGCGACATCCCGGGGATCAGAAAATACCTGATCGTCGACGGTGGCATGTCGGATAACCCGCGCTACATCCTTTATCAGGCGGTTTACGAAGCCTGTTTAGCCCATAATCCGGGCGCGGCCAAGACTGAAACGATCACTATCGGCGGACGCTTCTGCGAGTCGGGCGATCTGGTCATTAAAGACGGCAAACTGCCGCCGGCCAAGGTCGGCGATCTGATAGTCGTTTCGTGCACCGGCGCCTATAATTATTCGATGGCTTCCAATTATAACCGGGTGCCGCGGCCGGCGCTGGTCATGCTGAATGGCGGCAAAGCGAAAGTTGTCGTCAAACGGGAAAGATACGAGGATTTGATCGCCAATGATGCCATTTGAGCTCCGCTGGGTCGACCTGATCGATATTTTTACGGTCGCCGTAATAATATATTACTCGCTCCTCTGGCTGCAGGGGACGCGGGCGATCTCCCTTATTCGCGGCTTGATCGTTCTCCTCTCCCTTTACGCGACCGGGCGGTTGATCGGACTTTATACCATTAACTGGCTGTTTGAAAAGTTCGCGCCGGTGGTCGCGGTCATGCTGGTCATTCTTTTTCAACCGGAATTACGCCGTACCCTGGAGCGTTTTGGCCGGGGGCGGATCCTGGGGATCTTTTCCCTGTCGACCGTTCAAGACGGGAGCTATTACATCCGAAGCGTGGTCCGGGCGGTCCAGCAGCTGTCGGAAGAAAAGATCGGCGCCCTGATCGTGATCGAACGGGTCATGGGGATGACCGAGCACCTGGAATCCGGCGTGCGGCTCGACTCCCTGTTGTCGACCGAGCTGCTGCTCTCGATCTTTGAACCGCGTTCGCCGCTTCACGATGGGGCGGTCATTGTCCAGGGGGACCGGATCGTCTCGGCGAGTTGTTTGCTGCCGATCTCCGATAGCCGCCTGCTCGATCACCGGCTGGGGACCAGGCACCGGGCGGCGGTCGGCCTGTCGGAGATATCCGACGCCATGGTGATCGTCGTTTCCGAAAAGACCGGGATCGTTTCAGTCGCTGAAAACGGGAGCCTGATCCGTCATTTAACGAGCGATCTGTTGGAAGAAAAGCTTTTCGCGCTGTACCGGGTGGAGAAACCAAAATTGGACCTTTTTGGCTGGAAACATGAACATCAAACAACTGCAAAATAAAAAAGGCCGGGAAAAGATCGTGATGCTGACCGCGTACGATCATCCGGTCGCTAAACTCCTGGACGGGGCCGGGCTCGACGTCGTTTTGGTCGGCGATTCCCTGGGGAATGTCGCTTTAGGTTACCGGAACACACTGCCTGTGACCATGGATGAAATGGTCATTCACGTTCAGGCGGTTGCCCGCGGCGTTGAAAACGCCTTGATCGTGGCCGACCTGCCGTTCGGTTCTTACCAGATCGAACCGAAAGAAGCGGTCCGCTCCGCCGTTCGCCTGGTCAAAGCCGGGGCCGACGCGGTCAAACTTGAGGGAGCGGAGCATCTGGCAGCGGTCCGCGAAATTATTAAAGCCGGGATCCCGGTCATGGGGCATCTGGGCTTTACCCCGCAGTCGGTTAAACTGCTTGGCTATAAGGTCCAGGGGAAAGAAAAAAAATCAGCCGCTAAAATAGTGGCCGACGCCAAGCTGTTGGAAAAAGCCGGTTGTTTCGCGTTGGTCATTGAACTGGTCCCCGAAGAGCTGGGGGCGAAAATTTCCAAGTCGCTGAAGATCCCGGCCATCGGGATCGGCGCCGGCGCGAAAGTTGACGGCCAGGTCTTGGTAACGAACGACCTGATCGGCCTTTTTGATTCGCCGCCGAGCTTTGTTAAGCCGCGGGCCAACGTGGCGGGGATCATTAAAAAAGCGGTCGGGGATTATATCCGCGAGGTGAAACAATGAGGCCATGCCCGCAAAAAATGCATTTTGGTTTTGGCGAAAAGTATCCGCCGGCGCTTCGTAATTTGACGGTTGACGGAAAGCATCACGGACAGGATTTCCTGACCCCGACCGGAACGCCGATCATCGCCTGCGTTAACGGAGTGGTTTACGACCGCTCGTTCCATCGCGGTTACGGCCTCTCTTTCTGGATCAAGTTTTTTGTCGCCGGAAAGACCTATCGTTTGATCCTGGCCCATCTTTCCAAGATCACCAACCAGAAAAAAGTCGGCCAGAAGATCGGCAAGACCGAAGTGATCGGCAAATCAGGCGACAGCGGGATGGCGACCGGCCATCCTCATCTGCACCTGGAAGTCCAGCAGCTAAAAAATGGAGCTTGGGCGGCGATCGATCCCGGCTTTGTGACCGGCTGTTAAAAAAATATTTTGATGTGATCGGGCCCCCGTAGCTCAGTTGGATAGAGCAGCAGTTTCCTAAACTGTTGGCCGCAGGTTCGATCCCTGTCGGGGGCAGATCGCACGAGAAGATTAATTATGAACATAATTTTAATTGGCTTTATGGGTTCCGGTAAATCGGCGGTCGGTCGGGCTCTGGCCGAGCGGCTCCGCCTGGAGTTCCTGGACACCGACGAGTTGATCGAAGGGGCGGAGGGGATGAAGATCAGTAAGATCTTCAAGGAAAAAGGGGAAGAGTATTTCCGCGCCCTGGAAACGGACACTTTGGAGACCCTGGCCACTTACGATAATTTTGTCCTGTCGACCGGCGGCGGGATCATTTTGCGGGAAGCAAACGTGGCGCTTTTAAGGAACCTGGGTAAGGTTGTCTTGCTCTGGGCCGAACCAGACGTGATCTTTGAACGGGTCGGCAAAGAAAAACACCGTCCGCTCCTCAACGTCTTGGACCCGAAAGCGGAGATCAATAAGATCCTGAACGTCCGGCGGGCGAAATATCAGGCGGCAGCGCAGGTTACGATCGATACGTCGACCATTCCGGTCGCCGAAGTGGTCGAAAGGATAATCAAACAACTATGAACAAGATTCGAGTTAACTTAAAAGAAAACAGCTACGACATCCTGATCGGGACCGATATTTTACCGGAGCTTGGCAAGATTATTGAAGCGAACGACTGGGGCCGTGAAGTTATTATCATTACTGACCCGCTGGTCAACGATCTGTACGGAGACCGGGTCCGTAAAGGTTTTAAAACGAAACCGCTGATCATCGAAACCAAGCGGGGAGAGAGCCACAAGACTTTGGCCGAAGCGGCCAGGGTTTTTGATATCTTGGTCCGCCATGGCGCCCATCGCGATTGCCTGATCATCGCTCTTGGCGGCGGAGTGGTGGGGGACCTGGCCGGTTTTGTCGCCGCCAACTATATGCGCGGCGTTCCCTACATTCAGGTGCCGACGACCCTTTTGGCCCAGGTCGACGCTTCGATCGGCGGCAAAACGGCGGTCAACCATCCCAGGGGAAAGAACCTGATCGGCGCTTTTTACCAGCCGAAATTGGTCTTTATCGACGTTAAAACGTTAACTTCGCTGCCGGTTCGCGAATTGCGGACCGGTCTGGCGGAAATCGTTAAATACGGCATGATCAAAGACGCCGGCTTTTTTAAATTTCTGGAAGAGAACGCCCACCATCTCCACACCAGGGCTTTTGAAAAAGACGATACGCTGCGCGCCGCTCTCAAGCTCTGGCAGACGATCGTCGCCGAGTCGGCCAAGATCAAGGCCGAAGTGGTCGAAAAAGACGAGAAGGAAGCCAAGCTCCGGATGATCCTGAACTTCGGCCACACCGTCGGCCACGCGATCGAATCGCTGACCCGTTACCGTTCTTACAACCATGGGGAAGCGGTGGCGATCGGGATGGTCGCGGCCTCGCTTATTTCGCAAAAACTGGGAGTAAGCGAGCCCAGCGTGATGGACCGCCTTTGCCGCTTGTTCGATAAGCTGGGCTTGCCCTCAGAGATCAAAGGGTTCCCGGCGGCCAAGATCATGGCCGGGATCAATCTCGACAAAAAAGTCATCGACGGCCGGGTTAATTTTGTCCTGCCGGAAAAACTGGGCAAGGTCATTATTCGCGACAACGTGCCGAGCGAGATCGTCAGACAAGCTTTACTTGAATTGGGGGCAAAATGAAAAACGCAGCGGAACAACTCGAGATCATTAAACGGGGGGCGGTTGAGATCATCCCCGAAAAAGAGCTGGAAGAAAAGCTCAAAACTGGCCGGCCGCTTCGGATAAAGTTCGGGGCCGATCCGTCGGCCCCCGATATTCATCTTGGCCATACCGTCGTTTTGAACAAACTGCGCCAATTCCAGGACCTGGGGCACCACGTCATTTTCCTGATCGGTGATTTTACCGCCATGATCGGCGACCCGACCGGAAAATCGGAAACCCGCAAGGCGTTGTCCAAAGAGCAAGTCGAAGAGAACGCCAAATCTTACAAAGAACAGGTTTTTAAGGTCCTCGATAAGCACAAGACCGAAGTTGTTTACAATTCCCACTGGCTGGAAAAAATGAACCTGATGGACGTCTTCAAGCTTTCCGCCCAGTATACCGTGGCCAGAATGCTGGAGCGAAAGGATTTCGCCGCTCGTTTCGAGAACGAAAAAGATATCTCCATCCTGGAATTTCTTTATCCCTTGTTGCAAGGACATGATTCGGTCCACCTGAAAGCTGATCTTGAAATTGGCGGGACCGATCAGAAGTTCAACCTTTTGATGGGACGGACCCTCCAGCAGAAAGCAGGTCAAGCCGCCCAGGTCGTCCTGACGATGCCGCTCCTTGAAGGGACCGATGGGGTCCAGAAGATGAGCAAGTCGCTCGGTAACTACATCGGCATTACTGAAACGCCGAACGAGATCTTCGGCAAGACGATGTCGATCTCCGATACCCTGATGATCCGTTACTACGAACTTTTAACCAGCGAGCCGCTGGCCGAAATCAAAGCGCTCCACCCGATGGAGGCGAAGAAAAAACTGGCCCGGTTGATCGTGGCCCGTTTTTACGGCGAGAAAGAAGCCGGCGCGGCGGAAGAGCATTTTACTTCGGTTTTTAAAAAAGGTGAGCTTCCCCAGGAAATTGAAACTATTTCCCTTGATCGCGGCGAACTGCCGCTGATCGATCTTCTGGCCGAGACCAAGCTCGCCCCTTCAAGATCGGAAGCCAAACGGCTGATCCAGCAAGGCGGCGTGTCGGTTGACGGCGAGACGCTGACCGACGAAAAAACCAAGATATCTTTGGCTAACGAACGGACGATCAAGGTCGGTAAACGGAAATTTCTGCGCGTCAAGAATGGCTAACCTCCATTTAATATACGGCGACGAACGTTTGCTGGTCGACGAGAAGATCGCCGCCTTCAAGAAATCGGTCGCTGACCCGTCGATCAACCTCGAACTGCTCGAAGGCGACTCTGTCACTCCCGGCGATTTAAGCAACGCCCTCCAAACGCAAACCCTCCTCGGCGGCGATAAGGTCGTGATCGTTCGCGAGATCGACGTTACCTCCGATAATCAGGCTGAATTCATGGCCCCGCTGATCAATCTGGCGCCCGGGGTGACCGCCGTTTTTCATTTCTCTTCGATCGATAAGCGGATGAAGTTTTTCAAGTTCCTGTCCGAGCGGGCGGAAGTGACCGAATGCAAATCGTTCGCTCCCTGGGAGACCGAGCAGGTCGAGAACTGGGTCTGGGAACGGGCGCAAAAGAACGGCAAAAAGCTGATCGGTGACGCGGGACGCTTGCTGATCGAGATCTGCGGGACCGATCTGGCCTTTCTGGCCAGCGAGATCGACAAGCTTGCCACTTACGTCGGGAAAAAGCCGGAGATCAATTCTACCGACGTCAACAAGGCCGCGTCGCAGGGGGAGGTCAATGTTTTTGCCCTGACCGACGCGCTCCGCTATAAAGACTTGCCGCAAGCCTTGGGCCTTTTTCAAAATCTCCTCCACAACCGGGTGGAACTTCTGCCGCTTCTAGGTCTTTTGCGGACCCAGTACCGGCTGATGCTCCAGATCAAAGCCCTTCCGGGACGAGACCGGAATCCATTTAACGTCGCCAAAGCGATCGGCGGGAACCAATTCAACGTCCGCAAGTGCCTGGAGACGATCGACCGTTTTTCCCTGGCCGAATTAAAAGCCGATATCCAACTGCTCTTGGAAACCAATTTAAAATTAAAATCCGGCGAGTCGCAAACGGTCGTCTTCGAGACCTTGCTGACCGCCCTGTGCGGGTCGTAGACGATGCCGCTTAAGGTCAGGCTCCGTTTGCTGTTTGGTTTTTTTCTGATCGGTTTTCTCATGGTGGTTATCCGGCTGGTCGATCTGCAGATAATCCATTACCAATTCTACCGGGAGAAATCGCAGAACCAGCGAATGAGGATTATCCCGATCTCTTCCAACCGGGGGGATGTCATGGACGCGCAGGGGGATATCCTGGCGACCACGGTCGATTCTTTTTCGGTCTTCACCAATAAGAAAGGTTTTTCCTGGATCATTCGCAAAGTCACGGAAGCCGAAGCCAAGAAAGCGTTGGCCAAGAACCCCAAAGCTTACCGGATGATCAAGGAGAAAAAGCGGATCTATCCCAAGAACCAGCTCTGTTCGCAGATCATTGGTTTTGTCGGCGTCGATAACCAGGGACTTTCCGGGGTTGAGCTCGCCTGGGATAAATACCTGCAGGGGAAATCGGGGAAGGTCGTGACCGAAGGCGACCCGACCGGCCGCGAGCTATACGGCGCGGTCCGGGAGATCGAACCGAGCGGTGACGGGCAAAACGTTACCCTGACGGTCGATAGCGCGATCCAATACGTCGCCGAACGGGAGATCAATCGGCAAGTCCGCGAGACAAGAGCGAAATCAGGCATGATCATCGTGATGAACGCCAAGAACGGCGATATTCTCGCTCTGGCCAGTAAACCGGATTTCAACCCGAATAGCTTCGGTAAATATAATTCCCGTCTCTGGCATCCCCGCGTCCTCGATCCCTACGAGCCGGGTTCAACCTTCAAGCTGATCTTGGCCGCGTCCGGTTTGGAGCAGGGAGTGATCAAGGCCGATTCCCGTCTCAAAGCGCTCGACCAGATCGAGATCGGCACCCGGATCGTTAAAAATTCCCACCAGATCAAATGGCAGGGGAGCACGATCTCGATCTCGGAAATGCTGGAGCAGTCGATCAATACCGCGACCGTCCAGGTCGGGGTCATGCTTGGCGCCCAGAACTACCACAAACATATTAAAAAGTTCGGTTTTGGCGAGCTGACCGGGTTCGGACTGGCCGGCGAATCGCGCGGCATTGTCATGGACTGGGAACGCTGGCCGAAATCGGCAGTGGGGATGACGACCTTTGGGCAGGGACTGTCGGTCACGCCGATTCAGCTCTTGCAAGCGGTTTCCGCTTTTGCCAACAAAGGGAAAATGGTTAAACCTCACCTGATCAAAAAAATTGAAGCGAGCGACGGTAATTTTATGAAGGTTTATGATGAGAAGCCGTCTAGACGGGCAATTTCCGAAAAGGTCGCCAAAGAAGTTTTGGAGATGATGCGGAACGTGGTTATCAAAGGGACCGGAAAAAAAGCCCAGATGGCTTATTTCACTGTTGGCGGCAAGACCGGGACGGCGCAAAAAGCGGCGCCAAACGGTCGAGGCTATTTAAAGAACTCTTTTGTCACTTCGTTTATCGGCCTGGCGCCGTTAAGCGATCCGGAGATCATCACGCTGGTGATCGTTGATGAGCCGCAAACTTCGATCTGGGGCGAGACCGTGGCGGTCCCGCCGTTCAAGACCGTGACCGAACATGCCCTTCGTTATTTGAACGCCCGGCCGGACATGCTATAGGGTTGGCAATAAGATTGCTGCCTCTCCCACCGTCCCGATCGGATCGGGACGGTCCCCCCTCTCCACAAAGTGGAGAGGGCCATGGGGAAGGGTGATGGCAACCGTTTTTTTCGGCCCTCTCCATCGAAGAGGGAGAGGGGGGACCAACCCGATTTCATCGGGTTGGTGGGAGAGGAAAAGAGAATGGCGATTAGTAAATGAAAAGGAAAAAGATATGAGAAAAATATTGTCCTCCTTATTGCTTCTTTGTTTTATCTCTTCCTCTATATATGCGGAAACTAATGATAAATATGGTGTACATCTAAATGTAGATAAGTCGACGCAGGCTAATCCTATATATATTCTTAATGATTCCAACTTTGATTTAGTAGTATCAATTGATGATGAAAATCGATATAAAATATGGGAAAAATACGAGTGTTATTTGCTTTTACCAAATGGTATGGTGCAAACTGATATTAACCAGTATCGTAAAATTCGTTTCACCGTTCATGTGAATACTACTGAAGCTAATACTAAGATCGGGTTGTTAATAAAAAACAAGCAAAACGCAAGGATATTTGGTTATACCGCTAACTTCAGAGGAGTTGTGTCTCTTTCCTCTCCTGACCGGTTGATTGCTGATATTTCGCCAGGCTTAGCTAAAATAAGTTGTGCGACCTTGTTCGTCTCCGGGCTTATTATTGATGCGTTTAAGACATCTAACATTTGGACGGGCGAGAAAAAGCCATTTGAAGCTTCGAATATAACTATAGGGGCGCTTATTTTATTTGTAAGTGGAGGTCTAGGGTGGATTTATTCAGATAATGTTATTGCTAACACAGCAAAGCCTTCATTTGAAACGTTGATATCTTTGCCGTATCGAGTGAGCAATTTAGATATGGGGGCGTTCAAAAAAGAGCGTGATAACAATAGGAATGTTTACGAAAACATTGATGTGTTTTTTATGCAAAATGATATCACAGAGAATGCTACCGCAGAACAACTTGCTGTCGTGTTTAATAGGTTGATTGAAATTCCAAATCTTGTGCAATTGATTGAAGATAATAAGGACATTCCACAAACACAACTCCAAAAAGCGGACGATGAGGTCAGGATTCAAAATAAGCATCTACTGAATGAAATTTACCCATTCACTTTAGCGGAGAGTAGACGGCAGGAAGGATCAAGCTTTAATGAGGTCGTTTTGACCCCCATGACCTCGGCCGAAGTCGAGTATTATTGGAATAATTTAGGGAAATAGCGAATTGTTTTATACAAGTCCTCTCAGTTCGGCCCTCTCCATCTTCGATGGAGAGGGGGGACCAACCCGATGAAATCGGGTTGGTGGGAGAGGCATAAAATACAATTTGTGTTATAATAATCCATAAATCTTATGACTAAAAAACGTGTTTTATCAGGGATCCAGCCGACCGGCAAACTTCACCTCGGTAACCTTATCGGGGCGGTGGAAAATTGGACCCGGCTCCAGGACCAGCACGACTGCTTCTTTTTTATTGCTGACCTTCATGCCTTGACGACCGCTTATGCCGAAAGCGATAAAATCCGCGACAACGTCAAACAGCTGACGATCGACCTTTTATCTGCCGGGATCGACCCGGAAAAGGCGGTCCTTTTCCGTCAATCGGATGTTCCCGAACATTCCGAGCTTCACCTGATCTTTTCGATGATCACGCCGCTTTCCTGGTTGGAAAGGGTCCCAACCTACAAAGGGAAAATCGAAGAGATGAAGGAAAAAGATCTGGGGACTTACGGTTTTCTCGGCTATCCGCTCCTTCAGGCGGCTGATATTCTGATCTACAAGGCGAACCTGGTCCCGGTCGGCGAAGACCAATTGCCGCATTTGGAACTGACCCGGGAAGTTGCCCGGCGCTTTAATTTCCTCTATAAAGAAATATTTCCCGAACCGAAAGATGAGCTGACTAATTTTCCGGTCCTGCCCGGGCTTGACGGCCGGAAGATGAGCAAATCTTACGGCAACACCATCGCGATCTCCGATTCGCCGGATGAGATCCGGAAAAAGATCGGGACGATGATCACCGATCCTGCCCGGGTTAAAAAAGATGACCCCGGTCATCCTGAGGTTTGTCCGGTCTATTCATATTATAAGGTTTTTGCCAAAGAGCGGGCCGACCTTGTCGCCCTGGAATGCCGGGAAGCCAAGCGTGGCTGTGTTGCTTGTAAGAAAGAACTGGCCGAGATCCTGATCAAATATTTGGAACCGATCCACACCCGCCAGGCAATTTTCCAGCGTGACCATGAGCTGGTCGCCGGCATTTTGGCTAATGGAGCGGAACGGGCGCGGGCGATCGCCTCGAAGACCCTGAAAGAAGCCAAACAAGTGGTGGGGTTGATATGAGCGAAGAAGCGCTCCTTAACCGGACGACCGATTATCAAGTCAAGCTCGAGGTGTTCGAAGGGCCGTTCGATCTCCTCCTTAAGGCGATCGACGACGGCAAGCTGGAAGTGGGGACCGTTTCCATTAACCAGATAATCACGACCTATTTCGAATATTGGAAGACCTATCGACCTAGCCTGATCGCCGCCTCCGACTTTTTATACATGGCCGCTTACCTGATTGACCTAAAGACCCGCGGACTGCTGCCGGTTCGGCAAGTTGAAGGCGAACAAGAGAACGACCTCAAGATCGAAGAGTCGCTCGTTTCCCACATTCATGAGTATGCCGCTTACAAACAGATCGCCAAGAGCCTGCGCCAGCGCAAAGAAGTTTTCGACAAGATCTATTCCCGCCACGAAGGGGAGCGGGTTGAAAAAGATATTCAGCTGGTCGATATTTCGCTTCGCGACCTGGTCGTTGCCTTTAAAAAGGTTTACGACGACGCCGCGGAGCGTGAAAATATCCTGCCGATCAAGGCGGAAGAGATCACGTTGGAAGACCGGATCCTCGAGGTCCGAGACCTTTTGGCGAAGCGGCCGGAAGGCGTGCCGTTCGAAGAATTATTTATCCGCAAGACCCGGTTGGAAGTCGTGGTGACATTTCTCGCGATCCTGGAACTGGCCAAACAGGGCAACTTACAGATCAAACAAGACCGTCGTTTCGCGACAATTATGATATCATTGGGCGGAGATCGACCGGAAGGAGGGGATAGTGATGGAAACAGTTGAGAACCTTGGAAATAGCGACGCGGTGGAAGCGGTCGAAAGCGTGACGCTCGATCCGGCCAGGATCAAAAGCATTATCGAATCGGTTTTGTTCGTGGCCAGAAAACCATTATCGGTTGAACAGCTGGAAGAAGTCCTCGAACTTTCGCGCGATGTTTTTCAACCGGTCTTAGACGAACTGTTGGTGGAATATCAG
>JBAZMB010000026.1:0-14576 GCA_041649975.1 Candidatus Margulisiibacteriota bacterium | reverse complement strand
TACACCTCCGTCTCCCGCGAACGTTTGAAGAAAATGTACAACCAGGCCCACCCGCGGGCCTAGAAAGGAAAATATGTACGACTTGAGTTTTTTTATTATTGCTTTGCCGATCCTTTTAGTGACGATCACCATTCATGAGTTCGCCCATGCTTTTGTGGCCGATAAATTGGGGGACCCGACGCCGCGTTTAGCCGGCCGGTTGACCCTCAATCCGATCAGCCATCTCGACCCGATCGGCTTTTTAATGCTTCTCCTGGTCCGTTTTGGTTGGGCCAAGCCGGTCCCGATCAATCCCTATAATTTCCGCAACCCTAAGCAGGGGAGCCTCTTTGTCAGCCTGGCCGGGCCGCTCTCCAACTTCTTTGTCGCCTGGGTCGTGGCGGTGATCTTTAAAAATGTTCCGTTACCGAATAGCTATCTTGTCGATCTGGTTTCCTATACCATTTGGATCAACTTGTCGCTTGGGGTCTTTAACCTGATCCCGGTCCCGCCGCTCGACGGGTCGCATATCCTGGAATACTTCCTGCCGCCGCACCAATACGAGGTCATGGTCCGGCTCCAGCAGTACAGCTTTTTGATCCTGATCGGGATCATCTTGTTCGCGATGCCGATCCTGATGACGGTCATTGAATTCCTTTACAGGCTGCTGGTGGGATGACTTCCGCCGACCCCCTCTGTCCCTCGCAAGCTCGGGACATCTCCCCCTTATTAAGGGGGAGAATGATATAATTACGTCGATAGGTTGATAAGGGATTCTGGGGTTGGAGGATGTGGGGTATGACGAAGCTTTATAATCGTTCTTTGGATCGATTAAAGAGGAAAATTCTTCGGAAGAATATGACCGAAGCCGAACGAGTGTTGTGGCAGGCAATTCGCAAGAAAAACCTAAATTGTCGGTTCAGACGGCAGTACAGTGTTAAAGGCTTTGTTCTTGATTTTTATTCTCCTCAAGTAAAATTAGCGATTGAAGTCGATGGTGGCATTCATTCCAGCGAAGAGCGAAAAGATTATGACGCAGACCGAGAACGGTTGATAGGTAGTTTAGGAATTAATTTCCTTCGATTTAGCAACGATGATGTTCTTTTGAGGCTTAATAAAGTGATTAAATTAATTAAAGAAAAAATTCTTTTATCTCCCCCTTACCAAGGGGGAGATGTCCGCCGAAGGCGGACAGAGGGGGTCGTTAGCGTTCATGAGTAGAAGTGCCGTCGATAAATATCTTGCCTCCCTGGAAAAGTTCGGGATCAATCTTGGACTGGAGCGGATCACCGAATTATTGAAACTTCTTGGCGATCCCCAGCTCAAGTTAAAGGTCATTCATGTTACCGGGACCAACGGTAAAGGTTCGACTTGCGCCATGATCGCTTCGATCCTGAAAGAGGCCGGTTATTCGGTCGGCCTCTATACTTCGCCTCATCTCGTCAAACTAAACGAACGTTTCAAGATCAACGGCCGTGATATCGGCAATCCCGATCTGGCGGCCGGAGTAAAAGCTGTCCGTTTGGCGGCGGATAAATTGGCGGAAAAACCGACGGTTTTTGAGGTTTTGACCGCCGTCGCCTTTTGGTATTTCGCCAAAAAGAAAGTCGATTACGCGGTGATCGAAGTGGGGATGGGGGGGCGGCTCGACGCGACCAACGTAATTTACCCGCTGGTCGCGGTCATTACCAACATCGAGCTGGAACATACCGCGGTCCTTGGTAAAACGCTGGCTAAGATCGCGGTGGAAAAAGCGGCCATCATCAAACCGGGGGTCCCGGTCGTGACGGCGGAAAAGAAAGAAGAGGCTTTAAGCGTTTTGCGGTTCCAAGCGGAGAAAAATCAGAGCCTGCTGGTCCAGGTTGGGAGCGAAGGGGAAGGGTTCACCACTTCTTTGCTCGGGGAGCATCAAAAACTGAACGCCGCCTGCGCGGTCGCGGCGGTCCGTTTGGCCGGGATCGAAATTGATAAAAACGCGATCATTGCCGGGTTGAAAAAAGCGGTCTGGCCGGGCCGTTTCCAGGTGGTCAGCCGCAATCCGCTGACCATTCTCGATGGTGCCCATAATCCGGCCGGGATCCGGGCCTTAGTCGCCACCCTGCGGCGGGAATTCCCGGGGAAAAAGTTCACTTTTCTCTTCGGCGCCCAGCAAGATAAGGACGTGAAAACAATGCTCCCCTGGCTCCGTCCGCTGGCCGAAGAAGTAATCGTCACCCGATCGTCACATCACCAATCAGCCCCGGTGATCTTCGGGAAGAAGGCGACCCCGCTTAAGCAGGCGCTCCAGCGGACCAAAGGGGTCGACCGGGTGATCTGCGGCTCGCTTTTTTTAGTCGGAGACGCGCTTCGTTTCGGGGTTGACGCTAAGTAACGGGAGTAGTAGAATAGCCTCAAGAGGCCATGGAATATTTAAATTTTCCAGAAAAAAATCCCGGTGAAAATCCGCCAACTGATGAAGGGCCCAGCGTAGAACTGCCCAAACAAAACCGTTTTTCCTGGCTCCGGAACTTTTTTGTTTTTGTCGTTCTGGCGGTCGTGATCGCCGGCAGTTTCATGATCAGTTTCCAGCTTGGCAAGAAGGTCCTTTTTTCCGTCAAGAAACAGCCGCTCATGGAGACCGACGCGCGCTTGCAAGAGCCGCCGCCGTCTTATGAGGCACTGCGTAAGCTGGAAAAAGCTTTGCGGGCCGAGGGGAAGAAGAAAAAGTTAGCCGCCAAAAAGAGCGGCCGCAAAGCGCCTCGCCGGGCCAGCCCTCGCCGGCGGGTAGCGGCGGTTAAAAAGGCCGCGCCGGCTCCGGTCATTGCCGAAACAAAAAGCGGCAGTTATTACAAAGTGCAGGTGGGGCCGTTCACGACCCTCGAAAACGCCAAGTATCATTTGTCCCAGATGCGGGCCCGGGGGATCGATGTTTTCCTGAAAAAATATGGCGCCTCCTGGAAAGTCCAGGCCGGCGCTTATAAGAGCCTTAAAATGGCCAGGCAGCAGCAAACCGTTTTGCAGGGTAAGGGATTCAAATCAAAGATTATCATCGAATAGCCTTTAAGGAGGAAGCATGTCGGTATACGATATGGTGTTCGGAAAGTTTTCACGAGATTTAGGGATCGATTTAGGTACGGCCACGACCCTGGTTTTTGCCCGCGGTGAAGGGATCATTCTCTGTGAACCGTCGGTTGTCGCGATCAACAAAGACAACAACAAGCCGCTCGCTTTCGGGAACGAGGCCAAAGGGATGCTGGGCCGCACGCCGGCCAACATCGTCGCCGTCCGCCCGATGCGGGACGGGGTCATTGCCGATTTCGAGATCACCGAAATGATGCTCCGCCACTTTATCAACAAGAGCCACCAGCGTTCCGCTTTTGTCCGGCCGCGGATCGTGGTCGGCGTTCCGTCCGGGATCACCGGGGTGGAGAAACGGGCGGTCCTTGACGCCGCGATGCACGCCGGCGCCCGCGAAGCTTACCTCGTTGAAGAACCGATGGCGGCCGCGATCGGCGCCAACCTGCCGGTCTCGGAAGCCCAGGGGAGCATGATCGTCGATATCGGCGGCGGTACGACCGAAGTCGCCGTTCTCGCCCTTGGCGGGATCGTTGTCTCCAAGTCGATCCGGGTGGCCGGCGACGAAATGGACGAAGCGATCGTTTCTCATTGCCGCAAGAACTACAATCTCCTGATCGGGGAGCGGACCGCCGAACAGATCAAGATCGACATCGGCTCGGCTTACCCGCTGCCGGAAGAAAAGACCATCGAAGTTCGGGGCCGCGACCTGGTGACCGGTCTGCCGAAGACCCTGACCCTGACTTCTTCGGAGATCCGCGACGCCCTGGCGGAACCGGTCTCAATGGTCGTTGACGCCGTCCGCATGACCCTGGAGAAAACCCCGCCGGAACTCTCGGCCGATATCATGGACCGGGGGATTGTCATGGCCGGGGGTGGATCGTTATTGAGGGGGCTGGATAAGTACCTGGCTCAGGAAACAGAAATGCCGGTTTATGTCGTCGACGATCCGATCTCCTGCGTCGCTTACGGGACCGGGAAGATCCTGGAGGAAATTGACACCCTGAAGAAGGTCCTGATCATGCCCAAGAGCAATCAGTGAAGCCATACCGCGGAGCAAGAAGAAAAAGTTCTTATCGTCCAGCCGTAATTATCGTTCTGCTGGCGCTCCTCCTGTCGTATTTCACCATAAACAATTCCTTCGGTATCCGGTATATCTTTACTTCGATCTTTTACCCGATCCAGTATTCGGTCCAATATGTTGTCAAAGGGGCGTTGAGCGTCCCGGCCAATATTATAGCTTTGCACAATCTTTCCCGGGAGAATAAGGACCTGAAGACCCGCTTAACGACTTCCATCTCGAAGCTGGCCCTTTTTGAGGAGCTGGTCAACGAGAATGTCCGGCTTCGGCAAGCCCTTGATTTCCAGGGGACCAACCGTTACCGCTTCAAACTTGGGGTCGCCCAGGTGATCGCCCGGGGGGCTTCGCCTTACACTTCACTGATGGAGATCAACCAGGGGGTCTTGTCCGGGGTCCGGGTCGATATGACGGTCATTGTTGAGGCCGGCCTGGTCGGACGGGTGGTTGAAGTTTCGCTTTTCAGCTCCAAAGTGATCTTGATCACCGACCTCAAGAGTTCGGTGGCGGCGGTCGACCAGCAGAACCGGGAATTTGGCGTCGTGGAAGGTTTTGCCAACCAGCATTCGCTGGCCATGAAATATGTCAGTTCGGTCGGCGAGATCGCGGTGGGGGATAAGATCGTGACCTCTCCGGCCTCCAAGATCTTCCCGCCCGGGATCCCGATCGGTACGGTCGCCCAGGTTAAAAAGCGGGATTCCGATCTTTTTTATGACGTCAGAGTTAAGCCGGCGGTCAATTTTTCCAAGCTCGAAGAAGTTTTTCTGATCTACTAAAATGCGGACATTCAAACTAATACTTTTTCTCTTAGTGCTCTTGCTCATTCAAACGGTCCTGCTGCCGTTCGTGACCTTCTTTGGCGCGATGCCCGATCTTTTCCTGGTAGCGGTGGTGATCTACACGGTCCAGGCGGAGAAAGGGACCTCGACCTTTTTCGCGGCGGGGGCCGGTTTTCTCCAGGACCTTTTCTCGGCCGGGTTTTACGTCAACACGCTGTCCAAGGTCGTGATCAGTCTGCTGGTCGGCGGGATCGGCGATGAAGTGGTTGGCGACGCGCGGTCGTTCTCGGCCAGTATGGTGGCGATCATTACCCCGCTTTACCTGATCGTTGAAGGACTGGTCATTTATTTCGGCGGCCATCACTTTTCCGTGTTCTATTATCTGCTCGAGATCTTACTGACCACTCTTTACAACCTGGCCTTGGTGCCGGTGATCTACTTCCTGATGCAGAAGGCGACCGGTGAATAAAGATCAGGTCCTCTGGCTGGCTTTCGCCTTCGCTTTTCTTTTGATCTTTTTTCGCCTTTTCCAACTCCAGGTGATCGAAGGCGATAAATACCAGCGCCTGGCGCTGGAAAATGCCGCCAAGACGATCCCGCTCTATGCCCCGCGCGGTATTATTTACGACCGGAACGGCAAGATCATTGCCCAGAACCAGGCGGTTTTTTCGATCCAGGTCATGCCGCAACTCCTCTCCGACGCCGATCCGGCCCGCCGCGACCGGGTCTTGAAAAAGCTCAGCGAATTATTGGGTGAAGAGGTCAAGCCGGTGCGGCGTTCCGACCGCCCGATCCTGATCAAGGACAACATCGACCTGAAGACCGCGATCACGGTCGAGGAGCTGGGGAAGGAATTAAAAGGGGTGGAGGTCGTGGTCCATCCGGTCCGGTTCTATCCCTTTGGCGCCACCGCTTCCCACCTGCTGGGCTACGTTGGCGAGATCGAAGGGGACGAGCTGAAACGGTTGAAAGCCGAGGGGTACCGGCTGGGCGATACCATCGGCAAGGATGGGATTGAAAAAGTCTACGACAAGATGATCAGGGGGACCGACGGCGGAAAAAAGATCGAAGTTGATGTTCGGGGGAACCCGATCCGGGTTTTAGGCTCGGTCGATCCGGTCGCCGGGGCGAATGTTTATACGACGATCGATATCGACCTGCAGAAAGCGGCCGATGTCGCGCTCGGCGGCAAGAACGGGGCGGTGGTGGTCTTGGATCCCAGGAGCGGCGAACTGCTGGCGCTGGTCAGCCATCCGAATTATGATCCGAATATCTTCGTGAAACAGCTCGACTCCGAGGAGTGGCAGAAGCTTGGCAAAAAAACGCATCCTTTCATGAACCGGGCGCTGGCGATCTACCCGCCTGGTTCGATCTTCAAAGCGGTCGTCCTGACCGCCGCGCTCGAGCAAAAAGTGACCAAACCGAACGAAAGTTTTTTCTGCCCTGGTTATTACCGGATCAACAACCGGATCGCCCGTTGTTGGAAAGAGACCGGCCATGGACGGATCACCGCGCAAGACGGGTTGGTCAATTCCTGCGACATTGTTTTTTACGAGCTGGGCCGGCGGCTGGGCCCTGACCTGATCGCCGAATACGCCCGGAAATACGGGCTGGGGGAGCGGACTGGGGTTGACCTGCCGAGCGAGAAGAAGGGGCTGGTCCCGGACAGCGGCTGGAAGAAACGGGTTTACGGCGAAGAATGGTATGACGGCGATTCCATAAACTACGGGATCGGCCAGGGCTTTCTTCAGGTCACGCCGATCCAAATGGCTAAAATTTACGGGAGCATCGCGACCGGCCGTGAAATGAAACCCTACATCGTATCCGAGATCAGGAAGAAAGACGGGATCCTTTTCCAGCAGCGGCCCCGGGAAGCCGGGGTCGTGCCGGGAACGGTTGATACTATTAATGTCGTGCGCGACGCTCTCCGCCAGGTAGTTTTTCGGGCGACCGGCCGGGCGGCGAAAGTTCCCGGGATCCCGGCCTCCGGCAAGACCGGGACCGCGCAAACTCCCGGACTCCCGCACGCCTGGTTTATCTGCTACGCTCCTTATGATGAGCCGGAGATCACTATTGCCGCTTTCGTGGAACATGGGGAGCATGGCGATCGTTCAGCCGCGACCGTGGCTCGCGATATTCTCAAATGGTACAAGGAAAACCGCCTCCAGAAAGAGTACCCGGAAGAGGAGTAATTTCTTTTTGACAAAAAGCCTCTTATTTGCTAAAATAGTAAAGTTATGAAAAAAGTTGAACTGGCCGCTGAAAAAAGAGACGGAATCGGGACTAAAAAAGTTAAAGCCTTAAGAACGAAAGGCTTAATTCCCGCTATTGTTTACGGTAAAAAGATGAAGCCGGTCGCGGTCGCGATCGACAACAAGTCTTTCTTGTCTAAAATATTGGGCTCTGAAACAGGAAAAAATACGATTGCTACCCTTAAACTTGGCGGTTCTGACCTCCAGGTCCTGACCCAGGAAATTCAGTATGATTATATGAATGGGAAGATCCTCCACATCGATTTCGCCCACGTTCTTATGGACGAAGTGGTTAAAGCCAAGATCTCGATCGAACTGACCGGCATTCCAGCTGGCGTCAAAGAGAGCGGCGGGATCCTGGTCCATGGCTTACGCGAGGTTGAAGTTGAATGTTTACCGGGCGATATTCCAGAAAAGTTCCACGTCGAGGTTGTTGGTTTAATGATCAATGATTCCCTTCATGTTTCCGATCTGCCGAAGGGTAAATACAAGGTTCTTTCCAGCGCGGCCGAAATGATCGCCGCCTGCGTTCCTCCTGCTAAGGAAGAGGTTGTGGCTCCTGTGGCAGCGGCAACGCCAGTTGCGGGTGAAGCCGCGGCAGCGACCGCGGTCGCCGACGAAAAGGTCAAGGAAAAAGCGGCTCCAGGGGCCGCACCGGCAAAAGCGGCTCCAGCTGGGAAGCCAACTAAGTAACCCCTCTGGATTACGCAATTATTTGCCTATTTAATCCGATAAAACAATAGTATGGGTGACTTTCAATCAGAAGGCGGCGGGATCCATCCCGGAAAGCCGATAATTTGGCCGACCGGTAAGCCAACCAGCACGTCTTCCACTACCACCACTCAATCCAACGCCGCCCAAACAGCGCAACAAGTTTCCACGACCGCCAAACCGGCTCAAGCTGCTCCTGTTCAACAAACGGCCGCGACTACGGCCGCTACTCAAGCCAAGCCGGCTCAGACGATTTCCCGGGCGTTAACGGTCCAGGATATCAGGTCCCACTTATTGCAGCTGCAAATTGAACCGAGCGATTTTAATACGAAATTGGCCTCGCTAATGCTCAGTAACGGTTTGGAAATCTCGCGGACGAACTTCGTGAAGATCAACAATATGCTCCAGGGGACCAACAAGTCGGACGCGATGCAGCAGGCGGCGACCATGTTATTAATGAAAGGGATCGACTCGCCGGAAGCGGTCAAGGTCCTAGGCCAATATCTGCAGGAAAATCCCAGTATGGCGAACCAGCTCTCCGGTTTACAGTCCGGCATCAGTAACCTGACCAGCGCCCTAATGAGCGGAAAGGGGCTCTTGGATTCGACCCTGGTCGCGCAGTTGACCGCTTTGCTCGGCCAGTTTGACGAAACCTTCCAGAAGATCTCCGACCAGTTCGCGACCAAAGGGACCCCCTTGGATCGGAATTCTCTGCTTATGGATGCTAAGGCTTTGAAGGCTTTATTACAGGGAGTTAAGGAAAAAGCCGGCGGCGAAAAGGCGCGGAACGCTCAAGGCGAGCTCCTGGCGTCGGCGGTCAAGGAATTTACCGGCAAGCTCGACCGGATGATGCAGAACGTCGTCGCCCAGTCGATCCTTTCGCAAAGCGGCCGGACCGAGGTCAATTATCATTATCAACAGATCCCCAATACCATGGTCAATCCGCCCAAGGATTTTGAGATCGTCATTAAGCGGGACGGCGAGGGGAAGAAGGCGAAGATCGACCCGCGCAACACCCAGGTGGTGATGGCGTTTGAGACGGAAGGGTTGGGAAAGATGGTTATTTCGATGATCGTTAAGGATAACAAGATCTACGTGGTCTTTGTTTTTGCCGAAAAGGATTACGGCGACGAAGGCCGCTCCCTGATCGCCAAGGAATTTGGCGACTTCCAGCAGAGCCTGGCCGACAAGAATTTTTTGATCACCGGTTACCAGGTTAAAGTTGACCGGACGATGTGCAATACTAAAGCGTATCTGATCCCATTGTTACCGTCGATCGAGAACGCCCTGAAGCGGATCGATATTGAGGCATAAGCATGGCTGAAGAAGAAAAAATAGAAAACCCAGAACAGCCGCCGGCTAAAAAGACCGTCGTCGCCCTTCGCTACGACATGGACCGGGACAAGGCGCCGATGATCCTGGCGACCGGCAAGGGGATGATGGCGGACGAGATCCTGCGGATCGCCGAAGAGAATAAGATCCCGCTCTACGAAGACCCCGAGCTGGCTAAGCTTTTGGCGAAACTGGAGATCGACCGGGAGATCCCGGCCGAACTTTACACGCTAGTGGCTGAAGTCTTGTTCTTCGTTTTCAAACTCGACCGGATGGCCGAGAAACGGGAGAAGGTCGTCTCGCACCTGCGCGAACAGAAAAAAGAGAAAGCACGAAAGGGAGAATAGCGATGGATAACATTACTTTTGACGATTTTAAGAAACTCGACCTGCGGGTCGCCGAGATCAAAGAGGTCGAGGAAGTTCCTGGTGCCGATAAGCTCTGGAAACTGAAGATCGACTGCGGCGAAGAACGGGAAATTGTCGCCGGAATAAAGCTCCACTACCCTAAAGAGGAATTGATCGGCAAAAAGATCGCTTTCTTGGCTAACCTGGAACCGAAGACGATCCGGGGAGTAACTTCGCACGGGATGCTGATGGCCGCCTCGAACGAGGATCGAAGTATTGTGACGATCCTCTCGCCGCAGAAAGACGTCCCCAACGGGTCGCGGATCTCCTAGCTATTCGACCAGATAAGTAATTGAGACCGAACCCCGAATGTCGATCAGGCCCGGTGAGACGGGCGTTTCGCTCCCACCATCATTAACCGCGGCCATAGCCTTCATCTGATTGCCAAACGGCTGGATAACGGCCGAACCACCCTCAACGATCGTGTCGATCCCCTTAATTTTTAAGCCAGCGGCGGTGGCGATTGCCTGGGCTTTACTTGCCGCTTCCTGGACCGCCTTCGATAGGGCTAACTTCTTGAACTCCTGGTCCTCTTTACGGGCGAACTGCAGGCCGGCGACATTATTGGCTCCGGCGGCGATCCCGGCGTCGATCACTTTGGAGATCAGAGCAAGGTCTTCGATCGAGATATTGACCTGGTTACTGCAGCGGTAGCCGATCGTCTTGGGGGGCTGGTTCTGCTCGTATTTTTGCTCCGGCCAGATGTTGAAGTTAGAAGTCATGATCTTATTCTTTTTGATCCCGGCCTTTTCGACCGCGTCCATGACCAGTTTCATGATCTTGGCGTTCTCGCTTTGGGCGAGTTGGGCGGTTTTCCCTGTGTATTCAACCCCTAATTGGACATTCGCGGAATCGGGTTCCACCCGAACGCTCCCGTTACCGTTGACGACGATTGTTCGTTCCTTGGCAACAACGGTCAGGGTGAGGCAGAGCAGGGCTATTATAATGAAGAGCGGCTTTTTCATAATTCCTCCTAATTGAAAGTCGGGGCTGTTTTGAAGGCCGGGCTTTGGGCGTCTTTGGCGGAGACGATTGGGGTGAGCCCTTCGAGCGGCCACTTGATCAAAAGATCCGGATCGTTCCAAACGATTGCTTTTTCGCTGGCCGGATCGTAAAAGTCGGTACATTTGTAGACGACATCGGTCTCGTCCTCCAGGGTGAGGAAGCCGTGGGCAAAACCTTCCGGGATGTAGAGCTGTTTGGCGGGATCGAGTATTTCGCCGTGCCACTGGCCAAAGGTCGCGGAGCTTTTCCGCAGGTCGACCGCGACGTCAAAGATCTTTCCCTTCATGACGCTGACCAGTTTGCCCTGCGGGTGAGAGGGAAGCTGGTAGTGGAGGCCGCGCAGGACCCCTTTTTTGGAGCGGCTGTGGTTGTCCTGAACAAAGCGGACGATCAGCCCGTTCTCGGCAAAAGACTGGGCGTGATATTTTTCCATGAAGAAACCACGGTCATCGGTAAATGTTTTAGCCTCAATTAAGATAACGCCAGCCAAAGGGGTCTTAGTGAACTTAAAATTGCTCATGCAGAAATTGTAGCTATATTTGGCTTTTTTGTCCACCTCGCCTATAATTGACCCATGAAAACGATCTCTATCGCCGAAGCAAAGGAGTTCGATCACCAGGCGCAAGTTGATTTTGGCGTGCCATCCATTGTCCTGATGGAGAATGCGGGTAGAAGTGCCGCAGAAATCGCCCTGCGGATGCTCTGGTGGCGGGAGAAAGCGGCAGTTATTTGCGGGGTTGGAAATAATGGCGGTGACGGGTTGGTTGTCGCGCGTCATCTTCATACCCGAGGCAAAAAAGTCACCGTTTACGTGATTGGCGATCCCGACCGGGGAACGGTCGATTTCCTGACCAATCTTTTGATCGTGGAACGCCTTGGCTTGCCGATCGTTTGGGTTACCGAGGCCTCTCATCTTAAGGATTTGTCCTGGGCCGATCTTGTTGTTGACGCAATTTTAGGTGTTGGCTTAACTAAAGCGGTTCGCCAGCCGATCCGAGAGGTGATCGAGGCGATCAACGCTTTACGCAAACCGGTCCTGGCGGTCGATGTTCCGTCCGGCCTGAATGCTGATACCGGCGAGGCGATGGGGGTGGCAATCAAAGCCAAGTGCACTGTGACCTTTATCGGTTTGAAGAAAGGATTGCTGCTTAAGCAGGCTAAAGAGCATTGTGGGAAGATTATTATTCGGGATATTGGGGTAGTTTTCTAATTATTTCGATGAAATTGAAACGGGAAATTATCGACAAATATACGGGGGAAATACTCGTATATGACCAATATCGGTTCAGTTGGTTTTAGGCGTTGGGGGCACACGATTCTATCCGGGACGATAAAAGAGCTTAAAGGACAGGAGCCTGGAAAGTACTTTTTTCACGCGACTCGGAGAAATATCGTTGAGTTTTGTGCTGAAACTTTGGCTGGTAATTTATATTTTCCGGAGACAAAACCATTATTTGTCGCCGATGTTGCGGAAGTCCCTTTATTGCCAGATGAGGTCTCCCTGGAAGGCTACTTGCCCGGAAGAATTGCCCAAAGAATCGCCAACGGGAGTTCGGAAAGGTTTGGCTTCGGGGTGGCCGGGATTGATTCTGTCCTCGACATTGTGGCTTTTACCTATCAAGCGGTGCTTCCTCCAAAAGAATATAGCCGGGTTTTATTATTAAGAGAGATTTACGCTAAAAGTTTTCATGATGAACCTGTCCCTTGGATTTTACGAGCTTCTTGGGAAAAAATAGCCTCGCTTTTAGCTAACCAAACTGTCAAGATTGTCAGCCAAAAAGATTTACGGTATAGCGGAGGTGTTTTTTCGGAGTACAGTTTTGCCGGGCGTTTTAATTTGTCTGACTTTGAAGTGTTTGCTGACCCTGATCCAAGGGAATTATCTTTCACTCCTTAAGCTTATTCAGAATAAGTTGTTCCCCTTGCTAGTTAGGATTTGTCAATCATAGCGAATGGTTTCCCTTCCCCGCGAAAAAAGCAATCAAGAAGCATAACGATTGTCTTTACACTAGATGGACGATCTGATAAAGTAAATTGAAAGAGAGGGGTATATATGAAAAGCAGATATTTTCTTGTCCCACTGTTGACCGTTTCGCTTATTTTGGGTGCTGGGCTGGCCGCCGACGCGGCTAAGAAACCGGCCAAGAAGAAGGTTGTTGAAGGGGGCCAGAACCAATTAAAAGGGTTATCGGGGAAGATGGGGGAGTGGCTGTTCAACGGGGCGACGAGGTTTGAGCTGGAGTCGGTTTCCGTTGTCGATGCCGGGCCGAATGACGTCAGGCCAAATAGCGAAGGGAAGAAGTTCCTGGTGGCGGCGATCCAGATCAAGAACGCCAATCCGGACTCGATGTGGTACGGAGAAGGTCATATCCTGACCTTTGTTGACAAGGATGACCAATCGATCCAGGCTAATCGTTTGGTTAGAGCGAATAATTGGGACGAAATGCCAGATGGACATTTACTTCCCGCTTCCGGGATGAAAGGGGTCTACTTTGTGGAGATCGATCCGACCTTTGTGCCGGTCAGGTGTGTTTATGAGGTGCGCAGTGGTGAGAAGGTTTTCCGGGTGGCTTTGCCTACACCAGAAGCGAAATAAATTAGTCGGCTTTAATTATTAAGAGCCTCAGACTTTTGTCTGGGGCTCTTTTTTAGTTTGTGGGCTATCCGCTTCCTTAGTTATCACTTTACCTTTATTGGGTGTCCATTTTCTTTTTCTACAGCAAAAAAGAAAATGGACGAAAAGAAAACGCCGGCGCATTTCGACTTTTTTTAAGGTAAGCGAAATGCGCGCCCATTCTGAACTTATATTCTAATCCAGTGCCATTATTTAGGTGGTTGCCTCACTCAACACTGGGACAACCCGCTCAATAACCCAGGAAACCGCGGCGATATTGCCGCAGGTTTCCTGGGTTGCTTTTCCCCTAAACCGTGCGTAAAATGTGGGCAGAGAAGGGGAACTTCATCGCTAGATATAAGAATTGTATGATTTTGGCAAAAATTCATGGGGTGTAATAACAAATGACCAATAACATAGAAGATGAATTAATAAGAGATGATCTAAGAGACAATAAAGACTTAGAAAAAGAGATAAGAACTACTTATCTTCAGGCAACAAGTAACTCCGTGGATCAATTGCGTAGGTGGATTGTCGAAACAATTACTATTTCAAGTACGATTTTAGGTGCATTTATTGCAATTAGCGCGAATAACTCTCAATTAATTAAAAATCCTTCATTATTAAAATATGCGTTATTATTAGTATTAATTTTGATTGTTTATAGCGTTATTTATATTAAAAATTCATTATTTAATGATATTAAAGGATTGATAAGTCAGAGCGATGAATACTTAGATGTTTTGTGTAAGCAGAGAATATGTAAAACGAAATATATCTTAACAAAAGAACCTAGCTGTCTTGAGGACCTAAGAAAAATTGAGAGTGAACAATTAGAAACAATTAAAAAACGTAACGCCAACAAGAAAAAATCAAATATGCCTTATAGCATTGTTACATATTTATTTATTGCCATTTTAATTCTATTGCTTATTTCCATGTTTGAATTGGATATAAGTTCCGGATGGGGCGCGTTTCTCTTACCTTAAGAAAAACAGAAACGCGCGAGGCATTTTCCCTGCCTGCCGGCAGGCAGGTTTTCGTCCATTTTCTTTGTTGCCGGACAAAGAAAATGGACACCCAATAAAGGCAAAGTGATAATTGCGGAAGCGGATAGCGAGTAGGCTAATCGGGTGAGGAAGTCACAATTTGTGACTTCCTTTAAAAACAGCGATTTTAGAAGGAATAATGGCTGTTTAATTGCGAGGGACCGAGAATTCATTCTCAGGTTCCGAGCGGATAATTGCTGAACAAATCCTCGGTATCCCCGCGTAATCATTGAAGATCTCAACTTGCGAGTAACGGCTGTCGGCACTAAAAACGGCTTTAATCAACTCTGCTTGGCCAAAGCCAAACTCAAACATT
>JBAZMB010000025.1:0-14679 GCA_041649975.1 Candidatus Margulisiibacteriota bacterium | reverse complement strand
GATCTGCCCCTCATCTTTGATCGGTTCGCGGTTACCGGAAATAGTGAAAGCCCATTCTTCGGTCCGTAAGCCGATCCCCCAGGTTGGCGTAAAGGAAACGTTCCCCGGCCTCGACTGCTGCATTAAACCTGCCTGCAGAAAAATGGTCTTATTTAATGTATATTCACCGCCGACTCGCAATAATGTGGGGTTCATGTTGGAGTAGTCGAGTTCACCCCCCAACACCAATTGCCTGGTGTCGCTGTAATTCAGAGAACCGATATCGCCCAGCACTCTGGCGGAAACGCCTAGCTTATGATAAGCGGCGATCGGCTCGGAAACAGCGTCATCCCAAAGGATGGCTCCACCCCCAAAAGTATTTTCAGGAAGAATATTTTGCAGCGCTAAACCGATCGAGAGCCAATCGTTCGGTTTATAGATCCCGCCCAGATCGAGGTTCCAACCGTTCGCCGACCGGTCGGTAATCCCGCTGCCGCGAAAAGTTTCGGAAAGTAGGGTTTTAAAGCTAAGCCCCACCCCGATCCGCTGCAACATCGGATTTTTACCGTAAGCCGGGAAGAAAAAAAGCTTTGTGCCGTAAGAAATAACGACCAAACTGCTCTTTGAGGTACGCGTCGCGCCCAGATAATTTAGATTGTCGATGCTGGTGTTAACGACCGCCAGCCCAAGCGAGGAACCCAGTCCGGTCGGATAAGCGCCGGCGATAGTGATCCGGTCGATATCCAAATTGGTAATGGCGATCCCTTTCGCCCAGGCTAAAGTTGCCGGATTATAAAGGGCGCCGTTCGGATCGTCAGTTAGCGCGACAACCGCGCCGGCCATGCCAAGCGGCCGGCCACCGACCTCAGTCGCGAAGGGATTGATCCCGATCTCATTCAGGCGGGCGTGGGCGGGAAACGCGGAAACGGCAAGCAGGGAAACGACTACCAACAGGCGGGCGCAAGCCGTGCAAACATTTTTTGGCAGTCTATTATTGTATAGATCCACGGCCAAATTGTAGCACTCATGGCCAGGTTGCTCAAGCGAAATATTTCTGCTATAGTAAGGCCGCCATGTTTCTAAAATCGTTATCGCTAAGAGGCTTTAAAACTTTTCCCGACCAAACCGATATCGAATTTGGTCTTGACTCCCGGGTCACCGGGATTGTCGGACCGAATGGCTGCGGCAAAAGCAACGTGCTTGACGCCGTCCGCTGGGTCCTGGGCGAGGACAATCCCCGGCTCTTGCGGGTCGGCGCGCTCGACAATATTATTTTCGCCGGGACCGCGCAACGCAAACCGCTCTCCATGGCCGAGGTCACCATCACCTTCGATAATTCCGCCGGCAAACTTCCAGTCCCCTTCACTGAAGTCGCGATCAAACGCCGGACTTTCCGCGAAGGGGAGAGCGAATTTTTCATCAACAAGAACCAATGCCGGCTCAAAGATATCCGCGACCTGCTGCTTGACACAGGCCTTGGAGAAGGGACCTACGCCATCATCACCCAGGGACAGGTTGACGCGATCCTCTCCAGCAAAGGGGAAGAACGCCGGATCGTTTTCGAAGAAGCGGCCGGCATCAACAAATACAAGACCAGAAAAGTCGCGGCGGAAAAGAAACTGATCGCCGCCGAACAAAACCTGCTCCGCATTAACGACCTCAAGATCGAGGTCGGCGAGCACCTGATCACGCTGGAAGAACAAGCCCGCCGCGCCAAAGAATATCTCGAGATCCAGACCAAGGTCAAAGAACTGGAGATCGGCTTGAGCAAAAAGCTCCTGGGCAATATTCTGGAAAAGAAATTAAAACTGGAAGCGGAGCTGGCTTTGGCCCGCCAAACCTCGCAGGAAAAGACCGCCGCCGAAGAAAAAGACATCAACGAAGCGGCTGAACTAAAAAAACGCTTGCGCGAAATTGAAAGTCAGTTCGACGACATCACCGCCCGGCTGGACAGCGAAAAAGATCGCCTGCGCGACGCCGAGCTCAACCGCCGGTTCAAAGAAAAAGACCTGCAAAGGGAAGCGGACGTCCTCCGCTCGATCGAAGGGAAGCTGGCCGAGCTCACCGGCAAGATCAACGCGCTGGAAGCGCCGGCCGAGTCGGACCCGACTGAAGTCCACGTCGATGAGTCGCTCCATCGGATCGTCGACCAGGCCCGGACCATGGTTTCGCTCCTCTCTTCGATCATGCTCTTCTTCGGGAAAGAAGAGAACCTGACGCTTAACGCCAGCGAAGAGGAAGCGACCCGCAACCTTAAGCTGGAACTCTTAAACGAAGAGAAGGCCAGAGCGGAAGCCGAGGTTGGACGGCTGCGCGCTTCGGTTGAAAACCATCGGCTTGAGCTCCAGGCCCTCTCCGCTCCAAACGACGAAACAAAAAATACTTTAGCGGAAGCAATCGCCAAACTCCGGCTGGAACGGGAAGAAGTCAACCAAAAAATCTCCCAGCTTGAAGAAAAGAGCCGCCGCGAAGAGCAGCAGGAACGTGAGGCCGCCAACGTCATTACGACTCTGGAGATCGCCCTGGCCAAGATCGACGGTGAAATGATGGCGATCGGCGAGAAAATGATCTCTGAATATAATATTTCCCTGCAGGAGCTGGAACAATGCGAAGCGGTTATCTCCAACGTCGGCAAAGCCAAGTCCGAGATCGAGGAAGGCAAAGCCAGGCTGCGGCAGCTCGAACCGGTCAACCTCCTGGCGATCGAAGAATTCGACCGGAGCAAAGAACGGCTCACGTTCATTGAAGCCCAGTTAACAGACTTAAACTCCGCCCGGGAAAACCTGCGCAACCTGATCGTCGAGCTTGACGCCCAGGCGGAAACGACCTTTTTACAAACCATGGACCAGCTCTCGGTCATTTTTTCTGAAGTTTTCGGCAAACTTTTTAACGGCGGCGAAGCCAAGATCTCCCTGGCCCCGGGCCTCCCGCCGCTGGAAGCGGAGATCGAGATCTCGGTCCGGCCGAACGGCCGGCGCTGGCTCCCGCTCCCGCTCCTCTCCGGCGGCGAACGATCGCTTTGCGCGGTCGCGATCCTCTTTTCGCTCTTGAAGATCCGGCCTTCTCCATTTTGCTTCCTCGACGAAGTTGACGCCGCTCTCGATGAGGCGAACATTGGGCGTTATACCAATATCCTTAAGGACTTTTCCGATAACACTCAGGTCCTGGTCATCACTCACAACAAACGGACCATGGCGGTTGCAGATAGTATTTATGGGGTCACCATGCAGGAGCCTGGCGCTTCAAAGGTGATTTCCATGAAACTCGCGCAAATCGCGGCATGAAACGAGCGGCGCTCGTTACTCTAACCCTATTGGCGATCTTAACTTCGATCGTCCTCTCCTTTCCACCGGAAAGAAGGGAACCCCCGCCCCCACCGGCCAGAATGCCCCAAGCCCTCTGGGAAGGGAATGGGCTCCAGATCAACAACTCCCTGGGAAACACCCCGCAGCAAAACCCCGTCATCTTAACCGCCGGCGACGGCGGAACGTTTATCGTTTGGGAAGACGGTCGCTCCGGCTACACCAGACTTTTCGCTCAAAAATACGACCGGTCGGGGACTCCATTATGGAATTATGGGGGAATACAAATCAGCGGCGGCGGCGGAAACCAAACTTCCGCCCGGCTGGCCGATGATTTTAACGGCGGACTGGTCGTAGTCTGGCAGGATTATCGGAGCGACAACTCCGACATTTTCGCCCAACACCTAAATGCCAACGGCTCCCCCCTCTGGGGAAGAGAAGGCCGGCCGATCTGTCTCGCTCCTTTTGGCCAATTCGCGCCGGAGATCGCCACCGACCCGGAAGGGAGCATCATTGTCGTCTGGCATGATTACCGGAATGGCGGCGGCGAAGACATTTTCGCCCAAAAGATCAACCGCTCCGGCTTCGTGCAATGGACGGAAAACGGCCGCCCGGTCTGCGAAGAATCGGGGACCCAGTGGTACCCGCAAATCGTCTCCGACTCCACCGGCGGCTTCTTTGTCGTCTGGACGGATGGTCGCGCCAGCAACAACGGCACCGACATTTACGGCCAGCACCTCTCCGCGGAAGGCCAAAACCTTTGGGAAAAAGGCGGCATCTCTCTCTGCTCCTCCCCAAACAACCAGGAAAACCCGGTCCTTATCGCCAGTAAAAACAAATTCATCGTCGCCTGGAACGATCTGCGCCATAACAATAAAGACATTTATGTTCAGAAATTCGAGTCCAACGGCATGTCGCTCTGGGAAAAAGACGGCGTCGCGGTAACAAACAACCAGTCCCCCCAGGAAAACCCCAGGCTGGCCCAGGACCCGAACGGCGGCGCGGTTATTGTCTGGACCGATAGCCGCGGCGAAGAAAACAATATCTATAGCCAAAGGATCGGCGCGGACGGGCAACCGCTTTGGAAAGAGAATGGGATCGCGATCTCACCCGGCCCAGTCCGTCAGGAAAACCCGCAAATCACCCTGCTTTCAACGCTTGACTGGGTGGTTATTTGGGAGGATGCCCGCAAAGGACAACCGCTCCTCTTCGGGCAAAAGATCAACAGCGCGGGCCGGCCGCTGTGGGGAAGCGAAGGGCTCAAACTTTCCGACAGCCGCGGAGCCCAGGGAAAAGCAGCCGTTTCGGTTACGTCAGCCAACCAAGTGATTGTCGCCTATCAGGACAGGCAAAAAGGAAACTTTGATATTTACGCCCAATCGCTTTCCGCCGACGGCACTCCACTATGGGGGGCCAGCGGTTCTATCGTCTGCAACATCCCGGGACTGGTCGCCCACCAAAACGCGGCCGCGATCAATAACGGCCAGGACGAAACGATCCTCGTCTGGGAAGACGGGCGCAATGGCTACCTCAATATCTACGCGCAAAAGATCACTAAGACCGGGCAACTTGCCTGGGGGAAGGAAGGTCTGCCGGTCGCGAAGCTACCCGCGGAACAAACTCTGCCGCAATTGGTTCCCGACGGTCAAGGTGGAGCGCTGATCGTCTGGGAGGATAACCGTAATCCCAATTTTACCCGCGTTTACGCGCAGCGGTTGTCCGCCAATGGCCGCTTGCTCTGGGGAAACACCGGCCTTAGCTTGACCCGGCTCAATTCGCAACAAAAAGGACCGATCGTCGTCGCCGACAAAGAAGGCGGCGCGTTCTGCGTTTGGGAAGATGAACGGAACCCTCTCAATTTAAAGGATATCTACGCGCAGCGGCTATCCGCCGACGGCGAACTTCTCTGGGACAAGAACGGAACAGCGGTTTGCGTGGATAACGGCGACCAATTCGAACCGACGGCCGTGGCGGACGGCCATAGCGGCATTATAATTTCCTGGGCCGATTCGCGGCGCGGGGACCGGAACCCCGATATTTACGCCCAGCGGCTCGCGGGAAGCGGGGATCGCTTGTGGAAAGAAAACGGCGCCACGGTCTGCAGCGCCCCGGACATCCAGCGCTCCCCCCAGGTCATTGGCGACGGCGAAGGCGGGGCGGTCATCGCCTGGACCGATAAAGCCGGCGGCAGCTACGACATCTACGCCCAACGCCTGAACAAGTTAGGGCTCCCTCTCTGGCTCGCCGACGGCATTCCGATCTGCCAACAAGCCCGCTCACAGCAAAACCCGCTTCTTTCCTCGATCGACGGCGGGACTCTGCTGGTCTGGCAAGATTACCGTTTCGGCAACTGGGACCTTTTTGCCAACGCCCTCTCCAATCAGGGGAAATTGCTCTGGGGCGAAGAAGGGACCCCGATCGTCATGAACCCGCTAACCCAATATTCACCGCAGATCCTGGCCCTCAATAAAGACTCGGCAATCCTGACCTGGGAAGATTACCGGGACGGACGCCAATACGAAATATTTATCCAGAAGGTCGGCAGTAACGGCCAGCCCCTTTGGCCGATCAACGGCCTGCGGATAAAATCGAACGACGGGGCGCGCACCCCAAAAATCGTCGGCTTCGCCAATTACTTTTTAGTCATCTGGGAAGACTACACCGGCGGAGGCAAAGCGATCTACGGCCAGGCTTTTACCGAAGAGTAATCCCCTTCCCCGTCAATTAATTTTATGTTACTATTAACGTAAATGGGGAATCTCAGCGAAAACTTTAACCATAAAGACTTTGCCTGCCATTGTCCGGAATGCCGCGGGGCTTACCGCATCCATCTCGGGTTGGTCGGCATACTTGAAGCGATCGCCATTCATTTCAATAAACGCCCGCAGGTCGTCGCCGGTTATTATTGCGAGGCCTACCTTGAGAAACAAAAGCGGGAGAAAAAAAGCTATCACGCCTCCGGCAAAGCGGCCAATATAACGATCGAAGGAGTTCCGGCCGTTGAGCTTTTCAAATTTGCCGAGACCATGGAGGGCGTTAACGGTCTTGGTTTTTACCCTGAAGAAAACATGGTCCATGTCGACACCCGGCCGCCGGAGAAAAAAGAAGCCTGGATCAAAGAGAAAGGGAAATACTCGCCGCTGACCCAAGAAAAGCGTCACCAGTATGGGCTCTAACCAAGAGATCGACTTCTACACTAATCATTTAAAGACCGAGCGTAATTACTCCCCACACACTATCAGCAACTATAAACGCGACCTGGTTTTTTTGACCGGTTTCTTTAAAGAACGCAAAGTTAACCGTCTAACTGCGCGCGAATACCTGGTCCAACTGGAAAAAAACGGGTTTTCTAAACGCTCGATCGCCAGAAAACTGTCCGCCGCCCGCTCTTTCTTTCGTTTTTTAATGAGAGAAAAAATGGCCGAGGTCAATCCTTTTGACAACCTATTGACCCCGAAGATCCCCAAAAAACTCCCGAACTTCCTTTATCCGGAAGAAATGGCCCGGCTGCTTAAAGCACCCAAAAGCGATCCGCTTGGCCGCCGGGACCTGGCGATCCTGGAGATCCTATACAGCAGCGGGATCCGGGTGACCGAATTAGCCAGCCTTAGCCTCAACGAACTAGACCTGGCTGAAGGGGAGATCAGAGTTTTCGGTAAAGGCTCAAAGGAGCGGATCGTTCTTTTTGGCTCTCACGCTGTTTCCGCGGTCAAGGACTATTTAAAGACCGCTCGACCGGAACTTTTGGCCGACAAAAAAAGCGCGGCAGTCTTTATTGGCCGGCGGGGGACCCGCCTGACCACCAGGCAGATCGAACGATTGATCAAATATTACGCCAAAAAAGCCGGGATCGTTAAAAAAGTTACCCCCCATACCCTAAGGCACTCCTTCGCCACCCACCTGTTGGACGGAGGAGCGGACCTCCGAATGGTCCAGGAACTTCTGGGGCATGTCTCTCTCTCGACCACCCAGGTCTACACTCATGTCACCAAGGAAAGGCTGAAAAAGGTCTACGAATCGTCCCACCCCAGAGCCGGATAAGCCCAAATATTTGACAATTACCCCTATTTTTAAGTATAATTTCTGTTTGTTGTGAAGATTGAGCTAAAGGAACTGCTCCGCCAGGTTGGAAATGAATGGGAAGTCGAGGACTCCGAACAGATCTCGTTCCCTGAAGATAGCCTTATCCTGACCCAGCCAGTTAACGTCAAGCTCCGTCTGACCAACACCGGGTCGTCCGTTTTAGTTAAAGGGACCCTCCAAACCGAGATCGAACTGGAGTGCGCCCGTTGCCTGAAGAGCTATCGGCGGCCGATCAAGCTGGAGATCGAGGAAAATTACGCCCGAGAGATCACGACGCAGCGAAAAGGTAAAGAGATCGAGCTTAAGGAAAGTGATTTTGTTTATCCGATCGATAATGACAATTGTATCGATCTGGACGAGTTGATCCGCCAAAACATTTTGCTCTCTCTGCCGATCAAGTCTCTGTGCGATATTAATTGTAAAGGAGTGTAAACATGCCAGTACCAAAGAAGCGACATTCGAACTCAAGACAGGGGAAACGACGCGCCTCCAATTACGTGATGAAGGCCCCTAACGTCAGCAAGTGCCCGCAATGCGGCGCCCCGATCCTTTCCCATCAAGCCTGCTTGGCCTGCGGTAGCTACAAAGGAAAACAGGTCATCAAGCTCAAGGAGAAGAAAAAGGGGAAGAAATAAGTGATCCGGATCGCGATCGACGCGATGGGGGGCGACTTTGCCCCCGCTGAAATTGTCAAAGGAGCGGTCCAAGCTTCGCTTGATCTTCCGGTCGAACTGATCCTGGTCGGGAAAGCCGATAAAATCAACAAAGAGCTCTCCAGATATAAAAAAAAGGGGAGCCTCTCTGTTGTCCACGCCGAAGAAGTTATCACCAATAACGAAGCCCCGGTTTCGGCGGTCAAACAAAAAAAGAACTCCTCTCTCAACCTCGCCGTTGCCCTGGTCAAGAACAAGGAAGCGGTCGCCCTGGTCTCCGCCGGCAATACCGGCGCCTTAATGGCCGCTTCGCTTTTCGGCCTCGGCCGGATCCCCGGGATCGAACGGCCGGCGATCGCCGGCTTCTTCCCAACCAAAAAACGGCCGGTCCTGCTGCTGGACATCGGCGCCAATTCGGACTGCAAACCCAAACAATTAAAACAATTTGCCGAGATGGGAGCGCAATTCGTCGAACATGTCCTGCACATTAAAAATCCCCGGGTTGGCTTGCTTAACATCGGGGAAGAAAAAGAAAAAGGGAACGCGCTAACGACTGAAGCCTGGCCGCTGCTCAAGGAAGCGCCGATCAATTTCGTCGGCAACGTCGAACCGAAAGAGGTCTTTTCCGGCGAGCTCAATGTCGTGGTCAGCGACGGATTTGTCGGCAACCTGGCTCTGAAATTCGGCGAATCGGTCAGCGGGTTTCTCTTTGACCTGATCAAAAAAGAACTGACCAAAAACCCGATCACCTACTTTGCCGCCTTCCTCCTGCTTCCGGCTTTTGCCGGGATCAAAAAAAAGACCGACTATGACGAATACGGCGGCGCCCCGATGCTCGGGATCAATGGAGTCGTGATCAAAGCCCATGGCCGGGCCAAGGCCAAGGCCATTAAAAACGCGATCCGGGCCGCTTACGAAGCCCACAATCAGGATATTGTCGGCCGGATCTCAAAACTGGAGAAAGAAAATGAAAGCTAAAATAATCGGTACCGGCTCCTGTATTCCCGCTAAAGTCGTAACTAATGACGACCTGTCAAAAATAGTCGAGACCTCGGACGAATGGATCAGGGAACGGACCGGGATCAGGGAACGGCGAGTCACCGACGCCGCGACCGCGACCTCTGATCTGGCCTTAGTCGCCGCCGAAAAAGCCCTGGCTAACGCCAAGGTTTCCGCCGCCGAGATCGAACTGATTATCGTTTGCACCTGTTCTCCGGACACCCTTTTCCCTTCCGTCGCTTGTATTTTGCAAGACAAACTGAAGGCCACGAACGCTTCCGCTTTTGATCTTTCTTCCGCCTGCGCCGGCTTTAACTTCGGCCTGGCGGTCGCCAGCAGCCTGATCGAAGCCGGCCGCCACAAAACGATCCTCTTGGTTGGAGCCGACACGCTCACCAAGTATCTTGATTGGACCGATCGCGGGACCTGCATCCTCTTCGGTGACGCCGCCGGAGCGGTCGTGCTCAAGGCTGACCAGGACTCGGGCGTTATCGGAAATTTCTGGAAAGCCGAAGGGAACTTGAGAAACTCGCTGGTCATGCCAGGGGGCGGCAGCCGGGACCCGGAGAACAAAAACGGGCGCTTTATCCGGATGGACGGCAAGGAAGTTTTCAAATTCGCCGTCCGCGCCTTGGAAACCTCGATCATTGAGGTCCTTAAAGCGACAAGCTGCTCTTTTGACGACGTTAATTTGTTAATACCTCACCAAGCAAATATCCGGATTATTGACCACGTTATCAAGAAAATGGGGTTGCCAAAAGAAAAAGTTTATGTTAATCTCCAAAAATACGGAAATACCTCGGCTGCTTCTGTTCCCCTCGCACTTGACGAGGCGGCGACTGAAGGAAGACTAAAGCGCGGCGACCTCGTCATCCTGTCCGGTTTCGGCGCAGGTTTGACATACGGGGCCAACGCTGTAATCTGGTAATTTCCGTTGACCATTTAGGAGGAACACATAATGTTGGATTACTTATTGACCGAGGAACAGCAGATGATCCGCGACTTGGCCCGTAAAGTTGCCACGGAAAAAGCGCTCCCCAAGCGCGCTGAATGGGACGAAACCGGCGAATTTCCCTGGGAAGCGTTAAAGGCTTTCTCGGAAGCCGACCTTTGCGGCCTTTACATTGATGAGGCTTACGGTGGTATGGGAGCCAGCGTTTTCAATTTCTGCTTAGCGACCGAAGAGATCAGCCGGGTTTGCGGCGGCGTTGGCGTAACTTTTGCCGCTTCCGCTCTTGGCTCAACCCCAATCCTGCTTTTCGGCTCTGAAGAACAAAAAAAGAAATATATGCCGCCAATCGCCGCCGGTAAAAAACTGGCCGCTTTTGGTTTGACTGAAGCCAGCGCCGGTTCCGATGCCGCAGGCCTCGAAACAACCGCGGTCAAAGACGGCGATTACTATATCCTCAACGGGACCAAGCAATGGATCACTAACGGCGGCGAAGCCGACACTTACTCCGTGATCGCCATTACCGATAAGACCAAGGGTCCGCGCGGCGCCTCGGCTTTTATTGTTGAAAAAGGGACTCCGGGCTTCACCTTCGGCAAAAAAGAAAACAAAATGGGGATCCGCTGTTCCGCGACCCGCGAATTGGTTTTTCAGGATTGCAAGATCCACAAAAGCCAGCTCCTCGGCAAAGAAGGGATGGGCTTTATCGTCGCGATGAGGACGCTCGATATGACCCGGCCGGGAATCGGGGCCCAGGCGGTCGGCATTGCCCAGGGAGCGCTTGATGAATCAATTAAATACGCCAAACAGAGGATCCAATTTGGCAAGCCGATCATCGCCCTTCAGGCGATCCAGCACATGCTGGCCGATATGGCGACCCAGATCGAAGCGGCCAGAGCGCTGGTTTATGCCGTCGCCAGGATGATCGACGCCGGGCACAAGGATTTCACCTTATCGGCTTCCGAAGCCAAGCTTTTTGCCTCCGACGTCGCCATGAAAGTCACTATCGACGCGATCCAGGTCTTCGGCGGGTACGGCTATATGAAAGAGTACCCGGTCGAAAAAATGGCCCGCGACGCCAAGATCACCCAGATCTACGAAGGGACCAACCAGATCCAACGCAATCAGATCGGCCTGGCCCTGATCAAGGAGAGCATAAAGAAGTAATGGACATCGTCGTTTGTATTAAGCAAGTACCGGATACAACCGAAGTCAGGATCAACCCGGAAACGAACACCCTGGTTCGCGACGGGGTCCCTTCCATTATTAATCCGATGGACGAAAATGCCTTGGAAGCGGCCCTGCAACTCCGCGATCAGCACGGCGGCAAAGTCACAGTTATTACCATGGGGCCGCCGCAAGCAACCGACGCGCTCCGCACCTCGATCGCGATGGGGGCGGATGAAGCTTATCTGGTTTCCGACCGAGCCTTTGCCGGTTCGGACACTTGGGCCACTTCTTACACTTTAGCCCAGGCGATCAAAAAGGTCGGCAAATTTGATCTTATTCTCTGCGGCAAACAAGCGGTCGACGGCGATACCGCTCAGGTCGGGCCCGGAATCGCCGAGTGGTTAAACCTGCCACAGGTCACTTTCGCCGTTAAAGTCACCAAAGAAGAAGCCAGCCTTAAAGTTGAACGAATGCTCGAAGAGATTAATGAAATCGTTTCGATCCCCCTCCCCTGTCTGGTTACCGTGGTCAAGCAGATCAACGAACCGCGGCTCCCCTCTCTTAAGGGCTTAATGAGAGCCAAAAAAGCGGAAATCAAGTCGCTTAGCGCCCAGGACATTCAAGCCGACCCCAAAAACACCGGCCTTAATGGCTCCCCCACTAAGGTCGTTAAGATCTTCACCCCTCCACCCAAGGGGGGAGGAGAAATGCTGAGCGGCGAACCGGCCGAGATTGTCGGCAAGTTAGTCGACAAGCTTAAAGAACGCAAATTAGCGTAGACTCATTTTCAAGCAAGGGAAGCGGCCGCTTCTCTTACCTGGGAATGAATTTTTCCTTAATAAAGGTGAACTATGAGCATTAAGGTTTTACAGGATAAGTGTACTGGTTGTACTCTGTGCGTTAAGGGTTGTCCTTTCGCCGCGATCACGATGGTCGAGCTCGCCGCGGTTGGCGGGGCGAAACCAAAAAAGAAGGCGGACATCAATCTTGACGTCTGCACTCTCTGCGGCGCCTGCGTCACGACCTGCAAATTCAACGCCATTGAGCTCAAGAAAGAACTTTCCGCCGCGAAAGACCTTTCCGCTTACAAAAACGTCTGGGTTTTCGCCGAACAACGGGAAGGGAAAATTCAATCGATCGCTTATGAGCTCCTTTCCGAAGGCCGGAAATTAGCGGCCGACCTGAAATGCGAACTGGCAGCCGTGCTGTGCGGCGATCAAAACATTGAAGAAGAAGTTGCCCATCTCTTTCACTACGGCGCCAACAAGGTCTACCTGATCATCCATCCAGAACTCAAGCATTACCATACCGAACCGTACACCCGGGCGATCGCTGAAATTGTCACGAAACATAAACCGGAAATCTTTCTCCTTGGCGCGACCACCCAGGGCCGCGACCTGGCCGCCCGCTTGGCAATCAGGGTCGGCGCCGGCCTGACCGCCGATTGCACTGGATTGGCGATCGATCCCGAGAAAAAGATCCTGCAACAGACCCGCCCGGCCTTCGGCGGTAACATCATGGCCACGATCGTTTCACCAAACCATCGTCCGCAAATGTCGACCGTCCGGCCTAAAGTATTCAAAAAAATCCCGCTCGACCAGCCGGTTGCCAGCCAGGTCATAAAATTTAACCCCGTCCTGAACAAAGAAGACCTGATCGTTAAGCTGCTCGACATCGTTCAGGATGAAAGCGTAAAAGTAAATCTGGCCGAAGCGGAGATCATCGTTTCCGGCGGTCGCGGGATCGTTGACGCTAAAAACTTCGCGTTATTGGAAGAACTAGCCTCTTTATTAGGCGGAGCAGTTGGCGCCTCTCGCGCCACGGTTGACGCCGGCTGGATTTCGGCTCACCACCAGGTTGGTCAAACCGGGAAGACCGTTTCCCCAAAACTTTACATTGCTTGCGGAATTTCCGGCAAGATCCAGCATCTGGTCGGGATGCAAAGCTCCGATATCATCATTGCCATCAACAAAGATCCGGACGCCCCGATCTTCAAGGTCGCGACTTACGGAATCGTTGGCGATGTCTTAGAAATAGTTCCGCTTCTGATCAAGAAGCTTAAAGAATCGCGCCAGTAAGGGGCCAATTATGAAACTAGCGTTTGTGTTCCCCGGCCAGGGGTCTCAAGCCATTGGCATGGGGAAAGGCTTCGCAGAGAGCCTGCTCGACCGGGCTAATCGGGCCCTGAGCTTTGACCTTAAGAAGCTCTGCCTGGAAGGACCGGAAGAGGAGCTAAAAAAAACGGCGATCCAGCAGCCGGCGATCTTTGCCGTCAGCGTCGCCGCGTTCGAACTTCTCCGCGCCAAAGGCCTGAACCCGGATGTTGTCGCCGGGCATAGTCTGGGCGAATACTCGGCCCTTTACGCCGCCGGCGCGCTTTCTTTTGAGGACGGGGTCAAGACCGTCAGCCAGCGCGGGCTTTTCATGCAGGAAGCGGTCCCCATGGGAGTCGGTGCGATGGCCGCGCTACTCGGTGGCGACCGGGCCAAGATCGTGGAGGCCTGCGCTGAGATCGGCGAAGTCTGGCCAGCCAATTTCAACTCTCCTGGACAGATCGTTATCTCCGGCAAAAAAGAAAAAGTCGAAGCGGCAGGCGAAAAGCTCAAAGCAGCGGGCGTAAAAAAAATTATCCCGCTGGCCGTTTCCGCCCCTTTCCATTGTCCTTTAATGCAACCGGCCGCCGATCGGCTTAAACCGCTGATCGACGCCCTCCCAATTAAAGATCCTCAAACGCCGGTCTTTGCCAACGTAACCGCCAACCCGGTGAATTCGGCAATCGAGATAAAAAAACTGCTTTACCAGCAGGTTTACTCCTCAGTCCTTTGGGAAGATTCGATCAAGAACATGATCGAAGCGGGCGTAACCAAATTCGTTGAAGTCGGGCCCGGCAAGGTCCTGGCCGGGCTGATCAAGAAAATCTCAGCAAACGTGGAGGTAATTTCATATGAAGAGGTTAACTGATAAAGTCGCGTTCATTACCGGTGCCGCCCAGGGAATTGGCAAGTCGATCGCCGTCGCCTTCGCCAAAGAAGGGGCGAACATCATCGTTTCCGATATTAACCTGGACCTGGCCAAGCAGACCGCCGACGAGATCGCCAAGCTGGGAGTTAAAACTTACGCTATCAAATCCAACGTCGCCGACCTGGCCGACGTCCAGGCCGGGGTCGCCGAAGCCCACAAGCATTTTGGCCGGATCGACATCCTGGTCAATAATGCCGGGATCACTAAAGACAATCTGCTCATTAGAATGAAAAAGGAAGAATGGGACGCGGTTATCGGGGTCAATCTAACCGGGGTCTTCAACTGCACGCAAACGGTTTCTATCTTGATGATGAAACAACGATACGGTAAAATAATCTCGATCGCCAGCATTGTTGGCCAAATGGGAAACTTCGGCCAGGCCAATTACGCGGCGACCAAAGGCGGAGTGATCGCGTTCACGAAGACCGTGGCCAAGGAGTTGGCTTCGCGCAACATCACCGCCAACGCGATCGCGCCTGGTTTTATCCAGACCGCGATGACCGACAAACTGACCGACGAAGTT
>JBAZMB010000024.1:0-15525 GCA_041649975.1 Candidatus Margulisiibacteriota bacterium | reverse complement strand
AAATATCCTGGCCCAGGTCCTCCCCCAAGCCAAAGCGGCTAATATTAAAAACCTTCAAGCTAGTGGAAAAGTGGCCATGGTCGGTGATGGGATCAACGATGCCCCGGCCCTAGCTCAAGCCGACCTGGGGATTGCGATCGGTTCGGGAACTGATGTCGCGATCGAAACTGGTTCGATTGTTTTGGTCAGAAATGACCTGCGCGATGTGGTGACTGCTATAAAATTAAGCAAGTATGCTATGCGCAAGATCAAGCAGAACCTCTTCTGGGCGTTTGTCTATAATACTATTGGGATCCCGGTTGCTGCCGGATTCCTTTTTCCAATTAATGGCTTTCTTCTAAACCCCATTATTGCCGGGGCGGCAATGGCTTTCAGCTCCGTCTCCGTTGTTTCCAACTCCCTCTTGATGCGCCGCTTTAAACCGTAAATGCCTAAAATATAGGCAAAACACTATTTTGCGGCTTAAATAAGCCAAATATCAAGATAATGCCTATAAAATGGCAAAATTCGATGCAATTTTACCCCCTGCCTAGACGATAAGTATATGATGAACAACAACGTCGGTCCCAACTTTTAATCTGCTTCAGACCCACGGCTCTCATTCCGTTCATATTCAAACAAACAGGAGAAAAATAAATGAATATAATAAGTAAGATTGGTGAATATTTAAAAAACAATGACAGAACGGTAAAAATCGTTGCTTTATTGTTGGTTTTAGTTTCATTCACGATCATCAAATCGTCAGGCAAAGAGAGCAATCTGCAGGCAATGGTATTTTCCCATAAATATCATGTATTTTATGGTGGGTCGGCGACCTCGACCGCTTATAACTCTTTACCTAACCAGACCGACAGCACCCCCTGGACCACTGCTATGGGGACCAGATGTCGGGAAGGGGTGGTAGCCTCAAACTTCCTTCCTCTTGGGACTAAGGTCATGATTAAGGGGTTTGGGGACCAGGTGTTTGTGGTTGAAGACCGGATGCATAAACGATTTAGCGACCGGATCGACGTTTGGTTCCGGAGCTATCCCGAAGCTATGAAGTACGGTAAACGGGATATTGAGTTCTATATCGTAAAATCGTAAATAGAAGGTAATTTTAAGCCCTCCGGGATGACCGGAGGGCTTTTTTTTGTCCTTTGAATAGGGTATTATTCTATTAATGGAGCCGAAATTAGAACGATTAAAGAAGATCCTCTCTGAATTAAAACGAGTAGTAGTTGCTTATTCCGGGGGGATTGATAGCACCCTGCTCCTTAAAGAAGCTCTTAAGCAATTAGGGGCTGAAAATGTTCTCGCGGTGATCGCCGAATCACCGACCTATCCCCAGGCCGAACTAACGACCGCTATTTCCCTGGCTGACCAACTGGGGGCGGAATGCCGTCAGATCAAGACCGAAGAATTTAGCGATGAAAATTTTCTTTGCAATTCAAAAGAGCGTTGTTATTTCTGTAAAAAAGAACTTTTTGCCAGGCTGCGTCAAATAGCCATGGAAAAAGGGTATGAACATGTCGTTGACGGGTCGAATTTAGACGACCTGGAAGACTTTCGGCCGGGGAGTCGGGCCAAGGCGGAGTTTGGTGTTCGCAGTCCTTTGCAGGAAGCGGCCTTAACCAAGGCGGAGATCCGCCAGCGGGCTAGACAACTCGATCTGCCCAATTGGGATAAGCCATCTTTGGCCTGCCTATCATCGCGGATTCCCTACGGTACAAGGATTACGCCGGAGATCATCGCGCGGGTCAACCTGGGTGAGAATTACTTGAAAGACAAAGGCTTTGGCCAGGTTAGAGTGCGGCACCACGGTTCGATCGCCAGGATCGAACTGGAACAGACTGAGATCCCCAGGGTCATGGAGGAGGGGCTGATGCCGGAGATCACCAAATACTTCGAACAGCTTGGCTATTTTTATGTGACGATCGACCTCAAAGGTTATCGGACCGGCAGTTTAAACGAAGACCTTTAAGCCCGCTGTTTTTTATACTTGACAAAAACAGTCAAGTAAGTTAATATTTTATTATGAAGCTTTCAACTAAAAGCCGCTATGCCGTAACCGCCTTGTTTGACCTGGCGACCAACGCTAATGGAGCGCCGATCCAGGCGAAAGTGATCTCTAAGCGCCAGGGGATCTCCCTGAACTACCTTGAGCAGTTACTTTTGAAATTAAGAAAAGCCGGTATAATTAAAACCGTCAGAGGACCAGCCGGTGGACACTATTTAGCAAAGGAACCAGCGAAGATCAGTGTTGGTTCGGTAATTCGGGCAACCGATGGGCCGATCAAATTGGCTAGCTGTGTCTCTTCCCGAGTCCATTGTACCGGTGGAGGATGCTGTTCTACCCGCAAACTTTGGCATAATTTAAGCGAAAAAGTGGCATTGTTGTTTGACCAGACCACTCTGGCCGACCTTTGCCAGAAGGAGCAAAAATGAACAGAATATACTTTGACTATGCGGCGACGACTCCGACCGATCCGCGGGTCGTGACCGCGATGCTTCCTTACTTTAATGAGAAATTTGGCAACCCCTCGTCGATCCACAGTTTTGGCCAGGAGACCAAGAGTGCCGTCGAAAAGGCCCGCGAACAAGTCGCTAAATTGATCGGTGCCAAACCGGCGGAGATCATCTTTACTTCCGGCGGGACCGAGGCCGACAATCACGCGTTAATGGGTGTTGCCTTTGCCAATGAAAAGCAGGGGGACCATTTGATAATTTCCGGGGTTGAGCATCACGCCATTACTGAATGCGCCGATTTTCTGAAAAAACGGGGCTTTCGGGCAACTGTCTTGCCAGTCGATAAATATGGCTTGGTCGATCCGGCTGAAGTCGCCAAGGCGATCGAAGCCAAAACGATCCTGGTTTCCGTGATGCACGCCAACAATGAGATCGGGACGGTCCAGCCGCTGGCCGCGATCGCTAAAGTTATCAAAGAGCGGAAAGCGGCGCTTGGCGCCAAAATCTATTTTCACACCGACGCGGTCCAGACCGCCGGCCACCTGCCGATCGAGGTCGACGCGCTTGGCGTCGACTTGTTATCGATCTCCGCCCACAAGCTTTACGGCCCGAAGGGGGTCGGTGCGTTGTATCTCCGCAAGGGGACCCGCTTGACCAGTTTTCTTCATGGTGGCGCGCAAGAGGGGGGGAAACGGGGCTCGACCGAGAATGTCCCCGGGATCGTCGGGTTTGGCGCGGCGGCTGAAATCGCCCGTCAGGAGATGGCCGGGGAGAACGATCGGGTCGCTAAATTACGAGACAAGCTTAAAGACGGTCTGCTGGCCGGGATCCCGGAGAGTCAGCTTAACGGCCATCCGACTGATCGCTTGCCGAACAACCTGAATATCACCATCAAATATATTGAAGGGGAATCGATGCTTCTTAGTCTCGATATGGAGGGAATTGCCGCTTCGACCGGTTCGGCCTGCAGTTCCGGCTCCCTGGAACCGTCGCATGTTTTGCTGGCGATCGGCCTGCCGCACGAGCTGGCGCACGGTTCGATCCGTTTTTCCCTTGGTAAATATACGACCGAAGCGGAAGTTGACCGGGTTTTGGAAATATTTCCGCCGATCGTTAAGCGATTGCGGAAAATGTCGCCGTTGTACGTTTGTAAATAATAGGAGGAATAATATGGCCAGCAATTATAGCGAAAAAGTGATGGAGCACTTCCGCCATCCCCGGAACGTCGGGGAGATGGAGAATCCAGACGGTATCGGCAAAGTCGGTAATCCTACTTGCGGCGATATCATGGAGATGTACATCAAGGTGAAGGACGACATTATTACCGACGTCAAGTTCAAGACCTTTGGCTGCGGAGCGGCGATCGCCACCTCTTCCATGTCGACCGAGATGATCAAAGGGAAGACGATCGAAGAGGCGCTGAAATTGACCAATAAAGCGGTCGCGGAAGCGCTGGGCGGCCTGCCGCCGGTTAAAATGCACTGCTCCGTCCTAGCGGAAGAAGCGGTCAAAGCGGCGATCGATGATTACTTAAAGAAAACGACCGGTAAGGGGCTCCCGGGGTTTAAACCGTCGGAGGAGCCCATTTGTGAACATTAAATATGGCGATAAGCCAGTTGTCTAGCCGAGCATAATGGCGGGTTGTGGTGAAATTGCCCCACTGCTCTGAAATGCCGTCCATTAAAAATTTGTATTCATCAGGCGTTAAAGGTTGAAAGTTGTTAATTACGCATTTTGCCGCTTCTCTAAGGACATGATCGATCTGGTTAAGGAAACAGTTCATCCCGCCGTCTATCTGCGCTATTTTTTTGGCGGTCTTTGCCAAGATCGGCAGCCGCTCCCTGGTTGGCAGCGTTTTCGCGTAGTTAACAAAATCGTCAGAGAGCAATTCCAGCATCATCATGTTGTGGTCGCTGAAAAGATTCGGCTCAACAATTTTTTCCATCTGAACGGCATAACGCTGGCTTGGCGATTCGATCGAACGTGAGAGGCGGATTGCCAGGACTATGGCGCCTGTTGTCAGGCAACCGTCGATCGCTTGCCTTCTTATCTCGTCCCGTTCTTGCTGGGTTGGGATGGCGGTCAGGTGTTTGGTAAATCGGTACTCCTGGATGGTCACGTTGTCGATTCTGCCGCCTGCCTTGCCGATCATTTTTTTAACCATTTTTCCAGGCGATCGGCGTGGGATGTGGCGGGAAACGCGCTCCAGTGTTTAGCGATCGAACCTTTAAGCCGGTCGAGCTCTTCCTGACTTGGGTTTTGACCGACCAGGTCGCCGGAAAGCTCCTGCAGGACCAGATCAATATTTTCCTGAACAGCCGAGACCTTGGCCAATAATTTAGCAATGATGGAGAAGCGTTCGATCCGCAAGGCCGGGGGGCTCATTCTGGCGAGAAGGGTGGCTTCCGTGGTTAAGAGTTCAAAGGCGGAAAGATCATTGTCAGTGTACATTACAAGGGGAACGATCTTTTTGGTAATCACCGTAAACCGCCGGTCGGGCGCTTCGATCTCCCTGGCCAGTTTTCCCGCTAAGGCTGACCATTGGCAATCAAGATAAGCGATGATCAGCTTTTCCCGGTGGTGATCCCTCTGGTCACTGGTCGGGAGTTCCGGTAGTTTTCTTCCCAACTCTCCCATGGCTTTGAGCGGCCTGGTTAAGTTACCGGAGCGAATGGTCGCGTTGATCACTACCCACCCGACGGTGAAAATGTCCGGCAGACCAAGCCCCTCGTAACAATTATTTAAGCTGTCGATGATGTGGGGCGGGGGTGTTTCCAGGTCGGTCGCCAAAATGAGATAAAATTTTAACGTGTTCTTGGCTTCGGCTAAGACCTGATTGGTGTCGATTTTGGCGGCTGGACTTTTTACCAGTGGTGGCTTTGACCCTCCGCCTCCGCTGCGGCAGATCCGCTGGTCTCGAGCGTTAAAGAAAAAAGAGGCCGGATTGGTTGAAGCTGAAATTCTACTTTTCAATTGACGAAACCTTTCTAGAGCTGTTGGCAGCCCGGGGAACAGTGTTACAATGATATATAGGAAAAAATGATGGAAAATTTCACTCAACACCGAAAAATCTTGATCGCCATGTCGGGCGGCGTCGATTCCTCCGTGGCGGCCGCTCTGCTGATCGAGCAGGGATGGGAGCCGATCGGAGTGACGATGAGCCTTTATTGTTCGACCAAAGGGTCTGACCGGAGCTGTTGTTCGGCCGAAGCGGCGATCGACGCCCAAAAAGTGGCGGCCAAACTGGGGATCCCGCATTACGTCGTTAACTTTAAAAGCGAATTCGAAAAAACGGTCATCCAAAACTTTATTGATGAGTATAAGAACGGCCGGACCCCCAATCCCTGCGTCCGCTGCAACCAATTCCTGAAATTCGATCTCCTGATGCGAAAAGCGCGCGAGCTGGGAGCGGAATATGTGGCGACGGGGCACTATGCTAGGGTTGAAAAAAATCTAAATACTAAAAACGAAAATCTAAACAATGAATTTAAATTATTAAAAGGGAAAGATCTTAAAAAAGACCAATCGTATTTTCTATACAGAATGACGCAGGACCAACTGGCGCGGACTATTTTCCCGTTAGGGGAGATGACCAAAGACGAGGTTCGGGCTAAAGCCCGGGCGTTGGGACTGACGGTCGCCGAGAAGAAGGAGAGCCAGGAGATCTGTTTTATCGAAGACGACGACTACGCCCGCTTTATTCGGGAAAAGGTCCCTGAAGCGGTCAAGCCGGGGCCGATCCTTGATTCCGCCGGGCATAAAGTCGGGGAGCATGAAGGAATCGCTTTTTACACCATTGGCCAACGCAAGGGGATCGGGGCGCACCGGGAGCCGCGCTATGTGATCGGCCTCGACCGGGCGAAGAACACGGTTGTTATCGGGACCAAGGAAGAGACTTACGGCTCGACTCTAACCGCGGACGAGGTTACTCTTATATCTAGGACAACCCCCGGTCAAATAGAGGCGAAAATACGTTATAATGCTAAAGCGGCTAAGGCGACGATCCGTGACCTAGGTGACGGGACGGTTAGCGTGAGTTTTGCCGAGCCGCAATTAGCGATCACCCCCGGCCAATCGGTCGTTTTTTATCAAGGAGAGGAAGTTATCGGTGGCGGAATCATTAGTCGAAAAGATCAATAAGCTCAAAACCCTGCGCCAGGCGGTCATTTTGGCCCACAACTACCAGCCGGGCGAGGTCCAGGATGTGGCCGATTACGTCGGCGATTCGCTTGGCCTGTCGATCGAAGCATCCAAGGCGACGGCCCAAGTTATTGTCTTTTGTGGCGTTGATTTCATGGCCGAGACCGCCGCTATTCTTTCGCCCAATAAAACTGTCCTGATCCCGGAGAGCAACGCCGGCTGTCCGATGGCCAACATGATCGACGCGGAAAAATTGCGCGCCTTAAAAGCCGAACATCCCGGCGTGCCGGTCGTTTGTTACGTTAATTCCAGCGCCGCGGTCAAAGCGGAATCGGACATCTGCTGCACTTCGGCCAATGCGGTCGCGGTCGTCCGTTCTTTACCGGATAAAGAGATCATCTTTGTCCCGGATAAATTCCTCGGCCTTAATACCCAGAAAGCGGTGCCGGAAAAAAAGCTGGTCCTTTTCCCCGGCTATTGCCCGACCCACGCCAAGATCATGCCGCAGCAGATCGTTGAGGCTAAAAGGCAAAGGCCGGAGGCGAAGGTCTTGGTCCACCCAGAGTGTCGTCCTGATGTCGTAGCCCTGGCCGACCAAGCCCTCTCAACCGATGGGATGCTTAAATACGTTAAGAATTCGCCGGACCGGGAGTTTATCATCGGGACGGAGATTGGGCTCATCCACCGCCTGAACAAGGAGAATCCCGACAAAAACTTTTATCCGGTGACCGACCTGGCGGTCTGCCCGAACATGAAAATGACCACGCTGGAAAAGGTCCTCTGGTCGCTGGAAGACATGAAAACTGTCGTGAAAGTTGACGAATCGGTCAGGGTCAAAGCGGAGCAGGCTATCTTGCGGATGCTGGCGGTCGGCCGGCAGGATTAAAATGAAAATCGGCATCGATATCGATAACGTCATTACCAATACTTTTGAAGAGCTTTCTCACTACTTCAACCACTTTATGAGGAAGGAGTTTACTCCTCCGGAAGCGATTGAAGCGATGCGGAAAGAAAAGCTAAAGATGGTCGGCTACTGGTTCCTGACCTGGCGTCGTGGGCTATTGACCCAGGTTAAGCCGATCGCCGGGGCCAGGGAAACGATCCGCTTACTGCACGCCGAGCATCAGATCGCCCTGATCACCAGCCGGATGCCGGTCTTTAACCGCCAGACCAAGATCTGGTTGTCGCGCCACGATGTGCCATACCACGAACTGCACCACGCCAAGGAAAAGCACAAATACAAGAAGGCTGGGGGATGCCGTTACTTCATCGAGGACAATCTGGAAGAAGCGGAAGTCCTGGCCGATCATTGCGAGAAGATCTTTTTATTCGATTACCCCTGGAACCGGCGAACCACCAGAGACAATATCATCAGGGTCAACGGCTGGCGGGATATTGAAGCTTTAGTGAATGCCGGTTAGTGACGGACCGCCTTCATTGGTCGGATGCGCCGAGGTTTTAGCTTGTCTTCTTAACCCTCTGTCAATTAGGTCGTAAACGTCCTGCATCATAAAAGGTTTCTTAAGGTAATCCAGCGCTCCCAGTTCAATCGCGCGGGCATGCGCGACTTCGTTTGATGTCCCGGTAATGATTATTACTTCCGTGTTGGGGGATAGTTCCTTGATCTTTTTGAGGACCTCTAAGCCGCCGTCCATTTCCGGTCTGCCGTACGGTAAGGGATCTTTTTGCAGCCACAGGTCCAAGAGGACAATGTTGAAACCGTCTTTTTTAAAGATTTCCAGGAAATTCACGGCTTTTTCATAGGTCGCGATCTCATAGTCCTTGATATTCAGGATCAATTTTAATGATTCTAATACTGACACTTCATCGTCAATGACCGCGATCTTGGTGGAGTTGCTCATTTTTGTTTCTCCTCTTCTTTATTTTTTCTGATCGATCTCTTGTATAAGGCCCGGGCGACGACCTCATAAATGTCTTCGACTAAGAACGGCTTTTTGATGTATTCCATCGCCCCTAAAGTCACGGCGTTGGCATGGGTCGTTTCTGAAGGGTAGGCGGTGATAATGATCACCTCAACCCCGGGATCGATCGATTTTATCTTCCTTAACAGGTCGATGCCGTTATTGTAGCTTTTCTTGTCATGATCGTTGGAAGCGGAAGGGATGATCATATCAAGAAAAATAACGTCATATTTGTCTTTGGCGAAATTATCGATCGCCTCATGGCCGCTTAAGAAGCCGTCGATCTGATAATCCTTTATTTTTAGGATCATTTTTAATGATTCTAATACGGATATTTCATCGTCAACCGCCATTATCCTGACGTCTTTTGGCAAGTTCATTCCCCTTAAAGTAAATAACAAGGGTAGTTTAGCATTCTCGACTATATATTGCAATAAAAATTAGGTTGTGTTATCCTAAATAAGGACGATAAAACAGGCCGGGGTAGCTCAGTTGGTTAGAGCGAGGGACTCATAAGCCCTAGGTCGCCAGTTCGATCCTGGCCCCCGGCATGGATATTTAAACATGAAAGATAAAACCTTGGCTGTTTTGTGCTACCTGACGTGGGTCCCGTCGATCTACCTCGTCTTGACCGAGAAGCGCCGCAATGATTACCTGAATTATCATGCCCGCCAGGCGCTCCTGCTCTGGACGATCATCTTCGTGGTCTTTTTTGCCGCCCGGATGATCGTCAATTCGATCTGGCTGATCTATTATGTTCCCCATCTCGAAGTGATCGAAACTTCGGTCGGCTTTGCTTCCTTTATTTACGCCGCTTACTGCGCCCGGCGCTGTTATCTTGGGGTCCCCTTTACTATTCCTCATTAAGGAAGGTTAGCAATGATCAAGGACGAATTTTTAGACGCGATCGCGGAATACCAGATGTTTTCACCTGGCGAAACCGTCGTGGTGGCGGTCTCCGGCGGGCCGGATTCCTGCGCTTTGCTTAGCCTGCTGAATGAATATAAAGAACAGCTTGGGATCTCGCTTCATGTCGCTCATTTAAACCATATGCTTCGCAAGAACGACGCCGAACTTGATGTCCGGTTTGTGGAAGGGCTGGCCCAGAAAATGGGACTGCCGATCAGCGTCGAAGCGCGCGACGTGGCCGCCCTGGCGTCAGCCGAGCGGTTGGGGATCGAAGCGGCGGCCCGGCTGGCCCGTTATGACTTTTTCGAACGGTTAGCCGATAAGATCGGAGCGCAAAAGATTGCCGTCGGGCACACTGCGGAAGATAATATCGAGACTTTCCTGATGCGTCTGCTGCGCGGCTCCGGTTTGAAGGGGCTCTGCAGTATCCCGGCCAGGCGGGGGAAGATCGTTCGCCCGCTGATCAAGGTCTGGCGCCGGGAAGTCGAAGACTACGTCAGCGCCTTAAAAATGATCCCTCGCCGCGACTACACCAATTACGAATCGAAATACATGCGCAACAGCATTCGCTTAAAGCTGGTCCCGCAGCTTAAGCTTTATAATATGAATATCAAGGAGATCCTCCTGCAGACCGTCCTGATGCTCAACGAAGACCGTTACTACCTGGAGAGCGAGACCGAAGAGCTGATGACCAAGCTTATCCTGGAAGAAAAAGAAGGGCTGGTCCGCCTTGATCTGATCAAATTGCTTGAATCGCAGCTGGCGATCAAGCGCCATCTTCTCCGTTTGGCGATCGAAAAGGTCAAAGGGAACCTCACCGAGCTTTCCTTTAACCATGTCCGTTCGATCATCGACCAGCTGCCCGCCGCTAAAAAATGGGAGCTTCATCTGCCCGACGGGATATTGGTCTATGGTGATGGAAAGACCCTGACGGTAAGCCGGGAACGCCTCACGGAGAAGGTCGAACCCTTCCGGTACGCGGTCCTGGTTCCCGGCGAGACGACTATCCCGGAGATCGGCCTTTTGGTCCGGGCGACCGAAGAAACGGCGCTTGGCCCGACCGGTCCGGAGATCGCTTATGTTGACCAAGATTCGCTTGGCCGGGACATAGTCGTCCGCAATAAGCTTCCCGGCGACCGGTTCCAACCGCTTGGTTTGGCCGGGACGAAAAAACTCCAGGATTATTTTGTGGACGAGAAGGTTCCCCAGGAGAAAAGGGACGCGGTACCGGTCTTTGAGAGTGCCGGCCGGATCATCTGGCTGGGGGGGCTGCGCTTGGATGACCGCTCAAAAGTAACCGCGACTACCCGGCGGATCTTAAAACTAGAGCTGGCAAAATGACCAGAATAATTGAAATAAATAACGCGGCTGAAGCAATTAAGGAATTTATCGCCCTTGGGGTTGATCCGGCTGGAATTAAGATCATGGCTCCGAAAGCGGTTTTCCGGGTGCTGAAGATCAGTTCGCTTCGTCCGGTCGCGGCCAACATCTTGAAGCAGGAGAGTCTTTCTTACGGTGCGGAAACGGCGACCCCTTACGGTTCGATCATCCAAGCGGTCAAAGCGACCGATGTCCTGCTTTTTGGGACTATCCGCCAGCTTTTGGCCATCGCCAAAAAACTGAAGGCCCACCAATTTGGCCTCCCCGCGGTTGGCGCGGAGATCGAAAAGGTCCTGGCCGATCGGCCTCTGCCGATTCTCAAAATTGGCAAACAAGCTTTTAATTTCGGCCGCCGGACCTTCATTATGGGGATCGTTAACGTCACGCCGGATTCTTTTTCCGACGGCGGCCGCTTCCGGGCCCCATCCGCCGCGATTGCCCAGGCGAAAGCTTTGTTTGACGCCGGCGCCGACCTGATCGATATCGGCGGCGAGTCGACCCGGCCGGGGTCAAGGACCGTTCCGGCTAAGACCGAGATCGCCCGGGTCGTTCCGGTGATCGAAAAGCTGGCGGGGAAGATGCCATTGTCGATCGACACCCGCAAAGCGGCCGTTGCCGCCGCGGCTCTTGAAGCGGGAGCTGATTTAGTTAACGATGTCAGCGGCTTTCGTTTTGACCGAAAAATGGCGTCGACCGTGGCTAAATATAAGGTTCCGGTCTGCGTGATGCATTCCAGCGGGACCCCGCGGCGGATGCAGGCCAACCCCAAATATGACGACTTAATTGGGGAAATAATCGCTTCCCTGGAACAAAGCCTTGAAATTGGGTTAAATGCTGGTATACTACCTGATAAATTTGTGATCGATCCCGGCCTCGGTTTCGGCAAGACTTTGGATCACAATTTAGAGATCGTGCGGCGGCTCAAAGAGCTGAAAAGTTTGGGGCGGCCGATCCTGATCGGGCCGTCGCGCAAGTCGCTGATCGGCCAGGTCCTGGAGCTGCCCCCAACGGAGCGGCTTTTGGGGACGGCGGCGGTGACCGCGCTGGCGATCCGGAACGGGGCCGATATTGTCCGGGTCCACGACGTCAAAGAGATCAGCCAAGTCGTAAAAATGGCGGATTCAATCGTTAGGAGGAAATGACCATGGCAAAGAAGAAAGCGACCAAGAAACCGGCGAAAAAACCGGTCAAGAAGGCGGTCAAGAAAAAAGCTCCGGTTAAAAAGGCGCCCGCGAAGAAAGCCCCTAAAAAAGGCGGCTTGGTGATGGCTTATCTCGGGCTCGGTTCCAACGTCGGTGACCGCGAGGAATATGTCGAACAGGCGTGTTTTCTGCTGGAAAAGAACCCGTACATCCAGGTGACCAAACGCTCGGCCAATTACGAGACCGAACCGGAAGGGAACAGCGAGCAGCCGAAGTTCATCAACGCCGCGGTCGAGATCCGGACCAAGCTCGCGCCGCAAAAACTGCTTGATGTCTGCCAGGAGATCGAAGCGGCGCTCGGCCGCGAACGGGAACTCGAGTGGGGACCGCGGACGATGGACATCGACATCCTCCTGTACGACGATATGATAGTATCCGACGATAACTTGCAGATCCCGCATCCGCTGATGCACGAGAGGATCTTTGTTCTGAAACCGCTCCGGGAGATCGCCCCGCGGGTGATCCATCCGGTCCTGGAAAAAACGATCGAGATGATCTACGACGAGAAAAAAGCGGAGCATGGCGATACTTACGATGATGAACTCCCCGGGTTCAAAGAGATCAAAGGGGCGAGCCTGGACGATTTCGAACGCTGGTAAATTGAAAACAAAAAGCGCCGCGGAAACGGTCGAGTTGGGCCGGCAGATCGGCGCTTTTTTGTTGCCGAACGAAGTCGTGGCGCTGACCGGGACCCTGGGGGCCGGGAAGACCACTTTGATCCAGGGGATCGCGGCCGGCCTGGGCGTTAAAGATTACGTCACTTCACCGACCTTTATTATCATTAATGAATATCAGGGGCGCTTGCCGCTTTACCATTTTGACCTCTACCGTCTGGAAGACCTTGGCTCGATCGAAGAGTTGGGGGTCGAGGAATATTTTCAGCGGGGCGGGGTTTGCCTGATCGAGTGGGCGGAACGGATGACGGAACTTTTGCCGGCGAAGAGAGAAACGATCGAGATCAAATTGATCGATGAGAATGAGAGGGAAATATGCGTCTCCTCGGGATTAGCGGCGCGACTAAAGTAGTCAGTATCGGCCTGATCGACGAAACCAAGGTTTTGGTGGAAACGACCGTGGCCGGGGCCCAGTCGGAGCGGGTGATCTTCTACGTGAAAGAAGCGGGGATCGAACCGGAGCAGATCGAAGCGGTCGCCGTGGCGATCGGTCCCGGCTCTTATTCCGGACTGCGGGGAAGCGTCACCGCCGCCAAATCGCTGGCCCAGGCTTTAAATATCCCGATCGTGGGCGTGAACACGCTGGAAGCGATCGCTTATAATTTAATTGAGATCGAAGGGACCATGGCGGTCGTCCTTGATGCCCGGGCAGACGAATATAACTTTGCCCTGTTCAGCGCCAAGGGAGGAAAACTCCAACGGCTGACCGATGATTTAGTGGTTAAACTCGGCGCTTTGGCGGACAAATTAAAGAAGATCTCGGGACCGATCCACTTAGCCGGTAATACTAAGGGCTTGAAGGAGTGCGGTTTGGGCGATAATTTTTTATTTGCCGAAGAGAACCATTCAATTCCTTACGGTCTCAACGTTGCCCGGTTGGGTCTCGAGAAGATTAAAAACGGAGAGCGGGCCGATCTGCTGAAATTAGTCCCTCACTATTCCCACCAACCGAACATCCGCGAATTTAAGTCTTAGTCGATCCTCAAATAGAGGCTAAGCGTGCTGGTTCGCCCCTCATCTTTGATGCTTTCCAGCGGGCCCAGCACCTCGGCTTCAAAGTAATTCGCCCCCTGAAATAGCTCGCCGCGGGTATAATGCGGATAGGCGGCCTCTTTGAGATTACGGAAAGATATTTGTAGCTGGATCGGTCTGGTTTCGCCGTTAATTTGCGGAAAGGTGACGTTAAATCTCCCCATGGAGCGGAAAAATGGAAGGCCCAGCTTAAAGATCTCTCCCTGCTCGCGCAGCATGATCTTCGCGTAATGTTCATCAATTCCTTGGACCACTTCAGCCGGGATAAGCCCTCGGCCTTCAGTTGGAAAAGCGAATGGCGGCTGGTTGATCGGTCCGACCTTAGCTTGGGCCGGCAATAAGAGCTGGAAAACACTCCAGGGGGCGCAAGCTTGTGTTTTGCCGGAAAGGTTAACGAGATGCGCGCTGACGATCAAGTCTCCCGGGCGGGTTCCGAAAGTTATTTCGCGGATTACCTGAAGACCGGTTTCCGGGCAAACCGGACTTTCTAATATCAGTCCCCGGTTGGCGATTTGGGTGACGTTATATTCGCCAAGATCAGGCGCGATAAAAGGAACCCCGCCGTTAAAAAGCTTTTGCGGCGCGATCCAGGTTTTTTCTCCGCCGATCAAGACTTCCGGCCAGGTTGTCGTTTGTCTTTCCGGTAAATGGCTGGACTTGGAGAGTTCCGCGAAAAGGCGGGGGTTGGAATAGACCAGTTCATGGCCGTTCTTCTGCAGGCTGATGATCCGGCCTCCCCGGCTGGTGACGGTCGCCTTTAACCTGGAGGAGTCGGTCATTTCCCAGGTCTGGCAATGGAAGCGGGATTTTTCCGGAGATAAATATTGAATTCTGTTTGGCATCTTTGTCATGAATGTATTTCATCAGGAAAATCAAATAATTTCACTTGTTAGGAAAAAATCTTCATGTGATATAATTTGGTCATGATCGAGATAATTCCCTTGAAAGATAAGGAGATATCCCAGGTGGTGGCGATCGAAGCGAAGTGTTTCCGGTTCCCAAAGCCGGAATCGATCTTCCGCGAGGACGAGCATAAATACTTGGTCGCTAAAGATGGGAACAAAGTTGTCGGTTACATCGGGATCGAGAAGATCCTTGACGAGACCCACATTATCAACATGGCGGTCGACCCCGATTACCGGGGGCAGGGGATCGCCAAACGCCTGATGCAGCATGTCCTAAATGACGAGGATGTCTTTTTTCTGGAGGTTAGGGCTTCCAACGAGACGGCGAAAAGCGTTTACGAGCGGTACGGGTTTAAAGTGATCAGTACCCGGAAGCAGTATTATCCTGACAACGAAGACGCCCTGGTTATGAGGCGGATCCCTTTTGAATAAGCTTTAGGATTTCCGCTTTCTTGGCTTCGATCTTGGCTCGAATTTGCTCAGCTTCTTGCGGCGTTCTGGCGACGACTACGTAATCTTCGATAAACGCTTTGCCGGGATCCAGTCCCGCGCCGGAAACTTTAATGCCGATCCTTTCCAATAAATGAAAAGGGATGAATTTTAAACTGACTTCCCGCGCAAAAATATCCGGCTCATCAAGAATTATTGGCGTAGGCGGAAGCGGGATTTCCGGGCAATCCGGCTGGGAACGCAGAGTGGTTAGAAATTTCTCTTCTTCGTGACGGTTGGTTGTCTGGCAAACCAACATGATATCAAGGTCGCTGTCTGGTCTGGCTTGACCGCGGGCGGTGCTGCCGAAGACCAGTACCCCCCTGAGATTATGGCCCAAATTAGAGTTGAGCGCTTTCTTCAGGAGCTCCAGCCTGTTTTTTGTCAGTTGCGGCGTCTTAGGAGGAACCGGCTTGACTGCGTT
>JBAZMB010000023.1:0-15810 GCA_041649975.1 Candidatus Margulisiibacteriota bacterium | reverse complement strand
CCTGGGTTACAATGCCTGGAATTGGCACACCGACTGGATTTTTAGCACTAACCATTTTCCCATTGGGGCCTCGGCGGGGGAGTATTTCTGGGGGGAAAAAGTTGGGACCGGGCTGGGGAACGTCGATTTTGTCGCCGAAGGTCGGGAATGGAACCATCTTGAAGAGCGGACCCCGGTCGGCGGTTTAGCCGCTCTTTTTACGAATAATAAAACGCCGAAAGACAAGGACGCTTCGCTTGATGCCGACGTCAACCGGCCGTTCTTTATCAATTCTTTCCTGACTTCGATCGGTTCCAGCTGGGAAGAAGTCAACGCCATGCTCAATAAATACCAGAACCAGAGCTTTTATCAGCTCGTCTTGAACTCGACTCAGCCGGATCGGACCGGGGCCTCGTATTTATCGATGTCCGATCGGGAAAAGTTCCTTTTGATTTCCACTATGGTCGAGGCCCGCAACCGGGTCTATTCCATTTCGGAAAAGATCTTTGGCCCGGTCTCCCTGACCTGGGACGACAAGCAGATGATGGCTCATTTTGACTCCTGGATGAACGAACATAACGGATCGGCGTTGTCGCACGGCGTCAACGCTTTCCGGATCCTCTTTGAGATGCAGCATCTTTTCCTGAACGAAATGGCGATGTTTTCCGCGACCGACGAACACCGGGGTTATTCCGCCGGGGTCCTCGATCGTTACGCTTTCAAACAGTTTTCCAATGACCTGGGGGCCAGGAATTATCAGGACGGCGACTTTAGCGGCGGCAAAGGGGCCTTGTTCCGGTTCATTGAATCGATGGGCATTCCTCTAAACTCGTCAGTTATGACTTTCTTAAGAAGTAATTTGGCCGGCCTCACTATTAATACCAAACCGGAAGATATCGCTTTACCAAGCGGTCTCCAGGGGTATGGCGCAAAGCTCCAGGCGGCGAAATGGCTTCTGGAGCAGTGGTTTGGCGCAAATAAGGTTTTGGCTGGTTATAACAACATGCCGAAATCGGAAAGCTATGGTCCGGTGATTGATTTTACTAAAAAGGACCAGGAAAACGGCTATGTGGAATATAACGGGCTCAAGGTTCCTTGGTCGATCTCTAATCCTGGGGCGGCCCGCAGTTACGGTTGGGACCGGGTTGCCGGTCCGTACTTTGACTGGCGATATGACATGCGGAGCAATAACTTTATTAAAACTGATGACAGTCAGTATCAGGAAAGCAGCCCGGAATGGACAGGCATTTATGAATCATTAAAAGCGAAATATGGGTTGGCTTATCTTAACCCGAATTCATACGGTGATTATTACAACCACCGGAACTACACCAGAATGTTGATCGGCGGCTTGGATACCCAGGAGATCGCGGGACGGAGCGGCAACTTGGCCCCTTATTCCAACAGTTGGGCGGTCTACGAGCTGGGGAATATGATCCGCTACGGCGAGATCAAAGATAAAGCGAGAATGAACGTTTATAACTTCATGGAATCAGCCGAGAAATTCCGCTACAAACGGGCGCAGGAAAAGTTTGAGGAAGAGAAAGAGCGGATTAATAACGATGAAGCTCAAGACGAGAAAAACCTGAGCAAGATCCAGTCTAATTTTAAGAGTGCCAATAAATTCGGCGAAAACATGGCCAAGAAAGGCGAAATGGCTAGAAAACAAGCCCAGGTCCAACTGGAACAGAGAAGTGACGCTCAACGGGCGGAAAAGGCTCGTTCGGACAGAAAAGCGGCCGCCCAGGGACCCAAAAAAGCCGCTAAAAAAGCCTAAATATGCTTCTTGAATAATGCAAGTTTTTCCCCTCAAAATCCGATATAATTAGTAGGAGAAGGGTGTTTAATTATGACTACTAATCAACCGATCGGAACTCAAGTTGGCAATAGCGCCGATAAATATTACGGCGCGATGTACCGCAATCCGGCAAGCGACAGCTTGGCCGCGCGGGAAGCCAGCGAGCTCCGGTCCGGTGACTCAACTCGTGAAACCGGCTTTAATTGGGACAAGGACAGCCAGGGGGACGCCAACCTAAAAACCGGGGTCGCCGATAGCTTGGTTTTATCGACCTCAACTGTTTCCCGGACGACTGTTTCTCAACCGGTCGTTTCCACTCGCGGAGCGCAGGAAAAACTTCAGCAATTCAAAGATCAATTAACCTCGAAACTTCTCCAATCGTACGAAGAGGTTTTTCGCAACACTTTCCATTGGAACTTGCCGCTGGCCAATATGGCCAAATGGTCGATCGATAATATCTTCAATCGCTTAACCATCCTGGGGGTTGAACAGGGACAATTACAACAGGTCCGGCAGGATGTGACGGTGGCGATGCGGAGCGAGAACCGGGGGAATATGCGCCAGGTCGTCGAGACCGAAGCTTATCAGGAAGTGGGGATCGCTTAATATGAGCAGAAAAAGTAAAGCGCAGAACAAGGTCGTTAACGAATTAAAGAACCAGCTCCTGGTCCAGGCGGAACGGCTTGGGATCAGGAACGAGTATTCGCCGGCTTGGTTCGTCGAACAAAAAGTCCTCGCTTTCGGCAAGGTCCTTTCCGAGCTTTATGCCGAACGGTCGAACCTGGAATACGAAATGAACATGCTTGGGTCAGATAAAAAAGATCTGCTGATCAAGCTGGAACGGCTCCATTCCTACATTCGAAAAGCGGAAAGCCTGCGCGAAAGATACTCCAACGATTTTACCCGGTTGATTGACAAAGGATATAAGATAACCGAAAATACCCAGAAGCTTGACTGCCTCCACAAAACCGAAGTCAAAGCGTTCGCTTAAAAGGAGAAAACATGCTTTCCATCTGCATGATCGTCAAGAACGAAGCGGATAATTTAAAGTTAACTTTGCCGGCACTGGTCAAGCTGGCCGCCGAAGTGATCGTCGTCGATACCGGGTCGACCGACGCGACGATCGAAACCGCCGAAAACCTTGGGGCGACGGTCCGCAATTTCGAATGGATCAATGATTTTGCCGCAGCCCGCAACTTCAGTCTCTCCCTAGCCAAAAGCTCTTGGATCATGTGGCTCGATGCCGATGAATATCTTAAAGAAGAAGACCTGGCCTCGCTGTTAAAAACGCTTCAAGAAGCGCCGCCCGAAGTTAATGCCTATCAGGTTATCATGACGGAGTCCCCCTATGGACAAACGGTCCGCGGCAGCAGTTATCCACGGGCCAAGATTTTTCGGCGGGATAGGGGAATCCACTTCGAACGGACCATTAACGAGCAGGTTGTCGATGCCAAAGGTAAATTCGTGGATGGCGAGATCCTGCCGATCGTTATCTATCACTGGGGACGCTTCCTGGCCGCCCAGCGGATGGCGGAGAAGAAAGCCCGCTATTACCGGATGTACGAGAATCACCTGCGCGATCAAGCCAATGATCCCTACGTGAGTTTTTTATTGGCCGATCTGCTGAAAGAAGACGGCCGCCTGACTGAGGCTTATGAAACTTACGCCAAAGCGGTCGAATTTTCCGGCTACGATGGCCGGTTGAAAAAAGACTCCTTGATCAAAATGGCCGAGATCGGCCTGAAGATCAAAAAGTTTAAGGAATCTTTCGCTCTGGCCAAAGAGGTCCTGGCGCTTGATCCGGAAGCGATCGCGCCCAAAAGCGTGATCGCGACCTTATTGATCGGCGTTGAACAGCTTGACCCGGCGATTGCTTTGCTGGAAGAAGCTCTTCAGAAAAACGAAGAGACCGTCGATCCGATCAGGGATAAGATAATTCCGCGGGTCGTCTTGGCCGATGCCTACGCCAGAAAAGGGAACCAGGCGAAAGCGGCCAAATATCAGGCCGAAGCCAAGGCTTTAGAGGAGAAATACAATGCCCGTCCAGCAGAATAACATCCAACAACAGGCGATCGCCGCCAATATGGCGGCGGCCGACCGGGTTTCCGACGCTAATAAGGAAGAGGTTATCAAGGACGCCCGCGATACCCGTGTCAGCAATACCGAGAGCGTCGTTAAACAAGCCTTAAACGGGGCGACCGGCAATAAAGCGGGGACTCAGCTCCTGGCCGCGCTGATGACCAAGCTTGGCGATTCTTTTTCTACCGATAAGATATTGGGGAAGTTTTCCCGTGAAGAGGCGGTCCCGGAAGGAAAAGAAGATTACAACGATACGGTAACCATCAAATTGGCCAACAGCCGGATCGGCAAAACTTCCAACAAAGGGAGCCAGGAACGCGGCGGGGAAGAGAGCGATAGCCAGCGGCAGCCGGAAGTCAGGGACTACTTAAAGTCTTATTCCCAGTTCCTGGTCAATGGCGGGAATGAACTGAAGAAACAGGTTGAGAAACAGGAAAGTAACCTGGTCGAAAGCGGTAAAGTGAAAGCCGGGGAACTGATGAAGTTCCGGGCCGACATTGCCAAATCGGTCCGCCAGGAAGTGATGAAGCAGGTCAAGGAATCGTTCCAAAAAGAACTCTTTGCCCAGGGGAAAATCGAAGAGATGATCGCCCACAACGGGGTCCTGAAAGCGGCTGACTGGGCCTACCTCAACGAGCGGATCGGCGGCAAGGAATTTGGCGGAATGAACACTCACTTAGGTGGCGCGGTGACTGAAGCCGCAAATCAGACTAAAGAGGAAATTAATACTTACATGCAAGACGAGCTTTCCCGCGCGGTCGCCAAGAAGATGATTGCCGACGGCGATGAAGCGGCCAAAGCGGAGCGGGAGATCAACGAATTGCTTAAGGTTGCCAGCAAGTGCGGCTTTGACGTTAATAACTTCATGCAGGCCGCTTCCAAGATGATCAACGACCAGGGGTTGATCCCGATCTTTGGGAATGATATGGCCGCGCAAGCCCAAATGGGGGAAAACAGCGATTCGGGCGAACGGCAACAATACCAGTACAGCGAGGAAGAAGAAAAAGACATCCTGATGGAAAGGATGCGGGTCCTCTACATGCAGCGGGCGATCAGCGGCGACTGGCGGGGGAATCTTGAGGTTTCTTTCAAAATGATCAGGACCAGGAATGGTTTGGTTAAACTGGGGATCAAGATGGATGACTTTTCCCGTCTGGAGAAAGAAGGCCGCCAGCTGGCCAAGCTCAAGCTGATCCAGATGCTGGAAGAGGGGTTTGGCGAAAGAGCTTCCTACGCCAAATTACAGGGCGCCGCCTGGACGATGACCGAAAAGAAGATCAAGAATGTCCTCCGGAACCTGGTGAAATTGGGGGTTGAACTTGACGATAAAGACTTAGAAGCGATCCGGAACAAGATGAACGACAAGGTCTTTGCCGAAGTCGAGCATGAATTGAACATGATGGATGGGGCGTTGCAGGCCAGGGATTCCAACTACCTGCGCAGCAAGCGGAAAACCGCCCTGCAGATCCTGGATCGGCTCTCCAAGGAGTCGAATATTCCTTGGAATTATGATAAAATTAAGAAGGTTGAAGTCGCGACTTAAGGAGGAATCTATATGGGTGACATGGAAGTTTCCGGTTTTGGCGGTTCTCAAGGTGGCGTAAGTTATAATCCGATGGAAGAGACGATGAATCGTCATTTCCAATTGATCGAGACTGCCCTAAAAGCGAGTGACGATATTACCCAAAACCTCTTGACTCAGATCAAAGATGCCGAAAAAGACCTGGCTAAATTTAGAAAGACCCTTGACGAGAAGAAATTGCGAGAAGCTCTGCCCCAGCTTAATAAATTGCAGACCAAAGTTGACAATCTTCTGAAAATGCTCGATTCAAGCGCGATCTCTCTGACCCCATCCGGGAGTGAGGCGCGGCGCAGCCTTGGCGTCCTTAAAGCGCAATTAACCGATGCCCAGGAGCAGGCCAAGCGGGCCCGCCCAGCCGGTGGAGCCGTTCCCCAGGATGGCGGCCTAATCTAAGATCTTGCGGATATTCTCTTTGAGGCCCGGCAGTAAATTGGCCGGGGGTTGAAGACGATCGAGGTTTTTCCGCCAGAATTCAGCGGCAATTTTATTGAATAATCTGACCGCGACCGACCGCGGCTGTGTTTTTAACCTTTCCCAATGCGGACCTTTAGCCGTTATCACCTGTTCAATCTCTTCACTGTTCCACCACTCGCCGCAAAAATCGTAAAAAATTCGCCAGAGCGGACTATTGGGTGAGTGTTCAACGACAAAATTAACCTCTTTTAACGCCGGATTTAGATTGCTCGGGGTGAAATCGACCGGCGCGTTGATATGCGGGTTTTCTCCTTTTTTTGCTTCCGTGGTGTAACCGATCCCGAACATCCGGGCCAGGTCCAGCGCCGCGTTAATATTATTAACGATTTCAACCGTGTCCCCTCCAGTCTTCAAATCGTTATTCAGGGTGTTGATATAAGCGTAAACCTGTTCTTTCAAAAAGTCTTTCAGCGCGACCAGCCCTTTTTCGGTCCGGACGTAGAAAGCGGAGCGCCGGTCGGTCGCCAGGCCGTACTTATTCCGGTAAAGCCCGTAGCAAAGGACCGTCGCCGCCGGGTGGAGGCTAAGGTAGAGAAAGGCCAGCAGGTTTAAGCGAAAAAGAGAGGCCCCTTTAGTCCGCTCTCCACCGGGATAGTCCCATTTTTTAAGGAATTCGAGCTGCTTATTCTTGTCAGAGCCGAACAGTTCGGTCAGCCCCCCCATGATCAGGACGCTTTCCTGAAAGATCTTTAAGCAAAAGTTCAAAGTCGGCGCCGAGAAATTTTTGCGGAGGAGGGTTTGCGGCAGGTTGTTGGCCTTAAAGAACTTAGCGGTAAAATACTTGTCGTGTTCCAAGACGATGACCGGATATGCCTGGTCGCCAAGATATTCCGGGTCTTCAAGAAAGGTGGAGTTACAGCTCTCCAGGAAGAAATTGTGTTCGGTCGAAAAGATCAGCGGGAAGGTCTCTTCCCAGTTACTGACGTTGATCAGCGGTGTTTTCCAGATGAATTGGTACTGCTCCAGGGTGAAGTGGTGCGGCGCGGTCAGCCCGTCCATCGGGTAGTCGGTCAGCGGCAAGCCGTAGGCGATGAATTCATTGAAATGGACGTGACCCTTTTCACCGAAATAATGTTCCTTGGGTTGGTAGTATGGGAGCGCCGCCAGGAGTTGGGCGGGATGGATATCGCTTTCAACTTCTGGTTTGGGCAAGGTCCCAAGGGAAACGTAATTGAACTTGAAGTTCTCAAACAGGGCCAGGACGATCGACCGCCAGGTTAAGTAATTTGGGCTTTTATCAGCCGGATCGAAGAGCGGGGGGAAACGGAGCATTTACTTGCCGCCCTTAAAGCCGCCGAAAGCGGCAAAATGATAGCGCGTCCAGAGGAGTTCCACGAGGTAGCCTGGAACGTATTTTAAGATCCGCTCGTCAGAATTCCGCGCGTCGCCGTCAAAGTTCGATTTAGTCTGGTCGCGGTTTTTCATCGGATCTCCCGGCTTAAATGATCGACGAAGCAATTGGTAATTGCTGTGTTGGTTAGGAGAGACAGCCACGATTCGGCATAGTGAATGTCTCTGTGCTTTTCATTAATAAAAAAATTGGCCTGGTCAATAGCAAAGATCAGAAAAAAAAGATCGAGGACTTTTTCGGAGCAACCCAAAGCGAGGCAGTATTTTTTTGCCGAATCACGGAATTCATGGAGCAGAAAACTGGCCCGGGCCTGTCGCTGATCGAGGGTCCGCTGCTGGGCCTCGTTCGTTTCGCCATAGTACATGATCCGGAAGGCCACCATAAAAAAGTTGTAAAGATCGAGAAAAGGGAGCCCGCCACGATGGGAATCTTTCCACTCCAGCAGAAGCAAGTCCCCTTCGGGGGTCAGCAGGATGTTCCAGGGATTGTATTCGTGATGGACCATCACTTCTGGAACGATCAGTCCAGTCCACTCGCGTTTAGCTAAAAATAGGCTCAGGTATTTTTCCAGATAAGCGATCTGGTTGGGATAGTATTCGAGAGCCGTTCTAACCGGCTGTCGCAAGTGCTGTTCAATAAAATTGTCGTTCAGAGTGATCTTCTTCCCTTTAGTCCTGACGTTGAAGGTTGTCAACAGATCGACCCCTGTCCTAATAAAACGACCGATCTTGTTCAGGTTTTCTTCGGTGTCGATATAATAGTTAAGCATCCGTCCTTCATAGGCGCGAGTCAGGACGATCGGCACCCGGTCGATCTCGATCAGGCGGAAAAGTTGCGGCCCTTCGATCGAAAGAATGTGCTTATCACGTAATTCTTTGAGCCGGACCGCTTCATTGCGAAGCCCTTCAAAGGCGTGTTTTCCTTCTTTGTAGCGGGGGATCTTCAAGGTGACTAAAGGTTTGCCATCATGGGAAATTGTGAAGGTTAGCAGGGAATGAAGGCCGATTTTTCGCAACGGCATCAGCTTGATGCTGAGCCTGGAAATGTCAACCTTGGGAAGGCCAAGTTTATCCCAATCGGTTAAGACCTTGGCCATGATTTTCTTGAAATCTACCCAAGTGTAAATAAATGTCATTTTTATGATTCTATCCGACAAAAATAACGTTGTCAATTTCAGAATAATACTAAATCAATGGGGATTAGCCTGGTTAACGAACGGGCGGATAAAAACGGCGATCAGCGCAACTCGCTGGCTTTTTTGTAGGAATTGTAGACAAATGGCGCGTTACAGTTCAGGCAAACCTCAGGTTTTGCTCCAGGCGTTCGGCAGGCGATGATTTTTTTATGTATATCATCAAAATCGGTGTTGACTATGTTCCCTATTTTTGCGGTATTATTAATGTCATTGCAGCAGAGCAGGATATCCCCGTTCCAGGCGATCTGCAGAGTGTTTAAGAAAAGGGTGCAGACAATATCATTCTGTGAGAGGGTCGTTATCCCTTTTTCCTTGAGGAACGAATCATCAGTTATATCTTCCTTGTTTAAATAGCCGCCCCGGTTCGCGCAAAGATACATTTCTTTCAGGTGCTCATTAGTAAATCCGAGGCTTAATAATAACTGATGAGTCTTCATGATCTCCGGCTGATCAAAGAGCTTGGTAACGACCGGCCTAACTTTGACCACATTCAATAATTGATCGCCGTGAGCGGCCAGATATTTCAGGTTTTCAATTGTTGTCTCATACGAAAGATTTCTCATTGTGTTCTCGTAGGATTTCTTGTCATACCCGTTGAAACTGATGACTAAACTTTCGATCTTTCCGGTTTTCAGCTTTTCAACCGTTTCCGGTGTTAATAGCGAGGCGTTAGTGATTATCTCCAACTCAATTGCAGGCGCGGATTGGTTTAGATATTGAATAAATAAAAGAATGTCCTTGTTAAGAAAGGGTTCGCCGAAGCCGGAAAAGACCATCCTTGAGATATTTAGTTCTTTGGCTTTTTCTATGATCGTTTTAAATAAGTCAAAAGACATATAACCCTTTGGTCTGGTTAACGCATCTCTAGGGCAAAAAACGCATTTCGCGTTGCAGAAGTTCGTCAGTTCAACTTCAAATAATTTGATGAAACTTAAACTGGTCATGGCTTAAACGATCTCTTCGAGTTTTAATTTCCCGTCGTAGAGAGCTTTACCGACGATACAACCTTCGGCGCCGATCTCTTTCAGCTTTTCGATGTCTTCTTTGGTGGAGACTCCGCCCGAGGCGATGACCGGGACTTTAACCCCGTCCATGAATTTCTTGATCGAATCGACGTTCGGGCCTTCGAGCATCCCGTCCCGGCTGATATCGGTGTAAACGAAGCGCTTGACCCCAAGCCCGATCGCTTCTTTGGCCAGGGTGAGGGTGTCTTTCTTGCTGACGTACATCCAGCCTTCGACCGCCGCGAATTTACCCTTGGCGTCGATCGCCACGGCGATCTTGTCGCCGAACTTTTCGCAGACGTTGCCGAGCAGATTGGGGTTCTTGATGGCGGTGGTGCCGAGAATGACCCGGTCGGCGCCAAACTTAAGTAATGATTGGATAAGGTTGAAGTCGCGGACGCCGCCGCCGATCTGGATGGGGACGGAGACTTCCTTGATGATCGCTTTGATGATCTCGATGTTGGCGGCGATGCCGGTCTTGGCGCCGTCAAGGTCGACGACATGGAGGCGGGTGGCGCCGGCATCGACCCAGCGTTTGGCGACTTCAAGAGGTTCGGCCGAGTAAATGGTCTCCGAGCCGTAATTCCCTTGTTTAAGCCGGACGCATTTTCCCTGGAGCAGGTCAATTGCCGGAATAACTTCAAATTTCACTTACACAATCCTCCAAAGTTTTTTAAGATGGCCAGTCCGACCTCGCCGCTTTTCTCGGGATGGAATTGGATGCCGAACAAATTGTCCTTCCAAACAGAGGAGGCAAAATCATAGCCGTAATCTGTCGTTGTCGAAATAATTATATCATCTTTCGGTTGGACATGGTAGGTGTGGGCGAAATAAACCATACTGCCGTCCTCGATCCCGGCCAGAATAGGGGAGCGCCGTTTGACGATCAGGCGGTTCCAGCCCATATGGGGCACGCTCAATTCCGGCTGGGCGGACAACGCGAAACGGACCACTTTCCCTTTTAGGATCCCCAGGCCGCCAAGTTTCCCTTCTTCGGAAGATTCGAACAGGTGTTGAAGTCCGAGGCAGATGCCGAGAAATGGTTTGCCGACCGCGAGCGCTTCTTCGATCGCGCTTTCCAGGCCGAGGGAGCGGAGCTCGCTGATTGCCGGGTCGAAAGAGCCGACCCCGGGGAGAATAATCCCTTTGGCGTTGCGGATAGTTGTCCGGTCGCGGGTGATCTCCGGGGAGAAGCCAAGCTTGGCGATCGCTTTTTCGACGCTGCGGAGATTGCCGGCGCCGTAGTCGATGATCGCTATAGACATAGGGCGGCCGCTCCGAGGACGCCGGCGTTGGTGCCGAGCTTGGCTCCAACGATCTTTACCGACTTGGCCGGCAGGTAGAGGGCGTATTTCTTGAACTCTTGGCGGACCGGATTTAAGATCAGTTCGCGCATCTTGGAAACCCCGCCGCCGACGATCACCAGTTCCGGATTGAAGATGTTCACTAAGTTGGCGATCCCGACCGCTAAGTAGTGGGCGGTTTCATCAATTACCGCCAGCGCTTTCTTATCTCCCTGGCGGGCGGCGAGTTCCACGGAGGCGCCGTCCATCCCGGCCCGTTTCCGGATCGCGGTTCCCGAAGCCATCGCTTCGAAACAACCGACGTTGCCGCAACCGCAGGTGAACCCCTGGGGATCGATGATCATGTGGCCGAATTCACCGGCCGAACCGTTCGCTCCCCGGTAGAGCTGGCCGTCAATGATGATCCCGCCGCCGATCCCGGTGGAAACGGTGATGTAAATGAAGTGTTTACGTCCAACCCCGGCGCCGAACTTCGCTTCGGCCAGGGTGGCGCAGTTGGCATCGTTATCCACGTAAACAGGGAGCTTGAACTCTTTTTCCAGGATTTGTTTGAGGTTAACCTGTTTCCAGCCGGGTAGGTTGGGGGGGCCGATGACGATCCCTTTTTCGTAGAGGATCGGGCCGGGGACCCCGAGGCCGATCGCTTTGACCGGTTCTTTGCTGGTGCAGATCAAATGGCTGATCGCTTTTTCGATCGCCCCGATGACGTGCTTTTTCCCTTTGGCCGCTTCGGTCGGGATATTGACGTCCGTGACGATCTTGCCGGTCTCGGCGACCAGCGCGGCGGCGATCTTCGTTCCTCCAAGGTCAACTCCAATAAACATTATCTTAGTATAACCAGTTTTTTTTTCGCGCGCAATAGAGTAGTGGACATCGATCGGCGGTATGCTAAAATACGTTCGATCGTTCCAAGGAGGTCTTGCCAATGAGCAAAATATTTTTGATTGCCGCGCTTGCCTTCACCGTTTCCGCCGCGCAAGCGATCCCACGGATCGGCGCTAATCTTATTCAGAACGAGAAAATGCCGGTTGTGGTTAATGTCGTTTATGAAAACGGCAAGCTTTGCAAAGACCGGGAAGTAAACGTTACGTTAACCCAGCTGGAAAAAGGGATCTCGGAAACCGTTTCGACCAAAAGCGGGAAGATCGCTTTTAACGTGGATAAGCTGGACCGTTGCCGGGTAGAGGTTTCCGAGAATAGCGGACAAACCCCCTGGGGATATTATGGTTTTAAGGACTTCTTCGGTTTTAAACTGGCCAATAACAATAATGTTGCCGTGGTGATCAAAGACACATACTGATATTACGTCTCTTATTCCACTCCGCTTGACAAGAAAAATACCCTCATGCTAAGATGTTAGCACTCGCGCATGGAGAGTGCTAATAAAGCGTCGTAAATAATTTTATTTTTCGAGGAGGTGAGTTCAGGTATGGCAAAGGCGAAGTTAACCCCGATTGGCGACAAGGTGGTAGTGAAGCAGGACCCGGAAGAGATCAAGACCAAGTCCGGTATCGTTCTCCCTGAAACGGCTAAGGAAAAACCGTCCGAAGGGACGATCGTGGCGATAGGGACCGGACGGATCTTGGACAATGGCCAGAAAGTTCCGCACGAAGTAAAGATCGGCGATAAGGTCCTGTACAGCAAGTACGGCGGGACCGAGGTCAAAGTTGAAGGCGAAGAATTTATTATTTTGTCCGAAAGGGACATTTTAGCGATCAAAGCATAAAGGAGGCGACTATACATGGGAGCGAAAGAGATACTATTTGGAGATGAAGCGTGGAAAAAGCTCGAAAGAGGAGTCGCCAAAGTGGCCAACGCGGTCAAGGTTACTCTGGGCCCGCGCGGACGGAACGTTGTCTTAGAAAAAAAATGGGGTTCACCGACGATCACCAATGACGGCGTGACCATCGCCAAGGAGATCGACCTGGAAGACCCGTACGAGAACATGGGGGCCCAGTTGCTGCGGGAAGTTGCCAGCAAGACCAATGACATTGCCGGCGACGGAACGACCACCGCGACCGTGCTCGGCCACATTATATTTAAGGAAGGGCTGAAGAATGTCGTCTCCGGCGCCAACCCGATGTCGATCAAACGCGGCATCCAGACGGCGGTCGACATGTCGGTCGAAGATCTGAAAAAGATCAGCAAGACCGTTGATTCCAAGGAAGCGATCGCCCAGGTCGCCACGATCTCGGCCAATAACGATTCCGTGATCGGCGCCCTGATCGCCGACGCGATGGAAAAAGTCGGCAAGGACGGGGTCATTACGGTTGAGGAATCAAAAGGGATCGAGACGACTTTGGACGTGGTTGAAGGGATGCAGTTCGATAAAGGCTACGCTTCTCCATACATGGTCACCGACCGGGAAAGAATGGAATGCGTCCTTGAAGACTGTTTCATCCTGTTAAGCGACAAGAAGATCAGCGCGATCAAAGACCTCCTGCCGACCCTTGAAAAGGTCGTCCAGCTCGGTCGTCCGCTGCTCATTCTAGCTGACGAGATCGAAGGGGAAGCCCTGGCGACCCTGGTCGTCAACAAACTGCGCGGCACCATTAACGCCGTCGCGGTCAAAGCTCCGGGTTTCGGCGACCGGCGGAAAGCGATGCTTGATGATATCGCGGTCCTGACCGGCGGCGAAGTCGTGGCTGAAGAGAAGGGGATGAACCTCGAAAATATCAGTGACGCTTGGTTGGGTAAGGCTAAGAAAGTGGTCATTCGGAAAGAATCGACCACGATCATTGAAGGGGCCGGCACCGCCAAAGCGGTGAAGGACCGGATCGCCCAGATCAAGAAAGAAGTTGAAGCTTCCGACTCTTCCTATGATAAGGAAAAGCTTCAGGAGCGGTTGGCCAAACTCTCCGGCGGTGTCGCGGTCATCAAAGCCGGGGCGGCGACCGAGACCGAGCTGAAGGAAAAGAAACACCGGATCGAAGACGCCCTGTCGGCGACCCGTGCCGCGGTTGAAGAGGGGATCATCCCGGGGGGCGGTTCCGCTTTTGTCCACATTGTTTCCGATCCGAAGTCGAAACTGGTGGAATTCTGGGCCGGCGCGCAAGGTGATGAAAAAGTAGGCGCAGCGATCGTGCTCAAGGCGCTCGAAGAGCCGCTCAAGCAGATCGCGTTCAATGCCGGGTTAGAAGGTTCCGTGGTCGTCGAACGGGTCAAGAAGGAAAAGGCCGGGATCGGTTTCAACGCCCAGTCGCTTGAATATACCGATATGTTCAAGGCCGGGATTGTTGATCCGCTGAAGGTTACCCGTTCCGCGCTCCAGAATGCCGCTTCGATCGCTTCCATGCTCCTGACCACCGAAGCGTTGGTTGCCGAGATGCCGGATAAAGATAATAAACCGGCGATGCCAGCAATGCCGGGTGGCGGCGGCTATGGCGATATGATGTAGTTTCTGGCTTAATTCAGGCTGTTTTGAGGAGGGTCGGAGCTTATTCCGACCCTCCTTGTATCTTGGTTTGGTTGACATTGGAATAGGCGGTTGCTATAATTCTTGTGCATTCAACGGGAGTCGAATTTTATTGAAAGGAGTGGGATTTTCTTCCCACTTTTGCGTTTATAGGGGGATAAAATGAAGATTGAAAATTTTGGGGCGATGCTGGAAGAGATCCAAAGGGAACGGGGTCTATCCAAAGAGGTCCTTTTGGAAACCATTAAAGCGTCTCTCCTTTCGGCCGCGAAGAAAAGATTTAATGAAGGGGATAATATTGATGTCCACATCTCGGAAGATGGGGAGGTCAAGCTTTTAAAGATCGTTGAAGGGGCCGACCCGGAAGACGTTACCCCGGCCGATTTTAGCCGCTTTGCCGCCCAAACCGCCAAACAGGTCATTATTCAACGGTTACGGGAAGCCGAAAAAGAAGAAACTTTTGACGAGTTCACCAAAAAGCAGGGGGAGATCGTCAATGGTATCGTTCAACGGAAAGAATTCGGCGGCTACCTGGTCAACCTTGGCCGGTTGGAAACGATCTTGCCGGTCACCGAACAGATCCCCGGGGAAGCTTTCCGGGAACGCGACCGGGTCAAGTTCTACATTGTTGAAACCAAAAAAACCTCCAAAGGACCGTTGGTCATTATTTCCCGTTCTCATCCCAACCTCGTCCGGCGGCTCTTTGAAATGGAAGTACCCGAGATCAAAGAAGGTATCCTGGAGATCAAAGGGATCGCCAGAGAACCTGGAAAACGGACCAAGGTCGCGATCTTCTCCAACGATCCGAACGTTGGAGCGGTTGGGACCTGCGTCGGTAAAATGGGCCAGCGGATCCAGAACATTGTCCGCGAATTGGGCCCCGAACGGATCGATATCGTGGAATGGAGCGATAACCCTAAAACTTTTATTTCCAACTCGCTTAGCCCGGCGAAAGTTAATAAAGTTGAATTGAATGAAGCGGAAAAAAGCGCCAAAGTCCACGTTTCCGATAAGGAAGTCTCGCTGGCGATCGGCAAAGAAGGGCAAAACGTCCGGCTGGCGGTTAAATTGACCGGCTGGAAGATCGACCTGATCTCGGAAGGGCGGGAAAACCCGCCGGCCAGCGCCGCCGCGCCGACCGAAAATTATAAAGTCCATGAATTGGCGAAAGAGCTGGAACTTTCCAGCAGTGACATGATCTCGAAGCTGCGGGAAATGGGCTTTTCCGTGAAAGCGGCCAACTCGACCGTGCCGCCGGAAGCGGTCGCCAAAATAAAAGCTAAGGGGAATTAAGTGGCAAAGATTAAAGATAGTGAACCAAAAGAAATAAAGCCGACTGCCGCGGTTAAGAAAGTAAAAGCGGTCGAAAAAGCTCCCAAAAAAGCGGTCGAAAAAACGGTTAAAAAGACCGACAAAGCTCCGGCTAAAGCGGTTGTTAAAAAAATTGAAGAGAAGCCGGTTGTAGAAAAACCGAAAGCGGCTCCTAAAGCCGTTGAGAAGCCAGTTGTTAAGCCGGTTGTTAAATCAGTCGAGAAACCGGTCGTTAAAGCGGTCGAAAAACCGATCGTAAAACCGGTTGAAAAACCAGTCGTTAAACAAGCGCCAAAGCCGGCGGCTCCTGTTCCCGCT
>JBAZMB010000022.1:0-15867 GCA_041649975.1 Candidatus Margulisiibacteriota bacterium | reverse complement strand
TTCGTGTTTCATGCCGCGACCTTCTTTAGCGAACGCTCAAAGCCCGGAAAAGAGGTCTCGATGCAGTCGGTATTTTCAATCACCGTCTCCCCGTCCGCGATCAACCCGGCGACCGCCATCGACATCGCGATCCGGTGATCGCCAAAACTGATGATCTTCGCCCCTTTAAGCTTCGCCGGCCCTAAGATCCTCAACCCATCTTCCAGCTCTTCGACCGTAACGCCAAATTTTCTCAGCTCGGAACCGATCGTTTTGATCCTATCGCTCTCTTTGACCCGCAGTTCGCGAGCCCCGCGGATCTCGGTAAACCCTTCCGCTTGCGACGCCAGGACCGCGATAATCGGTATTTCATCGATTATCCGGGGAATGATCCCGCCGTCGATCAAAATTCCTTTCAGGCTGGCCGAACGGACCAGAATATCCGCTCTTGGCTCACCGGAGATCAATCTTTCGTTCAGGACTTCGATCTTTGCCCCCATCCGGTGCAGAACATCGAGAATTCCGGTACGGGTCGGATTAACGCCAACATTCTTAACGACTAATTCCGAGCCGGGAACAATTGTCGCCGCCGCCAGGAAAAAAGCGGCCGAGGAAATATCACCTGGAACGTCGACTTCGGCCCCGCTAAATTCAAGCCCCCCTTTAACGCGGGAGGTTCCGCCATTCACGATGATTTTAGCGTTAAAATGAGCGAGCATTCGTTCGGTATGGTCGCGGGAAATGTTTTTCTCGATCACGGCAGTCTCCCCAGAAGCAAAAAGCCCAGCCAACAAAACCGCCGACTTAACTTGGGCCGAAGCGACGGGGAGCTCGTAATCTATCCCATGTAAATCCCCGCCAATGATCTTTAACGGCGGAAATATCTCGCCATTCTCGCCGCGGCCTTCAAGGCTTGCCCCCATTAAACGTAATGGCTTAGCGATCCGGCCCATTGGCCTTCTCTGGATCGAATCGTCGCCATTGATCTTGGAAACAAAGGGTTGCCCTGACAGGATCCCGGAAATTAAGCGGACCGTGGTGCCGGAATTCCCGGCATATAGGGTCTCGTGAGTTTGGGTCAAACCGTTTAAGCCTTTTCCTTGAATAATCACCCGGCCTTTATCGGCGTGAATTTTCAGGCCCAGCTTCCGAAAGCAATCCATCGTCGCCAAGCAATCGGCGCTGCCTAGAAAACCGCTGATCACTGTCTCCCCTTTGGCAATTCCCCCAAGCATGATCGCCCGGTGAGAAATAGACTTATCTCCGGGGATTTCGAGCGCTCCTTTGAGGGAGACGGCTGGCTTGACGCGCATAAGACTCATGACGCTATAAGTATAGCAAACTATTGGCGAGTTTCACACAATGTGCTACGATAGCTTTATGGGCGATATTGGGCAAAGAATTGAGTTTCATTCCCACTCCATTTTCAGCGATGGAATGCTTCTGCCGGCCGCGCTGGTCAGGGAAGCCGAAGTTAAAGATCACCTTGCCCTGGCCATTACCGACCACGTTGACGAATCGAACCTGGAGGCGGTGATCAAAGCCTTGGTCTTATTTGAAAAGGAGACCAAGGGTAAACTGCCGATCAAGTTTTTCCCCGGCGTCGAATTAAGTTATGTTCAACCACGCGATATTCAACAATATTCAAATAAAGCGAGAAAATTAGGGGCGAAGATAATCATCGTCCATGGCGAATCGCCGGTGGAAATGGTCTATCCAGGCACCAATCACGCCGCCGTCCTAGCTTGTGGGATCGCCGACATTTTGGCCCATCCCGGGCACCTCACCGAAGAAGACGCCCTTCTAGCGGCTAAAAATGGGGTCTATCTTGAATTAACGGCCAAACACGGCCACAACTCGACTAACCGCCACGTGGCGGAACTTGCGAGGAAAGCCGGCGCGAAACTTATCGTCGACACCGATTGTCACACCGAAAAAGACTTGATCACCCAGGAACAAGCCTTGCAGATCTGCCTTGAAGCGGGATTAAACGAAGAAGAAGGCCTGAAGGTTGTCCGCGACAATGCCCTGGAACTGCTTAAGAGAATCGAACGTCCATAGACCGGCCGTGGGCGTCCAATCCTTCGATCTCGCTCAAGAACTTTACATCTTTCCAAACGCTCTTTAACGCCGGCTTGGTGTAACCAATGATGCTTTGATGCTTGATAAAATCGTAGACGCCAAGGGGAGAAGAAAACCTCGCCGTCCCGCCGGTCGGCAAGACATGGTTCGGCCCGGCGATGTAATCACCGACCGCGACCGGTGAATGCGGCCCCAGGAATACGGCTCCGGCATTTTTCACTTTTTCTAAAACTCTTTGGGGAGAGCCGATCTCCAGCCCCAAATGTTCCGGCGCTATCTTGTTTGATAACTCAATAGCCTTGCCTAAGCTTTCCACGTGGAACAAATAGATCTCCGCCTTCTCGATTATTTCCTGTCGCAAAAGTTTCGGTTTTTGCGCCGCGAGTTCTTTTTGAACGGCATCGATCATCGGTTTTGAAGTCGTCATCAGGATCGCGACCGAGCCCGGTCCATGTTCCGCTTGGGCCAGAAGGTCGGCGGCGATAAACTCCGGAAAGGCGTCGTCATCGGCCACGATCAAAACATCGGACGGACCGGCCAGGCTCTCAATCCCGACCACGCCAAAAACCTGTTTTTTGGCCAGCATCACGTAAACGTTCCCCGGCCCGACGATCTTGTCGACTTGAGGAATACTCTCGGTTCCGTAGGCTAAAGCGGCAATCGCTTGCGCGCCGCCGACCTGATAAACCGCGTTGACCCCAACTTCATGCGCCGCGACCAAAACATAGGGACTGATCGGCGGCGGCGAGACCAGGATAATCTCTTTAACCCCAGCAACCTTGGCCGGAACCACATTCATCACGACTGACGACGGGTAGACCGCCCGACCACCCGGGACGTAAACCCCGACCCGCTCCAGGGGAACTAACCGTTGGCCAAGGATCACGTCCTGGGGCAACGTTTCGAACCACTCATCATTCTGCTGTTTCTTGTGAAAGGCGGTGATATTTTGGATCGCCTTCGTTAGCGCGTCCAAAAACCCGATCTTAACCTTGTTGTAAGCCTCTTTGATCTCTTGCTCGCCAATCTTGATTTTGCCCGGCAGGATCTCCACGCCGTCAAATTTCCGGGAGTAATCGATCAACGCGGCGTCCCCTTCCTTGCGGACCCGGTCGATAATCTCCTTAACTATTTTTTCTTCCGGGAATGTTCCACTCAAGCTTTTCCTGGCGATCAGCTTTTTAACTTCTCCTTCGACATCCGCACCGGTAATAATATTAAGCATTAATTATTGATCCCCTCTCGATAACGGAGTTGTCCGCTAGGATAACGCCTTCACCGATCCTGACGTCATCTTTGATCGTGCAATTGAAGCCGACGATACAGCCGCTAAGATTAACATGATTGCCAATCTTACTCCCCTGCCAGACGATCGCTCTTTCTAAAAGCGATTCAGCGCCGATCGTCACGTCATGGCCAATGATCGAATATTCATTTATTTTTGTTTCCGGACCGACCACGACCTTGTCCCCGATCAAAGTCGGCCCGACCACTTTCGCGGTCTTGTCGATCTTGACCCCTTCGCCGAGCCAAACGCCATGCCCGTCTTTGGCGCCGCCAAGTTTAACCTCGACTTCCGAGCGCAAGATCGCTTCGTGAGCTTGGCGATATTGCGACGGCTTGCCAATATCGATCCAGTAGCGGTCGGAATAATAAGCATACATTGGCGCCCCGGCCTCAAGCAGCGAGGGGAAAAGCTGGCGCTCAAACGAATGTTCTTTCCCTTTCGGAACATCCTTAAAGACCGACGGGTCTATCACGTAAAAGCCGGCATTGATCCGGTCGGTCGCGCCGTAGCTCGCGTAAAGCGAAAGCTTTTCCCAGCTCGGTTTCTCGACAAAATGGGTGATCCGACCGTCATGGTCGGCAAGGACCAGCCCATAAGCGGTCGGGTCCTCAACCCTGGTCAGGGAGAGGGTAACCTTGGCTTTTTTCTTCTTGTGGAGGGCGATCATCGCGGTCAGGTCGATATCGGTTAAAATATCGCCGTTAATGACGATCAACGGCTCGTCATCGAAGAATTCTTCGGCGTTCTTGACCGCGCCGGCTGTTCCGAGCGGATATTTTTCAATCGAATAATGGATCTTCACTCCATGCTTTTTGCCGTCTTCAAGAATGTCCTGAATGTTTCCCATCAAGTAATGAAGGTTAAGAACAACTTCTTTGATGCCATGTCGTCTTAAGAGCTCTATTTGATGCAGAACGAACGGAAGGTTGGCAACCGGGACGATCGGCTTGGGGGTATTATAGGTCAGGGGGCGCAGTCTGGTGCCATAACCACCCGCGATGATCACCGCCTTCATCTCGACATCTCCTTTTTCAGGCGAACGATCGCTTCGATCGTGGTCGGGTCAACACCCTGGCCAATCGCCGCGTAAACGCTGGCAAAATCTCCCAGCATGATGAGCGACATCGCCCGGGCAAAGACGCTTTTCCCCTGGGCGACAAGTTCGATCGCGCCGCCGAATTGCGGACTGATCAGCGACTTGGTGATCTCGATCCGTTTTTTCACTCTTTCGTTGTCCGCTTCATCGCGCAGCACGATCAAAGCAAAATTATGCTTTTCCCTCTGCAAGACAAAGAAGCTGGCGGTTTCATTGTGGTTAACTTCCGGAAAAACGCTGGCAAAAGCCGGGCTCTTGGTATTTTCGTTGAACTGGTTTTTTATCCTGGTGGCGATCGCGCCGGTCGTCCCCGTCGCGCCAAAGATCACCGGGACCCGGCCAGCCACCTTCTTGGCCAACTGTTTAGCCGGATTGCTCCGGGCGGGGTTATTCTCTCCATATTCATCCCGCAATTTTTTGATCAAAGGCAAAGCCTTAACGATCTCCGCTTCAACCGGGGGAATAACCCCTAATTTGCCGAGTATTGAAAGAAGGGGGATAAGCAGATAAGGCAAAGCGGCTCGCGGCTGGAAGCCAGTCGGCACTAGGACCAGTGGCCAACCCTTTTGCGCGGCCAGTTCGTTCAATTTCCCGCCGCCGGTAACGCAAATTATCCGGGCGCCGCGGCTTTCGGCCTGGCGGACGACGGAGAGGGTTTCTTCCGTCTCGCCTGAATATGAGAGCGCGATCAGGACCGTTTCGCTCCCGACGTATTGGGGCAAATTATAATTTCGATTAACGACGATCGGACATTGCGCGGGGAATAAATCGGCGGCCAGCTCGCCAGAGATCGCCGAACCACCCATTCCGGCAACTATCACCTGTTTTATCTCCGCCCCAGGGGATAGCTCGCCGTGCAACGGCAATTTTAACGCCGCGTCGATCATCTCCGGGATCTGTTCAACAACGGACAGCATTTTGCCGCGATCGACTTCGGCAACCCGTTCTTTAGAATCTAATATTTCGATCTCAGGCATTATTCTCCGGTTTTGGCGATCTTTTCTTTCAAGGTTTCGATCGCCTTTTTCAACTGGGCGTCGAGATAAACGCTCTTGCTCTTATTCTTTTCATCCGGCAATTCCAAGTCATCCGCTTCTACCGTCGGGATCGCGACGATCACTTCAGCGGAAATACCGCGCTTATTAATATCTTCGCCATTCGGGGTCTGGTATTTGGCGATCGTCAGCAAAAGGGCCGAGCCGTCCTGCAATTGGCGGACATTCTGGACCGAAGCCTTTCCGAAAGAATGCGCGCCGACCAAGGTCGCGACCTTATGGTCGCGCAGCGCCCCGGCCAGGATCTCCGAAGCGGACGCCGAAGATTCGTTGATCAGCATCACGACCGGTTTTTTCCAGATCACCCGCCCGGTCGATTCTAAAAGCTCCCGTTTTCCTTCCCGGTCAACGGTCTGCACGATCGTCCCGTTAGGAACGAACATGCTGCCGATCTCGATCGCCATTTGCAGTAAACCGCCGCCATTGCCGCGGACATCAATGATCAGTCCATCGCAGTCGCGATTTTCCCGCAAAGCTTTTTCAAATTCCCGGGCCGCGTTCATATTCTCGAAGGTGTTCAGTTTAATGTAGAGGATATTGGGCTCATAGCGCTTGACGACCACGCTCTTGATCACGATCTTTTCCCGGCTGAGATAATAATCCCTGGTGTCTTTCCAACCTTTCCGCCAGATCGCCAGCTTGACTTTGCTCCCCCGCGGCCCGCGGATCATACTGACGGCTTCATCGAGCGCCATGTGTTTGGTATCTTTGTCGTCGATCTTGGCGATCCGGTCGCCGGAGCGCAGGCCCGCTTTATCGGCCGGAGTACCGTCGATCGGAGCAATTACCGCCAACTGGTTGTCTTTCATGCCGATATAGATCCCAATCCCGAAATATTGTCCGCTCATCCGGATCTTCATCTCTTTATACGGCTGGGGCTCAAGAAAACGGGTATAAGGATCGTCCAGGGATTCCAGCATCCCGCGGATCGAACCGTAGACCAATTTCTGATTGTCTACCCCTTTGTCGACGTATTCGTTCCGGACCAGGTCCAGGGCTTGCAGATAAACCTCGAATTTTCTTTCAAATTCCCCCTGGGCCACGACCTTGCCGATAAAAAACGCGGTCACCGATACCAAGAAAATCGCGATCCCGACCTGAAGCTTCCTTTTACTCCTCATGACGTTCCTCCTACTTAGGTAAATATTTCAATGGGTTGACCGGAGTCCCGTTGCGCCGCACTTCAAAGTGAAGATGCGGCCCGGTCGAATAGCCGGTGCTCCCTTCCAACCCGATCGTTTGTCCCTTGATAACCTTTGAGCCGACGGTCGCGTAGATCCTCGACTGATGCGCGTAAACGGTCGCTAAGCCCCGTCCATGGTCGATAACAACCGCTTTCCCGTACCCATCCCACCAGCCGGCAAAGATCACTTCACCAGAATCAGCCGCCACGATCGGCGCGCCATAACGATCCGCGATATCAAGCCCGGTATGCCGCCCCTGGATCCGGTGGCGGACGCCAAATCGCAGCGTGATCCTCCCCCGCAATGGCCACATAAATGTTCCGGTGCTCTTGATCGCCGCGCCGGTCCGCTCAGACATCTTTTTCTGGATCATGACCTCAAGCTCTCTTGAGCTTTGTTCCAGTTCGGCGACTTTCTTTTCGTATTCTTTTTCGCGGTCCTTAAGCTCGTCAGCCAACCGCTTTTTCTCTTGCAGCTGCTGAGCGATACGGTCCTTTTCGCTGGCCACGACGACGACCAATTCCTTGATCTCTTTGGTCCGGTCCTGCAAAACAGTTTTCTTGACTTTTGAGACGCTCAAGTAACTTTTTGTCTTGCTGATCAGGGCCGCGTCGCTTTCGATGACCCGCTGAAAAAAATAGAACCGGTTCAAAAAATCGGACATCGACCGGGATCCCAGAAAAAGGTCGAGATAGTTAACCCGACCGTTAATGTACGCTTCGCGGACCCGCTTGCGCAGGACATCCGAAGATTTGCTGATCTCCGCTTCGGTCTTGCGCAGCTCAACCGTCAATTGGCCGATCTCCTGCTCGTTGGTCTGGATCTTCTCTTTGGCCATATTGATCTTTCGGTTCGCGCTTTTAAGCTGCTGGCTGACCACGACCAGCTTCCCCAGCGCTTCTTGCCGCTGTTCCCGGGTTTGCTTTAACTTTTCCTTGTTCTCTTCCAGCGCTTGACGGATCGTCCGCAGCTTTGTTTGCTCGTCAACCGGCGTCGTTTCGTCCGCTACGCTGATCTGCCAGGAAAGTCCCGTAATGAACAGGATGATAATTATCCCAAGAAACCTCATGAATTATAGATGTTATCATAATTATCCGACACTCTCAAGGTTACCGAAAAAGGCCTTTTCTTCTCTTTATCCGGTGAAATGAAACGGCAAAACGATGGGCTTCGTCCCTGACCCGCTGCAGCAGCTGCAATGCCGCCGATTGCCGCCCCAGAACGATCGGCTCGGTCCGTCCCGGGATAAATATTTCTTCTTCTTTTTTAGCCAAACCGATCATCGGGATATTAACCGCCTGGGTAAACTTCACCGCGGCTTGGGCGCTATTAAGCTGGGGGATCCCACCGTCGATCAGGATCAAGTCGGGCAACGGCAGCTGCTTCGCCAATCCACCCCCATAGCGCCGGCTGACAACCTCGTTCATCGATTGAACGTCATTCGGCTTTCCCTGAACGGAACGGATCTTAAACCGGCGATAATGGTCCTTAAAAGGGACCCCGTCCACAAAAACGACCATCGACGCGACAATATTAGAGCCCAAAGTATTGGAAATATCAAAAGCTTCGATCCTGGCCGGCAGCACCGGCAAGCCCAGGGCCTCCCGGAGCTTGATCATGGCTTTCGGGTCCTCTTGTTCCGCGCTCAGGGCGTGCCCCTTCCTTTCGGCTAAACGCTCGACAAACTGAAGGCGGTCCCGGGCCAAAGCCGCTTTTTCAAAGTCTTGTCCGTTCGAAGCCAGCCGCATTTCTTCTTCCAGGCTGGCGCTGACCTTTTTCAGGTTGCCGCTCAATAAAAGTCTGACCCCCTTAACGATCTGAAGGTAATCTGACCGGCTGATCTTGCCAACGCACGGACCGGAACAAACCCCGATCCGATAATAAAGACAAGGTTGTTCCTTTGTTTTTAACGGGGAGGTCTTGCACCATCGTAACGGATATATTTTTTTGACCAAACGAACGATCTCTTTGGCCATATTGCCGGTATAGGGACCAAAGTAATGAGAGCCATCGTTTTCTTTGCGCCTGGCAAGCAGAAATCTTGGCCACTCTTCTTTGGTCAGTTTTAAAAATGGGTAAGCTTTGTCGTCTTTTAGGTCGATGTTGTAGCGGGGTTTTAGCTTTTTGACCAATTGGTCTTCCAAGAGAAGGGCGTCCATTTCCGACGCCGTCAGCTGGTAGTCCAGATCACGTATTTTACGGAGCAGCAAGCTGGTCTTTAACTCTGGTTCTCGGTTAAAATAAGAGGCGACCCGCCGACGGAGCGCCTTCGCCTTGCCGACGTAGATCACGGTCCCGCTTTTATCTTTGAACAGGTAAACCCCCGGGGAATTCGGCAGGGCCGCTATTTTCTCCCGGAGAGAACGCACGCTACTTGGCGGCGACGATAACCTTGGGCGCCGCGATAATGTCGTGGAACAGCCTAATCCGGACCGGATATTCACCGATCGTCTTGATCGGAGCCGCGAGTTCGAGCTTCCGCTTATCGAGTTCGATCCCGGAGTTCTGTTTGATCGCTTCGGCGATATCGGCGGTCGTGATCGTGCCGAAAAGTTTTCCACCCTCGCCAACGTTCGCGCTTAAGTTGATCTCCATGGCTGAAAGCTTGGCCGCCAGCGCTTGGAGCTCGCCTTTCCGTTTATCAAGCTGGACCTTCCGCCGTTCCCGTCTTTTATCGGCGGCAATGATCGCGGCCGGAGTGGCCGAAATCGCCAGTTTGTTGGGCAATAAATAATTGCGGGCATAGCCGTTGGAAACGTTTTCTATTCTGTCGTCTTCAATAAATATTACTTTCATATTAGTCCACCATGTACGGCACTAAGCCGACCTCTCTCGCCCGTTTTACCGCTTTGGCGATCATCCGTTGATGCAGGGCGCAGCAACCACTGAGCCGGCGGGGAGCGATCTTCCCGCGATCGGTCATAAAGCGGCGAACAAACGACACGTCTTTAAAATCGATCTTTTTATCGTCAATGCAAAAAACGCACGGTTTGCGTCTTTTCTTCTTGAACTGGGACGATTTACCTTTTTTTTCTCTATCTCTTTCTGCCATTTTGCACCTCTCCTGTTAAAAGGGAACGACTTCTTCCGGTTTATCCTGGTCCGTCTTCGTTACGGACCCTTCCGGTGAATCACCTTTGCGACCCAACATTTGCATGTTATCGGCCACGACTTCCGACATCGTCTTTTTTTGACCATCTTTGCCAACGTAACTTCTGATCTGCAGTCGGCCTTCGATCGCGACCGGCCGGCCTTTTTTCAGGAATTCACCGCAAATCTCGGCCAATCGCCGCCAGGCGACGATATTGATAAAATCAACATCCTGTCCCCCGGTTGACGCTTCGCCTTCGTCGCCACCGGCCTTTTTGATCCGATTGACCGCGATAGCAAACCTGGAAACCGCCACGCCACTCGGGGTATAGCGCGTTTCCGGATCGCGGGTCAAATTACCGATTAAAAACACTTTGTTATACATGTTTAAAAGGGGAGATCCTCGGCTGATTCGAGATCGGCCAATTCTTCCTCGGCAACATTAGCAACTTTTGGCGCTTTCGCCGTCAGATCAAAAGGAACGATACTCCGGGCAACGACTTCGGTCACATATTGTCGCTGTCCGTTTTGCCCCTCAAAGGAGCGGTTCTGGATCCGGCCTTCAACTAAGATCAGCTCGCCATTCTTCAAGTGATCTTTACTTTCTTCCGCCAGCTTTCGCCAGGCAACAACGTCAATATAGTCAACGGCGTTCGCGCCAAACGACTGCGCGACCGCCAACTTGAACTTGGTGACCGGCAAACCATTGACCGTCACCCGGCTATCGGGTTCGGCCACCAATTTGCCGACTAAAATTATCCTATTTAGATTCGCCAACCGCCTGCCCCTTGATCTCGCCGACATTTACCGCTTCGAGCGGTGTTCCGGCGATCTCTTTTTTCTCGACCGGCGCTTCAGTCTGGACAAAAGCGTTGGTCAAAAAGTAGCGGGTAACATTTTCGGACACTTTTAACAGGGCTTTAACTTCGGCCGGGAGGTTTGAAGGCCCTTTTAATCTGATCAAAACATAAAAACCATTGGCTTGCCGCTTGGCTTTTTTGAAAACCGCGTTTAATCGGCGAACGCCCCATTTTTCCACGCTGTCGACTTCCCCTTTTAAGGTCTTGATCTTTTCGCTGACTTTATCAATAATTTGACCGATTTTCTCTTCGCCTAAGATCGGATCCATGATCAGAATCAACTCATATGCCTTCAATGCAATAACCTCCAATTGAATTTTATCGGTATTTCGCGTTAGCGAGTTAATATTGTAGCATAAAAGAAGTAAAAAGACAACCTAAACGTTGAAGCGGATAACGATAATATCGCCGTCTTCGACCACGTAGTCTTTGCCTTCTGTGTGTAAAACGCCCTTTTCCCTGGCTTTGGCGTAGGACGCGCTGGTGATCATATCCTGAAAGTGGATCACTTCAGCGGCAATAAACCCTCTTTCCATATCAGAATGGATCTTCCCGGCCGCCTGCGGCGCCTTGGTCCCCTTTTGGATCGTCCAGGCATGAGTTTCCTTTTCTCCCGCGGTGAAGAAAGTGATTAAATTAAGTAAAGCGTAGCTGGACCGGATCAATTGGGCCAGGGCCGATTCCAAGATCCCCATCCCTTCCATCAGTCCTTTAGCTTCTTCCGTTGGTAGTTCGGCAATCTCCGCTTCCAGCTTGGAGCAGATCTTAACGATCTCCGCCCCCTGCTCCCGGGCGATCTGCTCAACGGCCTTTAATTGTTCCGGACTGCCATCCTCATCCACGTTAGCGACATATAATACCGGCTTGAGGGTGATCAGGGAGAAGTCGCGCAAGAGTTTTAGGTCGTCCGAACTCATGGCAGAGGCCAGCGTTCTGGCCGGCTGGCCCTTGTCCAAGACCTCTTTGATCTTTTCCAGCAAGTGAAGGGTCCGGAGGATATCCTTGTCGCCGCTTTTGATCGCTTTGCGGATCGATTCAAACCTTTTTTCGATCGTGGCCAGGTCGGCCAGGATCAATTCAGCTTCGATAATTTCAACATCACGCTTAGGATTGACGGCGCCTTCGACATGGACAACATCCTCGGCGGAAAAACAGCGGACAACATGGGCAATGGCATCGACTTCGCGGATATGAGCGAGGAATTTATTGCCCAGACCTTCCCCTTTATGGGCCCCTTTGACCAAACCGGCAATATCGTAAAATTCGATGATCGCCGGAACGATCTTTTTCGAATCGAATAGTTTAACTAAGGCATCGATCCGGGGATCGGGAACTTCAACCACTCCAATATTCGGGTCGATCGTACAAAAGGGATAGTTTGAAGCTTGCGCCTTGGCTCTGGAAAGAGCGTTAAAAAGCGTCGACTTACCAACATTCGGCAAGCCAACTATTCCGATTGACAGCCCCATTACTTTTTGGCCAAAACCGAAGCTTTTTTCTTAAGTTCTTCAACCTTGTTGGTTTTTTCCCAGGGAAGATCAAGGTCGTTGCGGCCAAAGTGCCCGTAAGCGGCGACTTGTTTGTAGATCGGCCGGCGCAAATCAAGATTTTTGATGATTAAGCCCGGGCGGAGATCAAAAACTTCGTCAACCAACTTGGCAATGTTGTTGTCAGAAATCTTACCGGTCCCAAAAGTGTCGATCATGATCGACAGCGGGTGGGCAATACCGATAGCATAAGCCAGCTGAACTTCACATTTCGCGGCCAAACCAGCCGCAACGATGTTTTTGGCAACCCAGCGAGCCGCGTAAGCACCGGAACGATCGACTTTTGTTGGGTCTTTACCGCTGAACGCGCCGCCGCCATGCCGGGAATAACCGCCGTAGGTGTCAACAATGATCTTGCGGCCGGTCACGCCGGAATCGCCTTGCGGGCCGCCAATCACGAAGCGGCCTGTTGGATTGACGTAATACTTAGTTTTAGCGTCAAGCATGTTTTTTGGCAAAACAGGGGCAATAACTTTCTCCATGACCTCTTTCTCCAGCTTCTTGGGATCGACTTCTGGAGAGTGTTGCGCGGCAATCAGCACCGTATGGATCCGGACCGGTTTGTCGTCTTTATATTCGATCGTGACCTGGGATTTGCCGTCCGGCCGCAGGTAAGGCATTTCACCGTTCTTGCGAACTTCGGCTAACCTTTTACTGAGCTTGTGAGAAAGAACTATCGGCATCGGCATCAATTCGGCCGTTTCGTCACAAGCAAAGCCGAACATTAAACCTTGGTCGCCGGCCCCGACTGATTCTAAGTCCTCTTTGACCACTTCGCCGCCGCGGATCTCCAGCGCGGTATCAACGCCCCGGGCGATATCTTTGCTCTGTTCCTTGATCGAAACAAGAACCCCGCTGGTTTCCCAGTCGAAGCCAAACTTAGCGTCGGTATAGCCGATCTCTTTAATGGTCTCCCTAACAATTTGCGGAATATCAACATAGCAACCGGTCGTGACTTCGCCGGCCACAACGCAGAGGCCGTTCGTCACCAGGGTTTCAACCGCGACCCGGCCAACCGGATCCTTGGCCAAGATGCCGTCCAAAATACCATCAGAGATCTGATCGCAAATTTTATCGGGATGCCCTTCCGTGACTGATTCCGAAGTGAATAAATAACTTTTTTCCATGTTTTTCCTCCCTTTAACTGAAACGGATTATTAGTTTACATTATTGAACAGAGGGCTGTCAAGGAAGGGGCATTAATTGCTTGCCAGCGCTTTGTCCAAAACCGCCGCCTCAGCTTCCGCCAGATGCTGGATCGTTTCGATCAAAGCTATAAGGCAGAGCCGGTCGTTTTCCGAAAAACCGTTGGGGGCGGCTTTTATTTTAACCAGCGTTTCTGCCGCTCTCGCCGCAACTTCCTTGAGCTTAGCCCGCTCGGCCAGAAGCTTTTCCAGCCAAACGTTTCCCGGGTCAGTCGGCTGGGTATACATTATCCTGATCGCTTCCTGGGCTTCATCCCGACAAGCGTCTCCGGCCGCCAGCAGTTTGGCGTCCAGGTCGCCTCCTTCAGTCGCCAGCAGCTGCTGGACAGCCAAATTCCCCAGGGTCAAGGGCCAGCCAGAGATCGTTCCGCTCAGCGACTTTTCTCCCCACTTTCTCCAGGAATAAGCCTCGGAGATCGCGCCACCGGGTAATAGCAATGGTGAGGCTAAAAAATCAAGTCCAACGACTCCTAAAAAAGGGTAACCGTTTCCAGCGGCAAAATCCTGAACTGTCACGAATGAAGAAGTCATCCGTAAAGAATTTATTAGCTGGTCATTATTCGCTAAAGACTCGTTCTTGATCGTTTTTCGCCAAATTTGCCCCAGTGAATTAAATATAATCCCCAGTTCCAGTCGGCCAGCAACCCACCTGGCGGCCGCTAATTTAATTTGCTGCGGGCGCGGATTGCTCTCGGGTATCGGCATGGCGGCATAAAATGAGCCTGATTCGAGCCCTTCTTTCATTTTTGTCTTGGCGGACATCAGGCAGGTCAGGCGGACAACCGGCTGGACCGGCGGCCGAAGGTACCAGGTCCCGATCTCATCATATTTATTCCATCCGGAATTATCGCCAACGGTGATACTCTCTGTCCCTTCATTAGTTAGGATCCAGCGGGAAAAGTCATAAGCTTTCAGTTCGCCGGTCACCTTCAGCGGGAATCCAGCGGTCCGGGAATCATCCTTTATTTCCCAATCGATCTCATAGACCGGATCTTTCCCTGGGGGGAGTTCAAGGACCGTCAACGGCATGGTTGGCTGGTTGATCTTGATCTCTATCGCGGTTTCAGTCGGGGAAATGAGGCTCGCTTTTGTCTGTCCGATCTTTACGCTGAACGGTTCCGCTTCGACGGCAAACCCAAAGACCAGCAATGAAAGCAGCAGACAAGTGGTTCTTTTCATATGAGGCAATTATACCCGCCTTTTGACTCAAGTCAAAGACGCCCCATTCTCTCCAGGCTATCCTGTTAGCAAGAAAGGAGGAAAACAAATGGCCTTAAGAGATATCATTGAGATCGATCGCGAGAAATGCAACGGGTGCGGGAATTGCCAGGCCGCCTGCGCGGAGGGAGCGCTGGCCCTTGACGCTGAAGGAAAAGCAATCCTGGTCAGGGAAATTTACTGCGATGGGCTCGGCGCTTGTCTTGACGTCTGCCCGACTGGCGCGCTGAAAGTGGTCAAAAAAGAAGGGGTCCCTTATAATCCGGCACAAACCTTTCAACATGTTCTAAAGGAACGGGGAGCAGCCGCCGCCGAAAAGGTTCATAAGGAGCCGCTTCCTTGCGGTTGTCCGGGAAGCCTGGCCAAAGAGCTTCCCCGCTCGGAAGCGCCAGCCACGGCTGGGGCCGCGTCCGAATTATCGAGCTGGCCAATCCAGTTAAAATTAGCTTCGCCGCACGCTCCCTATTTTAACGAAGCCGACTTGCTGGTGGCGGCGGATTGCACTGCCTTTTCGCTGGGGAGTTTTCACGCGTCCCTGTTAAAAGGAAAGAAGCTAGTCATCGCCTGCCCCAAATTAGACGAGACCGATGGTTACGCGGAAAAACTGGCCGAGATCATCGGGAACAACACGATCTATTCGTTAACCGTGGTAATTATGGGGGTCCCTTGCTGTGCTGGCCTCTACCAATTAGTTAAAAAAGCAGTGGAATTATCGGGCCAACAGATCCATATCCGCAAGGTCGTCATCGGCCTTGACGGATCAATAAAATAAAGGGGGAAATGTTTATGTATTGCGATCAATGTGAACAACGTGCCGTCGGTGGCTGCCAGGTCCAGGGAGTTTGCGGTAAAAATCCGGAGGTCTCCGCGCTACAAGACCTATTACTGCAGGAAGCAAAGGTCCTGGCAAAATACGCCACGCCGAGCGACCAACTGGACGATTATTTAGTCCGGGCTCTTTTTTCGACCGTAACCAATGTTGATTTTGACAGCGATCGGCTGATCGAACTGATCAGGGAGGGAGAAGCCTTTTCCGAGAAATTTAAAGCCGGCGCCTCACTAGCTGAAATGCTTAATAACGCTAAACTATTTGGCGCGAACGCGCTGGCCGGCGATCCTGACCTGCAATCGCTTAAACAGCTCCTGACCCTCGGCCTCAAGGGAATGGCCGCCTATGTCGATCACGCCGCGCTCTTGGGTAAAAAAGACCCGGCCGTTTTCGCCTTTATTCGCGAGGCACTAGCCGCCTTATTGGAAGATAAG
>JBAZMB010000021.1:0-16380 GCA_041649975.1 Candidatus Margulisiibacteriota bacterium | reverse complement strand
GTCGCTCATGCTGAAGCCGTAATGGATCTCGCGCAAGAGCGTTTCGATCTGGTGCATCGCCCCGCGCGCTTTCGAGATATCGAAAACCCCCGCCGATAACCATTCATAATAACTGGTCACTTCCCCGTCGAGGGTCGGATTGATCAGATAAGCTGGCTCCTTTAACGGGCGGATCGGCCGCGAGAGCTGTTTGATCGGCATTTCGAGGTATTTGGGCGGGGTCCGGCCGATCAGCGTATAAATATTTTTTAAGTGTTTGCGGAAAAGCGAATCGAACAGGGCGTCGTTCTCGGACGAGTGGTCGTCGCCGTACCACCAGCACCAGTCGGAGCCTTCCGCGATGTAGAGTTCCTGCCAGGCGGCCGGAAAGTCCGCTTTAGTGAAGGGCTCCAGGGCCAGCCGGGCTTTATTGAGATAGTCCCAGGCTAAATTATCCTCGTCATGTCCGATCCAGATCTTAAAATTACTGTTGATCCAGGAGCCGGCAAAAAGCCGGGAGAGTTTCTTTTGCGGCGGATTCTCCTTAATGTAATCGCAGACCCTAACCGTACGGACCTCGTGGTTGGCGGCTAAATTGGCGTAAAAACTTTCCAGGAACGATTTGCCGCCGTCGGGATAATACTCCCAGGCGTTCTCGCCGTCCAGCACGACCGGGACCAGATAATTTTTTCCGTCGTCGGGCAGGCTGATCCGGATATTATGCAGGTGAGTCGAAAAATCGCGGATCGAATCGTGGACGTTCCAGCGCTGGTAAACAAACCCGATCTGGTCGGAAAGGAAGTGGTTGCGGAAGATCATGGCGACCTGTTCCCCGTCCTGTTCGACCAGATAAGGCTGATAAAGGTCGGCGGCGGCTAACGTGCTGGCCCGCATTTCGATCTTGCTTAGCGAACGCTCCAGGATCCCTTCGTCGGTCGCGATCCATTTCAATCCGGAGCGGGCGATCAGCGGGATTACCGCTTCCGAGACCGAACCTTCCGACGGCCACATCCCAACTGGTTTCGTCCCGAACCGGTCGGCAAAGTAATCGACCGCCTGCTGGATCTGGGCAATGGCGTCCTCGGGATGCTGGAAAGCCGACGGCGGAGACTTCATGAACGGCATCGCTTCTTTGGCGACGTTGGTATCGCAAAGGAGCGGCAGGATCGGATGATAGAACGGCGTAGTGGTCAGTTCGATCTGCCCCCGCTGGCTGAGTTCTTTGTATTTCGGGATAACCTTCCCCATGACCTCCCACTGCTTAGCAATGACGGTTTTCTTGTCTTCGCTGGAGAAGTACTTCCCTTTGGCGATCAACCCTTTGATCGTCTCGTCCTCGTTCCGATAGATAAAACCGAACCAGGTCAGGTTGAACCAGACCTGAAGATCAAGGAGTTCCTGCGGAGAAAAACGCTTGGCGACCTTGGCCAGCTCCGCTTGGGAAACAAAACGGCCCCGCTTCAGCAGCAGGTCGCGGTAACGCGGATAAGGATTGACCATCGTATCCCAATTGGCCATGAAAAAGTACTGCAGCATCAGGACCCGATCGTGCTGGGTCAGGTCGGAGGGGTTTTTCCTGGTCAGGTCAAGCAGGACGTCGGAAGCGTTGTGGCTGACGTAATCTTCGATCTGCAGGAGAAGCGACGGGACCAGATTAAAGGTGACCTTCACTTCCGGAAAACGGTCCAGGACCGCGACCATGTCGTAATAATCTTTGACGGCGTGCATCCTAACCCAGGGCATGACGTATTCCCCGGTCACCAGGTCCTTATAAAACGGCTGGTGCATATGCCAGACCAGCGCTAAAGAAACCGGATTTCTCATCTCTTCTCCGACATCGCGACCCCTTTATTGATCACCCACATCGCGAAGATCAGCGCCACGACCGTGATCATGAAGATCGTCCCACAAATAATTAAAGTAATAACTATCGGCGTATTCATTCGCCACCACCTCCTCCAAAAACAGACTGGTAAATCTCGTCAAACCGATCCTTGCCGCCAATGAGCGACAAGGTCAGCGGCATCACTTCTTTGGCCAGCTTGACCATTGCCGCCGACAGCTCGCGGATATCCCACTGGGCGTGGGCGTCTTCCCGCAAACGGGAGACATGGTAGAGCTCACGGGCATTCAGCGTTAATAAAACCCGGCGGCGGTGGGCGCCGGTCAGGATATACTGCGCGGCGGCGGGAAACTGTTTTACCATCTTTTCGTATAGCGCATCGGTCTCTTTGATCAAGTCGGAAAATTCTTTCCCTTTGACACTGGCCGGTGTCGTCACGCCTAAGGCCGGTTCATAGCGCTGGGCGGTCAGTGAAGCCGGACGATGACGCTTCAGCTGGGCGAAACAACCGGCGGACAAGACCAGGTCGAAAGTTAAACTGACATGCTCGAACTCGCGTAAAACGCCGTTATACGATTTCAGGTGGCGGCAAGCTTCTTTGACCGCCGCCACCCGTTCGACTTTGGACATATCTTTCACGATCCGGCGGCAATTGCGGAAAGAGACCGTCGAAGCCGAATGGAGCAAGGCGCTGACCAGTTTCAAGTCGGCATCTTTGCTGTAATCGATCAAGTCGCAGACCTTAGAAACCCGCCGTTTCCGCTCCCAGCGTCCGGAAAAATACTTCCGCAAGTCCCGAACAGTCTGCGATTCGTAAGCGGTCGCTTCCGTGTAGCGGATCAACGACGGGGCGACCTTAGCGGTCAGATCATACAAGGTTTTACCCAGCGCCCTGACTTCAGCCAGTTCGCTGGAAGCGAACCGCCGGATCATCAGCTCCAGGGTCCGGGCATTGACGGTCAGGCCAAGCTGGCCGTTGGTCGCGAGCGAAGTAACATAGCGGGCGTCTTCCGGTTCGATCCCCCGCTCTAACATCGCTTTGTAGGTTTGGTTCTGTTTTTCGATCAGGGCGATAAACGGGGCTTCAAACTCGGTCCCCTTAATTTCCGCCGGGAGATGGAAATTCCCTTCCAGCTTTTGGTAACGCTGGGATTTTTCAGTGTAGGAAGCGAAACGGAACTTTTCCAGTTCTTCCATCGCCAGGCGGGAAAGGTCAAGAATATCAAAATTAAAAACGGCGTGTTCGGCGACCGAGGAATGCCCCATGTCAAAAACGATCCTGGTGTTGAGGCGGCGGGTTTTTTCGACTTCAGCGCGGGAAATCGTCCGCAGCTCATCGATCGGGCGGGGATCGCGCGAAATTCTGGCGTACGCGGCCGAGATCGTTTCCGGGGTCAGGTCCACTCTCGTCGAACCGCGGGACAATTCTGCCAGGATCTCGGTATCAACGTTATAGCCGGCTAAGAGTACTTTCACGCGGCTATTTTAGCATACCTTTAATGATGATATCCACCGCCTCGTCCTGCCGCACGCCACGGGCCATCAGGGTTTCCAATTGCTGTTTATCGACGCTGCCGATCGCCGCTTCGTGGGTGATCTTGGCCGTTTCCTCAAAGACATCGACTATCGGCACCGCTCTGGCCCGCGCTTTTCCCTGCAGGATCTCCACGCAATCCACGTGGCCTCTGCTCTGCCGGCCATAGGCGGCGATCTCCGAATAAACCTCGCTGGAGGCATCTTCCTTGACCGCGACCCGGCTTTTGATAATACCGCGCGAACCGTCTCCTTTTAAGACGCAGCGTTCTTTGATCTTGATCAGGTCCTGGCCGTAGCCGTAAGCTTTGGCGATCATCTCCGCCACCGCGTTCTTCCCCGCTTCCACTTCGTAGTCTATTTCCAGACGGCCGACTTTCCCTTTGGTCAATTGAAAATAAGTTTCCAGCCGCGCCCCTTCATCTAAAGTGATCCTAGCTTTGGGGACAACCACAACCCCACCTTCTTCCCCATGGAAATGAGTTTCATTGTAACGATAAAACCCGTTCTTCCTGACCACGATCGTCGCTTCCATCAGATGCTGGACTTTGATGGCGTTCGGGAAAATACAATGGGCGAGCAAGCTGACCCCGGCCTCTTCGCCGACCTCGGTCTCGATGTTGATCCGCTGGACCCCCTCTTTCGGCAAGACGCCAAAACAGAGGTGGACCGGAAATTCGATCTTCACTCCGGGAAGGACCTTGATCTTCAGGTCGACCCCGTCGGCGGTCTCGCGGGGCGAAACGTCAAGGCCAGGGACCAAATGAGAGCCCAGCACCCTGTTCTGGTGAACGATCAGATGAGCGACTTTTTGGTCGGCAAAGACCGCCGGGTTCCCTTCGGCCTGCCGGTAAATTTCAAGCAACTCTTTATATTCTTGGGTGTAATCCATTAGCCATCCTTGAGAGAAGGGTAAACCCTGGTCGGGCAAGGTTTGCAGTTTCGTTTGTAGTAATCGATGATCTCCGGCGGGTCGCCTACTTTAAAGGCCAAGCCGCTGCACATCAGCGCCGACCGATCGGCAACTTTAATGACTTCTTCATCGTGGGTAATGAGCAGAACAGAGCCGCCGTAATTCTTGATCTCTTTGATCAAACTAACGACCGCCTCTTGCGAAAGCATATCGATCCCGGAATCGGGTTCGTCCAGGATCGCCAGTTTCGGTTTCATCGCCAGGATGGAAGCCAGTTCAACTTTTTTCCGCTCGCCCCCGCTCAAGGTCTTGTCGACCTCGCGCTTCCGGTATTCACTGGGGTTGAGCCGCATCTGTTCGAGGTATTGTTCGGCCAACTGATGCCCTTTTTTCTCACTGCCGAGGAGAACGTAATCGAGGATAGAAAGCCCTTCAAAGCGGGCCGGTTCCTGCCAAGCCAGGGTAATCCCAAGCTTGGCCCTTTCATCAATGGTCTTATTGGTAATATCTACGCCGTTGAAAGTGATCCGGCCGCGGTCGGGCGCGTAACCGGCACTCCCCATCAGCACATAGGCCAGCGAACTTTTACCGGCGCCGTTGGTCCCGAGGACGCCAAAGATCTCCCCGTCTCCGACCGTAAAACTGATGTCGGAAATGATCTGTTTGTCGCCCCGTTTCAGGCTAAGATTCTCGATCTTTAACATGGTCTAATTGTCGATTTCGATCTCGACCATTTCCCCTTTGCGCAATGGGCGCGGTTCGTCCAAAAAGAGGAGTTCGCTGGCGATCTGCCCAAAATCCGGTTCGTGCCCGACGCAAAGAATACTCTCGAACTGCCGGTTCCGCTCCAGGATCTCCAGGATATCGCCAAGGGTACAACCCGGGGCCAGCATGTCGTCAACGAACATCTTATCCCGTTCTTTTAGCGCGTCGGCCACAATCTCGGCGGTTTGATAGGCCCGGACGCAGGGAGAAGAAACAATAACGTCGAATGAGGTCCCCACTTCCGCCAATTCTTCGGCCATTTCCTTGATCTGTTCCCGCCCCTTATCGGTCAGCGGGCGAAGATGGTCGTCCGGATATTGTTCGCTCGGGGCCGCTTCACCGTGGCGGAGAAGGAAAAGCCTCATAGTCCGACCGCCTGGTGATTTTTTAAGATCTCGTCCGCCAACCGGTCCAATGCGGCATAGTCGGCATCAGTGGGCGCCCCCTTGGCAAGGACCGGGGGAATGATCGTCACCTTGAGGTTGGCCAGCATCGCGGCCAGGGTTTCCACCATCTTTCCACCCCAGGCGAAAGAACCGATCACCGAAACGAATTTTGTTTTTGGCCGGAGGGCGTTAGCCAAGAAGGCGGCATAAGCGGCCAGCGGATGCGGACCGGCCAGGACGGTCGGGCTGCCGATAATTACGGTCGCCGCGTCGACCAGGTCCATCGCCAGTTCGCCGATGTCGGTCCGGGCAAGGTTATAAGGTTTGACCGTGATCCCCCGTTCCATCAAGTTATTAGTAAGATATTCCGCCATCTCCTGCGTACTGCCGTGCATCGAAACATAAGCCAGCACGACTTCATTTTTGACCCCGTCTCCCGCCCAATCAGCGTAAGCCTCAAGGATCAGCTTAGGGTTCCGATGGACCGGCCCATGGCTGGGCGCGGCGATCTCGAAGGAAAGCCCTTTTAATTTTTCCAAATGCTGTTTGATCGAGGTCCTAAAAGGCATCATGATCTCAGCAAAATAACGTTTAGCCGCGCGATAGACATTCGCCTCGTCGGGCCCGAAAAGTTCGCTGGTCGCCAGGTGCGAACCGAGAAAATCACAGGTAAAAAGGATCTTGTCTTCCGCGACGTAACTAAACATCGTTTCCGGCCAGTGGACCCAGGGGGCCAGAATAAATTCCAGGGTCTTGTTCCCTAGCGATATTTTTTCCCGGTCGGCCACGACCTGGATCTTTTCATCCGGGACCTGGAGGTGTGAGATCAAGAGCTCCCGGCATTTGGCGTTGGTCAGAACCTTGGCCATGGGAAACAGTTCCAAAAGAAAAGGGATCGAACCGGAATGGTCCTGTTCGGCGTGATGGGCAACCAGGTAGTCGATCTTTTCAACGTTCAGTTCGTTCAGGTTCTCGACCAACGCGCCGACCTTTGTCGGATCGACCGTATCGAGCAAGGCGGTCTTTTCACTGCCAACGACTAAGTAGGAGTTATAACTTGTCCCTTCCGGAAGCGGGATCAGCTCGTCAAACAAGCGGCGGTCAAAATCGATCGCCCCAACCGAATAAATATCGTCTTTAATTTTCCTGACAGCCATAACTACTCCTCTACTTTAAATTGATCCTTGCCGGCGCCGCAGATCGGGCAGACCCAGCTAGCCGGCAGACTTTCGAACGCTGTTCCCGGCGCGACCCCGGAATCGGGATCGCCTTTGGCCGGATCATAAACATAGCCGCAGACCAAACAAATATATTTTTTCATCTTTTGTCCTCCTGTTGTAAATAAGTCGGAGCTGAAGCGGGAGAGGTCCCCCGCTTAACATCATGATAATAAGCGTAAGTCATCGTTTCCACGCCGTCAAGCAGGATCTCCCCCGCCTGGACCTCGCCAATGAAGATCGTGTGGGTCCCAACGTCGAGAGAAGAAACGACTTTAGCTTCAAGATAAGAAACGGCGTGCTCAAGCACTACCGGACAGCCGGCGCCGGCCTTATATTTTATCCCGGCGAATTTGTCCCCGTCGCGCCCCGATTTAAATCCGAATTGACCGATAAAACGGAGCGGCGTCTCTTTCTCCAGGGTCGAAACACTGAATATCTTGCTGCTGGAAATATAATCATGGGTCAGGTTCCCGCGATTGATGCTGATCGCGATAGTCGCCGGTTGGGCGGTAACCTGGATCACGGCGTTAGCGATCTGCCCGTTGATCAGCTCCCCTTTTTTAGAAGCGACCACGTACATCCCATAGCCAAGCTTACGCAGGAACTCCTGGTTCATAACTTAGCCGACCAAAGGCCGTGCAGGTTGCAGTATTCCCGAGCGGTAACCGCCGCGCCGCCGCCGCAGACGCAAAATTCGGCTTCCGGCTTATCCCCGGGTTTTAAAGGCTGCCGATAGATCCGCCCGTCCACGATCAGCTCGATCCATTCGATGTAATGCTTTTCTTCCATCGGGTGCGGCACGGCCCCAATTTTAACCGTGTAACCGGCCGCGGTCTTGGCGATCACCGGCACGTGCTTTTCTTTGGCCGCGTCAACGGTGTTCTCGACAAATTCCTTCATCGGCTGACCGCAACAAACCAATTCCCCGTCGCCGCCATGCAATACTTCCACGATGTTCCCGCAAACTTCGCATTTATAGATCCCCATTTGTTTAGCCATGTTTTTCCTCCTATTTATTCAGCCCGGCCGCTATGTTTAACGACCCGGCCTTCAACCATATAAACGACATCCTCGCCGATATTGGTAGCGTGATCGGAGATCCGCTCCAAATGGCGCGAAACTAAAAGCAAGGGAATGGCGCGCGGCACGGTCGTTGAATCCTTTCCCATGATCTCCAGCAATTCGTCGTGGACCAGGTCGCGCAATTTATCGACTTCTTTTTCTTTAACCCAGATCTCCCTCGCTTTTTGCGAATCGCGGTTAACGAAGGCGTCGAGGGCTAAGGCGACCGACTCCTGGGCTAATCGGCCCATTTTCGGGATATCGATCAACGGCTTAAGAAGCGGCTGGCCGGATAGTTCGATCGCCCGTTGGGCGATATCTTCCGCCAGGTCGCCGATCCGCTCCAGGTCGTTGGCGATCCGCATCCCGGTCATTAAAAACCGCAGGTCGGAAGCTTCGGGCTGGCGCAACGCGACCAGCTGGATACATTTCTCGTCGATCTCCAGCTCCAGCTGATCGACGTTCTCGTCTTCTTTCACGACTTCTTCCGCCATCCCCTTGTCCAGTTTTTTCAGGGATTCGACCGATTTGTGGATCAACCCCTGGACCATGACCCCCATTTTTAAGATCGTATCTTTCAATTCCCCCATCTCATGATCGAACACTCGTTTATGGTCCATGTTTTCCTCCTTAATTAACCAAACCGTCCGGTAATGTAGTCGTCGGTCCGTTTATCGGCCGGCGAAGTAAAGATCTTCTTGGTCTCGCCGAATTCGATCAGTTCCCCCAGCAGCATAAAACCGCATTCGTCGGAAACCCGGGCCGCCTGCTGCATGTTGTGGGTTACAATCACTATTGTATATTGTTTTTTCAATTCCAGCATCAGGGATTCGATCTTCATGGTCGCCATCGGGTCAAGCGCGGAACAGATCTCGTCCATCAGCAAAATGTCCGGGGTGACCGCGATCAGGCGCGCGATGCAAAGCCGCTGCTGCTGTTCCAGGGTCAAATCCAGGGCGTTCTGCGACAACCGGTCTTTCAGATCATCGAACAGCAGGACCGCCGATAAGCTTTTATAGACCGCTTCCTCAAGCACGCTCTTGCGCCGCTCCCCTCTGATCCGCAAGCCAAAGGCGACGTTCTCAAAGACCGAGAGCGGGAACGGGTTCGGCCGCTGGAAGACCATGCCGACATGCTTGCGCAGATCGACCAGATCGACTTGCGGGCCGATAACTTCCGCCCCTTCGATCGTCACGCTGCCGTTCATTGTCACCCCGTCGATCAGATCGTTCATCCGGTTGAAGACCCGCAGCAAGGTCGACTTGCCGCACCCGGACGGACCGATCAAACTGGTGATCTTGTTCCGCCCGACCTTGAGATCAACGTTGATCAAGGCGTGAAACGAACCGTAATATAGATTCAATTTTTTAGTTTCGATTATTGGTTTATCCATTAGCCGAACCTGCCCGTAATATAATCTTCGGTCCGTTTATTAGCCGGGGTCGTAAAGAGCTTGCCGGTCTCGGCCAGTTCGAGCATCTCCCCCATCAGAAAGAAGGCGGTCCGGTCGGCAACCCTGGCCGCCTGTTTAACGTTGTTCGTGACCAGGATCTGGGTGTAGGAATCTTTCAAATTACGCATCGCTTCCTCGATCTTCAAGGTCGAGATCGGGTCGAGCGCGGAACACGGTTCGTCGTAAAGGATCACGTCCGGTTCGACCGCCAGCGTTCTGGCGATACAGAGCCGCTGCTGCTGGCCGCCGGACAATTTGAAAGCGGAAGTTTCCAACCGGTCCTTGACCTCGTCCCAGATCGCCGCCGCCCGAAGCGATCGTTCGGCAAGCTCCAGAAGCTTAGACCGGTTTTTGACCCCGTGCATTCGGGGGCCGTAGGCAATATTGTCAAAGACCGACAAAGGCAGGGGCAACGGCAAGGCGAAAACGATCCCGATCCTTTTGCGCAAAAGATGGATATCGAGCTCGCGGATGTTTTGCCCATCCAGGCTGATCGTCCCGTCCATCCGAAAATGATCGTGCAGGTCGTTGAGCCGGTTGACACAGCGGAGAAAAGAAGTCTTGCCGCTATTGGACGGCCCGATCACCCCCAGAATCTCATTGGCCCGGACCGAGAGGTTCAACTCTTTGAGGGCGTGGACCTCATCGTACCAGACGTTCAAACCTTTGATCTCAAGTTTATTTACCATGTTTTTTTCTTCCTGAAATATGACCTGATGTAAGAAGCGACAATATTTAAAATAAAGATCATTCCGACCAGGACCAGGACCGTACCGTATTGGATCTTGACGCTGACGTTCGGGACCTGGGTCGAAAGGACGTAGATATGGTAAGGAAGGGCCATCGCCTGGTCATAGACCGAGGTCGGTAGTTTGGGAAGATAGAAGGCGGCGACCGTAAATAAGATCGGCGCGGTCTCCCCCGCCGCCCGGGAAAGGCCCAGGATCGTCCCGGTCAGGATCCCGGGGATCGCGTTCGGCAGGACGACATGCCGGACCGTCTGCCAGCGCGAAGCGCCAAGGGAAAAACTGACTTCGCGGAAAGAACGGGGAACAGAGCTCAAGGCTTCCCGCGTCGCGGTGATAACGACCGGCAGGGTCATGATCGCCAGGGTCAGCGATCCGGCCAGGATCGAAGCGCCAAAGCCCAGGAACTCGACAAAAAGGCTCAAACCAAAGAGGCCGTAAACGATCGATGGGACGCCGGCCAGGTTAATGATCGCCAGTTCGATCGCCCGGGTCAGCCAGTTCCGTTTGGCGTATTCATTAAGATAGATCGCCGCCAGGATACCGAACGGAATGGAAAAGAGGGCCGTAACCGCCATTAAATATATGGTTCCAACGATCGCCGGCCAGATTCCCCCGCCCCTCATCCCGTCTTTAGGGATAGAGAACAAAAAATCAAAGCTGATCGCCGGCAAGCCGTTAAAAAGGATCAGTCCCGTGATCAAGACGACCGGCGCGATCACGATGATAGTCGCCGTTAACAGCAACACAAAGGCGATCTTTTCTTTTAGTTTGGAATCGATCATCGTTTCCGGTTCCTTTTCTTGCCGCGGTTCAGGAAGAAATCCGCGACCAGGTTAATTAAAAAGCTGATGACAAAAAGGACGATCCCGATCGCGAACAAGGCATAGTAATGGGAACTGCCGGAAACCGCTTCCCCCATTTCCGCCGCGATCGTCGCCGTCAGGGTCCTGACCGGCTGTAAGATGCTGGTCGGCAGGATCGCCGCGTTACCGGTGATCATCAGGACCGCCATTGTTTCCCCGACTACCCGGCCGATCCCCAGCATGATCGCCGCCAGGATACCGGACGAGGCGGCCGGTAAAATGACCCGATAGATCGTCTGCCAGCGGGTCGCCCCGAGCGCCAGGGAACCTTCGCGATAACTTTTAGGGACGGAGTTGATCGAATCTTCGATGATCGAGACGATCGTCGGCATCGCCATGAAAGCGAGCATTATGGAACCGGCCAGCGCCGTTAAGCCGCTCGGCAGGTTAAAAATATTTTTCAAGAACGGCGCCAGGGTGGCGATCCCGATAAAACCCAGCACGATACTGGGAATGGCGGCCAGAAGTTCGATCCCAGACTTAAGGACCTCTTTCAGCCAGCCGGGGGCGACTTCCGCCACGTAAAGAGCGGAACCGATCCCCAGCGGCACGGCGATCACCACCGCGCCAAGCGTTACCCAAAGCGAGCCGAGGATCAGCGGCAGGATCCCGAATTGCGGCGGCTCCGAGATCGGGTACCAATTGGTCCCGAATAGAAAAGCGAAAACGTTGACCGAAGAAAAAAGGGCCAGCCCTTCCTTTAAAAGAAAAAAGAGGATCAACAGGACAAAAACGATCGAACCGATCCCGGAAATAAAGATCAACTTTTCAATTATTTTTTCAATCCACTTGTTCATTTTATCGGCACAAAATCCATTTTTTTAACGACCGCCTGGCCCGCCGGGCTCAGGACATAATCAATAAATGATTGGACCCTGGTCTCCGGCGTCCCATTAGTATAAAACAAGAGTGACCGCGAGATCGGATATCGTTTTTCTTTGACCGTCCGCAAATTCGGCACGAGGTACGGCCCATTTTCGTCTTTGGCGATCGCCAGCGCTTTTTGCCTGTTATTTAAGTAACCAAGCCCGATATAACCGATCGCCGACGGATTGGAAACGACTTCTTCGACGATCGCTTGCGAAGAAGGCATCATTAAAACCTCGGCGGCAAATTCATTGGGGTTTTTCTTCTGGCCAAGTTTGACCACGGACTCCAGGAAAAAGACGTGGGTGCCGGAGTTCCGCTCGCGCGAGAGGGCGACGATCTTCCGGTCCGGGCCGCCAAGGGCGCGCCAATTGGTGATTTTTCCGGTAAAGATGTCGGAGAGCTGCTTGATGGTCAGGCGTTCGGTCTGGTTCGAGGGGTGGACGACAACAACTATCCCGTCGCTGGCAACCTGTAATTCCTTTGGAAACACCCTTCTCTTATTGGCCAGCAGGATCTCTTTTTGATGCATTTCCCGGGAAGCCAGCGCGATATCGGTCGTACCGCTGATCAGGGCGGCAAATCCGGCCCCCGACCCGCCGCCAGTGACCGCCAAAGCGTTGGCCTGATATTTTTCCATGTACCCCTCGGTCCAAGCTTCCGCCAGGTTAACCATGGTGTCCGACCCTTTGACCTGGATCGCTTTGTTGCCGCGGCCGCAGCCGGCCGCAAAAAAAAGCATTACCATCAAAGCAACAACAGCTAAGTCCAATAACTTACCATGCCAATTCATGGTTTAATTATCTATTTATTATGTTACGCGATTGTTACTTTAATGTTAACGAAATGTTAAAACAATCAACCGGCCTTCCCTCGCCCATGTTTGATAACTTTTGCTTCAACAAAATAAACAATTTCCTCCGCGATGTTAGTGAGGTGATCGACAATCCTCTCTAAATGCCGGGAAATTAGAAGTAAAGGAATTGCGCGGGCAACGGTCGAGCCATCTTTGCTCATGATGGCAACAAGCTCCTCATGAATACTGTCGCGCAGCTTATCGACCATTCGTTCTTTTTCCCAAATTGCTTTCGCCTTTGCCGCGTCAAGGTTAATATAAGCGTCCAAAACTTGAGTAATGGCGCTTTCCGCTAATCTAGCCATTTCCGGGATATCAATCAAAGGTTTCAATAAAGGCCGATCGGCTAGCTCTCTAGCCCGCCAAGCAATATCCTCGGCCAGATCGCCGATCCGCTCCAGGTCATTGGCAATCCTCATCCCGGTCATAATAAAACGGAGATCGGAAGCTTCTGGCTGTCGCAAGGCAACCAATTGGATACAGCGTTCGTCAATTTCCAGCTCAAATTGGTCGACTTTTTCGTCTTCTTGCACAACCTCTTCAGCCAACTTCTTATCTTGAAGCTTCAACGCCTCAACCGCTTTATGGATCAACCCCTGAACCAGTATGCCCATTTCCAGGATCCACCCTTTAAGCTCGCTTAATTCTCCGTCAAAGACTCTTTTGTGGTCCATATTGTTCTCCTTTCTAACCAAACCGCCCGGTCACGTAATCTTCGGTCCGTTTGTCCCGTGGCGCGGTAAAGATCTTACCGGTCGCGTTATACTCAACTAATTCCCCCAGCATAAAAAACGCGGTATAATCGGCCACCCTCGCCGCCTGCTGCATATTATGGGTCACGATCACCACCGTGTAATCTTTTTTCAAGACGTGGATCAATTCTTCCACTTTAGCGGTTGAGATCGGGTCGAGCGCGGAACACGGCTCGTCGAGCAACAAGACCTCTGGTTTGATCGCCAGCGCCCGGGCAATACAAAGGCGCTGCTGCTGACCACCGGACAAATTAGTTCCCGGCTTGAATAGGACGTCTTTAACTTCGTCCCACAATGCCGCATCGCGCAAACTTTGTTCGACCGCCCGGTCAAGCTGGTCCCGATCTTTAAGCCCGTTCAAACGTAAACCGGCGGCAACATTATCGTAGATCGTCATGGTCGGGAAAGGCGTCGCTTTCTGGAAAACCATGCCGACCCGGCGGCGAACGTTGACCGGATCGATTTCCTGACGGTAGATGTCCTGGCCGTCAAGCAGGATTTGCCCGCTGACGGTCGCGCCGGTGATCGTTTCATGCATCCGGTTTAGACAGCGGATAAAGGTTGATTTGCCGCAACCGGACGGACCAATGATCGCGGTCACCTTGTTGGCTTCAATCTTAAAATTGATATTTTTTAAGGCCTGTTTACCGTCAAACCAGGCGTTAACGTCGGTCGCAACTATTTTATCCATAGCTCACCCTTTTTGATTTTTTTCTGACTAAAACCGTAATTAGCAAAACGATCGCCATCAGGACCAACGAACCGGCCCAGGCCATTTGCTGCCATTCTTCATAAGGCGAGATCGCGAAATTATAGATCTGGACCGTCATCGAAGCGGTCGGTTGGTCGGGCCGAAAATTCCAATACAAACTGCTAAAAGCGGTAAAGAGGAGCGGCGCAGTTTCCCCGGCCGCCCGGGCGACAGCCAGCATAATGCCGGTAAAGATCCCGCTCCAAGCGGTCCGCAAAACAACAAACCAGGCGACTTTCCATTCCGGCAAACCAAGGGCAAGACCAGCTTCCCGTAAAGAGCGCGGGACCAACCGGACCATTTCTTCCGTCGTTCTGGTGATGTAGGGAAGCATTACTAAGGAAACGGCAAAACCACCGGCGATCGCCGAAAAACGATGGAGCGGCAAAACGATCAACACATAAGCAAAGATCCCCAGAACGATCGAAGGGATCCCGGCGAGGATATCAACGCAGTAACGGACCAGAAACCCGGTTTTCCCCTTCCCCCACTCCGCCAGCCAAATACCGGCTAAGACCCCGATTGGCAAACTAAAAAAGCAACCGATCAAAACGATCATCAGTGTCCCCAGGATCGCGTTCGCCATCCCACCACCCGGCGTGCCGACCGGAGCGGGAAGATTAAAGAAAAAAGCTAAGTTGATCGCTCCAATCCCCCGGATAAATACATAACCAACCAATAAGACCAAAGGGAGAACCGAAAGAGCGGCGCAAGCAACCATCGCCGCCAGGAAAAGTCGTTCCTTATTTTTTCTAATTACATAGTGTTTTTGCTGGTTAATTTCCATATTAAAATCCTGGCCAAACCGTTCACGATCAAGGTTAACAGAAGCAAGATCAGTCCGATTTCAACGATCACCGAGTAATTAAGATCAGTCACCGCTTCCGAGAATTCGTTGGCGATCACCGCCGCCAGCGAATACCCGGGAGCAAAAAGCGAGGCGGAAATTTCCGGCCGGTTGCCGATCACCATCGTCACCGCCATTGTTTCGCCGATCGCCCGCCCCAAGCCGAGAATGACCGAAACAATGATCCCGGACGCGGCGACCGGCAGGACACCAAGTTTCACAACCTCCCAGCGGGTGCAGCCCAGGGCCATCGCCGATTCCCGCAGGGAATAAGGGATCGCCTGCAATACTTCGCGCGAGACCGCGGTGATCGTCGGTAAGATCATGATCGCCAGGATGACGCCGCCGGTCATCATGCTCAACCCCTGCGGCGGACCGCTAAAGATCGGTAAAAAACCAAGGGTCGCGCCCAAAAACGGTTGGATGGTCGACGCCAACCAAGGGCCAAGAACAAAGATCCCCCAAACCCCGTAAACAATTGAAGGGATCGCCGCTAACATGTCGACCATGGTCGCGACGTATTCTTTGAATTTAGATTTTGAAACTTCCGAAAGATAGATCGCGCAGCCGACCCCCAACGGGACCGCGATCACTAACGCGATCAAGGAAGAAACGATCGTCCCGAAAATGAAGGGCAAGGCCCCGTATTGGCTAAGGACCGGGTTCCAGACCGAATTAAAGATAAAACCAAAACCAAACGTCCTGATCGACAGCCAGGACTGGGACAAAAGCATCAGAAAGAGGCTGATTAGAAGCAAGGGGATGGCGGCCGCGAAAACCAAAGTGATCGCTTTGAAGACCGCATCCCCTTTATTTTTGCTTCTTTCTTTCACCTATTTTACAACTATGGAACCAATCGACTTCAGGACCTTATCGGCAAACGCTTCCGGCAATGGCGAGTAATAAAGATCGGCCGCGTACTGCTGGCCGTCGGTCACCGCCCATTTCAAGAATTCTTTTAAAGCCTGCCCTTTTTCCGGATCAGCTTGATTTTTACGGACGATCAGCCAGGTCAGGCCGGAGATCGGATAAACATCCGGCCCGGATTGGTTAAGGATCTCGCCCCGAAAATCAGCCGGGAATTTTTTCAGACCGGCTTTGGCGGCCGCGGTCGTCCCATTGACCGAAGGCTTCGTGTAAACGCCGGAACGGTTCTTAATCGCCGCAACGCTTAGATCATTGGTTTCCGCGTAAGCCAGTTCAACGTAACCGATCGAACCGTTGTTATTCTTAATCGCGCCAGCCACCCCTGGATTCCCTTTCGCTCCAACCCCCACCGGCCAAGCAACCGATTTGCCCGCCCCGACGTTAGCCGCCCACTTGGTACTGACTTTGCCAAGGTAGTTCGTAAAGATATCGGTCGTGCCGCTGCTGTCGGAACGATGGACGGTCAGGATCGATTTATCGGGCAGGTTCGCGCCCGGATTTAACGCTTCGATCCGCGGATCGTTCCATTTTTTTATTTCTCCCATGAAGATCGCGGCCAAGGTTTCGCCGTCAAGCCGCAAGGCGCTGATCCCGGCATTATGAGCGACGGCGAC
>JBAZMB010000020.1:0-17059 GCA_041649975.1 Candidatus Margulisiibacteriota bacterium | reverse complement strand
CCAATTGCGAACTGATCGTTTAGGGGGCGACTGAACCGAGCGCGACCGTGACGATCCAGGGACGAAAGATCGATCTGCGCGATGATGGGACCTTCAGCCTCCGGTTCTCTCTGCCCGATGGCAACCAGGTGATCCCGATCGAAGCGGTCCGCGATGACGGTGCCGAGCGCCGGCAGATCACCTCCAAAGTCGAGAGAAGAACCGAATAAATGGAAAAGGGTTATTTAGCGTTAGTTCTCCACGCTCATTTGCCGTTCGTCCGCCACCCTGAACACGAAGAGTTTCTCGAAGAAGATTGGCTTTTCGAGGCGATCACCGAAACCTATATTCCGCTGCTTAAAGTCTTTGAAGGACTGGTCAACGACGGGGTTGATTTCCGTTTGACCATGTCGATCACGCCGACCCTCGGCTCAATGCTGATGGACCCGCTCCTCCAGGAACGCTACCTGAAACATATCGAGAGCCTGATCGAGCTGAGCGCCAAAGAAATGGAGCGGACCCGCTGGCAGCCGGAATTTTTTTCCCAGGCGGAGATGTACCATCATTTGTTCCTCGATTGCCGCGACCGCTTTGTTAATAAATATCACCGCAACCTGGTCTACGCCTTCAAGCGGTTCCAGGACCTCGGCAAACTGGAGATCATGACCTGCGGCGCGACCCACGGCTTTTTGCCGTTAATGGAGAACAACCCGAACGCGGTCCGGGCGCAGATTAAAGTGGCCGCCGCCCATTACGAGACGATGTTCGGCCGCCGCCCGCGCGGTATCTGGCTCCCGGAATGCGGTTACCAGCCGGGTCACGATGAATTCCTGAAAGAAGAAGGGATCGGGTTCTTCCTGGTCGACACGCACGGGATTTTGCACGGGACCCCGCGGCCGAAGTACGGTGTTTTCGCCCCCGTCTATTGCCGTTCCGGCGTTGCCGCTTTCGGCCGGGACATGGAATCGTCCAAAGCGGTTTGGAGCGCTAATGAAGGTTATCCCGGCGATTATAACTACCGGGAATTTTATCGCGACATCGGTTTCGACCTTGATTACGATTACATCCGGCCTTATATTCACAGCGACGGGACCAGGATCAATACCGGGATCAAGTATTACCGGATCTCCGGCCGGATGGACCTGGCCCAGAAACATCCCTATGTCCGGCAATGGGCGCTCGACCGGGCGGCCGACCACGCCGGTAATTTCCTTTTCAACCGGGCCAAGCAGGTTGAACATCTTTACGATTATCTTGGCCGGAAGCCGATCGTGGTCTCGCCGTATGACGCCGAGTTGTACGGCCACTGGTGGTACGAAGGCCCCGATTGGCTTAATTTCCTTTTCCGGAAAATGTATCATGATCAGGATGTAATTAAGCCGGTCACTCTGGCCGAATACTTGGAAAACAATCCTAAAAACCAGGTCGTGACCCCGTCCTTTTCTTCCTGGGGGTGGAAAGGGTACAACGAATATTGGCTTGAAGGTTCGAACGACTGGATCTACCGCCATCTCCATAAAGCGGCTGACCGGATGGTTGAACTGGCCAAGCGCCATCCCAACGCCGACGGGGTGTTGCGCCGAGCCCTAAACCAGGCGGCCCGCGAAGTTTTGCTGGCGCAGTCGTCCGACTGGGCCTTCATCATGAAGACTGGGACCTGCGTTTCTTACGCCGTCAAACGGACCCAGGACCATATCGAACGCTTTACCATCCTCTATGACCAGATCAATAACCAGGTCCTTGATGAAAACTGGCTGGGGGATATCGAGTCAAAGGATAATATCTTCCAGAATATCGATTACCGGGTGTACTTATGAGGGCAGTCGTCCTGGCCGGCGGTTTAGGGACCAGGCTTCATCCGCTGACGGTCAACCTGCCGAAACCGATGGTCCCGGTCGTAAACCAGCCCTTGATGCAATACGCGCTGCGGCATTTGAAAGATCAAGGTTTTGGCGAGATCACCGCCTTGCTGTACCATCAGCCGGAAATAATTAAGCGTTATTTTGGCGCCGGAGAAGAGTTTGGCGTTAAGCTCAACTACCTGGAAGCCAAGGAAGATCTCGGCACCGCCGGCGCGGTCCGTTTAGCGGCGGCTAATTTCGACGACACTTTCCTGGTCAGCAGTGCCGACGTTCTGACCGATTTCGACCTTAAGGCGGCGGTCGAGTTCCACCGGGCGAAAAAGTCGAAAGCGACCCTGGTCCTGACCCGGGTGAAAAACCCGGTCCAATACGGGATCGTTATCCTCAACAAAGACGGCAGCGTTAAGCATTTCCTGGAAAAACCATCCCAGAGCGAAGTTTTTTCCGACACGGTCAACTGCGGGATCTACATTTTGGAGCCGGAGGTTCTGGCCCTGATCCCGCCCGGGCGGCCGTTCGATTTCAGTCTCGATCTTTTTCCCCTGCTGCTCTCCAAGGAGATCCCGCTTTTCGGTTACGTCGCGGAGGGTCGCTGGAAGGATATCGGCAGTCTTTATGAATACGGGATGGCGACCGCCGATCTCTTAAAAGAAGACGAGCAGTCAATCGACAAGAGCGCCCGGGTTGCCGCTTCGGTGAAAAAGAATAAGATCGTGGTTGTGGGGGCCGGTTCTTTTGTCGCTGACGGCGCCGTGCTGGAAAACGTCTGCATCGGCCGCAACTGCCAGATCGGCCATAACGCGGTCTTGCGTCACGTGGTTTTGTGGGACGACGTGATCCTTGGCAATGAAGTCCACTGCGATCAGACGATCATCGGCCGGGGCTGCGTGGTCGGCGAAGGGAGTTTGATCGAAGAAGGGGTCGTCATCGGAGACGAATGCACGATCGGCCGGGACGTCAATATTAAACCGTACGTGAAGATCTGGCCGAAAAAGGTGATCGAAGAAGGGGCGACCGTTTCGCGGTCGATGGTCTGGCGCGAACGCTGGAAGAAGGGGATCTTCGGCCCCTTTGGCGTCAACGGGCTTTGCAACGTCGAGATCACTCCGGAATTTGCCGCGACCCTGGGGGCCGCTTACGGCTCGACTTTAGGGAAAGGTTCACAGATCAGCACCTCCCGCGATTCCCATCCCGCCTCCCGGATGATCTACCGGGCGCTGCTCTCCGGCGTTCTTTCGGCCGGGGTTGACGTCTCCGACCTGGAAATGATCCCGATCCCGGTCAACCGCTATGAACTAAAAGCGCTGAAGAACCGGGGTGGCTTTCACGTCCGTAAATCGCCTTACGATAATAATGTCATCGATATAAAATTCTTCGACGAGAACGGGATGGACCTGGCCTCGACCAGGGAAAAGAAAATTGAACGGCTTTTCTTTAGCGAAGAATTTACCCGTGCCGACATCGGCGAAGTCGGGGAACTTTCTTTTCCGTTCCACCGGGTGACCGAATATTATAAGGACGGCATGCTCAGCACCCTGGACAGAGACCTGATCCGCAACGCCAACCTGCGGGTCGTGGTCGATTACGCTTATAGTTCGGCGTCGCAGATCTTTCCTTCGATCCTGGGCGAATTGGGGATCGATGTCATTGCCCTTAACGCCCACATTGACGAGACCAAGATCACCAAAAACAAGGCGATGTTCGACAAGGAATTGTCGCAGCTGTCGCAGATCGTGAAATCTTTGAATGCCGACCTTGGGATCATGCTCGATACCGGGGCGGAAAAGGTCTTTCTTTGCGACGAAAAGGGGCGGATCTTAGACGGCGACCTGGAGCTGGCGGTGATGACGATCCTGATGTGCCGGGGTCGCCCCGGCGGCCAGATCGCGGTCCCGGTCAAAGCCAGCCGGGTGATCAATGAACTGGCGGCTAAATACGGCGTCCAGGTGGTCAGGACCCGGACCAGCGTTCGGGCGATGATGGAGAAGTGCCAGAAGGGAAACACCTATTTCTTCGGCGAAACGCTCGGCGGTTTTATTTTTCCCGAGTTCCAGTGCTGTTTTGACGCGATGTTCACCTCGGTAAAGTTGATCGAGATCCTGGCCAAACAACGGGTCAAACTTTCGGCCGTGGCCGATGAGGTGCCCAAGATCAGGATGTATTCCAAGGAGATCTCCTGCGCCGCCGAGAACAAAGGGAAGGTCCTCCGTTCGATCGTCGACGGGATCGGCGAAGCGGAAGTCGACTTGACCGACGGGGTCAAAGTCTTTCATGGACAGGATTGGGTCCTGATCCTGCCGGACCCGGTCCGGCCGGTGATCAACATTTACGCTGAAGCCGACCGGGACGATCAGGCGCAAAAATTGGCCGAACGGTACATTGAAAGGATCGATGCCGTCTTATGAAGATCTTATATATCTCTTCGGAGGTCGTCCCGTTCGCTAAAACCGGCGGCTTGGCCGATGTCGCCGGCGCCCTGCCGAAAGCGCTCAAAAATATCGGCCACGATGTCCGGGTCTTTATGCCGCTTTATAAATCGATCGATCTTGAGCGCTACGAATTGAAAAAGATCGCCCCGCAAATTTACGAAGGCCGGCTTCCCGGCACGGAAGTGATCGTTTATTTTTACGCCGATCCGCCGTTCTTTGGTCAACGCGACGGACTTTATCAGCTCAAAGGGGTCGATTATGAAGACAACCTGGAGCGGTTCTCAGCTTTCTGCGCCGCTGCGCTCCCGTTCCTTAAAACGCTCAACTGGCGTCCCGATCTTATCCATGGCAACGATTGGCAATCCGCGCTGGTGATCGCCAAGCTTAAAGTTCTCTACCGCGACGACCCGTTCTTTGCCCGGACCGCGACCGTTTATTCGGTCCACAATATGGCCTATCTGGGGCTTTTTCCGAAAGAAAAGCTGGCGGTGACCGGCCTGGGCGAAGAGGTGTTCAAACAGGATGGCCTTGAATTTTGGGGGCAGATCGCCCTGACCAAGGCCGGTTTCGTTTACGCCGACGTTATCAATACCGTTTCCGAAACCTACGCCAAAGAGATCCAAACGCCCGAATATGGCGCCGGGTTGGACGGGCTGCTGCGGGCTAGGGCCCAGGATGTTTTCGGCATCATTAACGGGATCGACTACGAGCTTTGGAACCCGGCGACCGACAAGAACATCGTTAAACGATACAGCCCGGCGACGATCTTCCTGAAGGCCGAGAATAAATTGGAGTTACAGCGCCAGAACAAACTCCCCGAGAACAAAGAGGTCCCGATCATCGGGATGGTGACCAGGCTGGCGGATCAGAAAGGGTTTGATATCTTTTCCGCCGCCCTCGATGAGATCATGACGCTTGGTTGCCAGGTGGTGATCCTGGGGACCGGCGACCAGAAATATCACGAACTCCTTTTACGGGAACAAGCTCGTTTTCCGGAGAAGATCGCCGTCAACCTGACCTTTGACGCCATGCTGGCCGAGCTGATCTATGCCGGGGCCGACATGTTCCTGATGCCCAGCCTTTATGAACCGTGCGGCCTGGGCCAGCTGATCAGTTTCAAATACGGGACGATCCCGATCGTCCGGCGGACCGGCGGACTGGCTGATACGGTCAGTAATTTTGACCCGGTCATCGGTAAGGGAGAAGGGTTTGTTTTTGAACAATACAGCTCCGCCGCTTTGACCGACGCGGTTAAAAGGGCGCTTGATGCTTATCAAAAAAAGGCATTGTGGGAGACCTTGCAAAAACGGGTCATGAAGCTTGATTATTCGTGGGATGCTTCGGCCAAGAAATATGTTTCATTATATATGAAAGCGTTGAAGAAGGTCGGGATCGCCGCGCTTTAACCGCAATTTCCCTGCTGCAAACACTGTAAGCGTTTTGCCGCTTCCGCCGCCGCGTCGCTTCCCTGGTAATGATTGACCGTCAGCGTGTAGTTCTCGATCGCGGACGGGACGCTGCCGAGCTTTTCGTAGCTAAAACCGGTCCGGTAATAAGCCCAGGAATAAGCGAAGTAGCCGCTTTGCGGCGCGGTAAAGCCGAAGACCTGCGTAAACTCCTGGAGCGATTGCTGCAAACCGTTAGGCTCATAGTTGTTGGTTATCGCCTGAAATTGGAAGGCTTCGCCGATCCGGAGCTGGGCGATCGCCGCCTGGTCAAGACCGGGATAGTTCTGGACGTATAAGCGGCCGTAATTGATCGCCGAAGGGTAATTTTTATTGTTGAGATCGTATTCGGCCACTTTAAGCATGGCGCCGGCAATGACCTCCTGCTGTTCCGGCAAACCGTAATAGGGGACAGCCAGTTCGATCATTTTCTTTAAAACCGCGATCTGTTTTCCCGGTTGCCCGTAGCTTTCGTACACCAGGCCAAGATCGTAATAAACGAAAGGCAGAAAGGGATTGAAGGTCCCGTCGATCTGGTACTTGTCGGCCAAGGCGCTCAAGCTGTTGATCCGCTCTTCATAAGGGATCGCTTGGTCGATCGCGTAATTCCGCAAATAGGCGATGATCTTTTCGTGCACTTCGGCGATCTTGGGCTGGGCTTGCGCGTTCAGTTCATTGTTGCGGATAAAGGCGACGTACGTTTCGACCGCCGGCAGAAGCTGATTGGCCTGGAAGTAGTTTTCCGCCGCGTTAAGTTCGTCCCAAAGCTGTTTTTGGTCATTTCCGGCGAAGACGTTAGCCTTAAGCGCGGCGTATTTTCTGGCTAATGGGGAATCGTCTTTCTGTTGCGCGACCTGCCAGCGGAATTCCCCCGGCAGATAAGAAAAGAAGGCAAAGCCGTTGGCGAAATCCTCTTCCGCCGCCGACATGGCGCTTCGTTTCATATTAAAATTAAAATTGACCGTACTCCAGGCGAAATCCTGCTCGTTATCCGAGGTCCGGCTGTTGCCGTTCCAGCTGATGCCGGAATAACCGCCGTCGTCGCAAAGCCGTTCCCGGGTATGATGGCCGATCTCGTGGGTCAGGAAATAGCCCCAGGAAAGAGCGGTGAACGGGTCATCCAGTTTGGCCAGGTCTTTTTTGATCCAGGTGGCGTTAATGGTGATAGTCTTTGATTCTTTGCCGTAATCGGCGCCGATGTTCTCGTTAGCCAGCTGGGCCACGCCGATCCCCCCGATCTCGGAGACAAAGCAGGGGTTGAGACTGGTGAGGATCTCGCCGATCTTCCCGGAAATTTTGGCGGTTTCTTCGGGAGTGAAGATGTAGCTGTAGTTGATCGCCGGCATTTTCAGTTCGCAGTTACGCGCGGCAAGGTCCTGAGCGGCCAGGCATTTTTCTTCTTTCTGCTGACAGGCCGAGAGGGCAAAAGTTGATCCCCCGGCGATCGGGCCAAGGAGCGGCAGCGAAGCGACCGCCAGCCTGGAAGCCAACCGACCGGCCGGTTTTGTCCAGGAAGGGAGTCGGGGAATTATTCTATTTAATGTAATACTCATTCCTTTATATTATCGGCAAAAAAGAGGAGAAATTTCAGGGTTATTTTAACTTTAAGCCATAATATGGTAAAATAAACGAGTTATGTCAGGACATTCTAAATGGGCCACGATCAAAAGGTCAAAAGCTAAGACCGATTCCGCCAGGGGGAAGGTCTTTACCAAGATCATTAGGGAAATAACGACCGCCGCTAAGACCGGCGGAGGTGACCCAGGCGCCAATCCCCGGCTCCGTTTGTCGATCGATAAGGCTAAAGCGGCCAATATGCCCAAGGATAATATTGAAAGGGCGATCGAAAAAGGGGTCGGCGGGGGCGGGGCCGCCATGGAAGAGCTGACCTACGAAGGGTTTGGCCCGGGCGGGTTCGCGATTATTGTTAATGTCATGACCGATAACCGGAACCGGGCGGCCGGTGAGATCAGGAACACTTTTGATAAACACGGCGGCAATCTCGGCTCATCCGGGAGCGTTTCTTACCAGTTCAACCGCCGGGGCAGCATTGTTTTCGAAAAAGCTGGGCTTGATGAAGACACTTTGACCATGACCGCTATCGATGCCGGAGCGGAAGACATCTTATCTGAAGATAAAACGGTGGAGGTCTTGACTACGCCGGATAGTTTCGAAAAGGTTAAAAATGCCCTCCAGGCTGGTGGTTTTAAGCCGGTCCAGGCCGAAATAGCCATGATCCCGACGACCACGGTGAAATTGACCGGAGAGGCTGCTCAAAAGGCGCTTAAACTGGTCGGTTTGCTGGAAGACCATGATGACGTCCAGGAAGTTTTTACCAATTTCGATATTGACGAAGAAGAACTCGAAAAAGCTTAATTCCTACCTGAAATTTCTCCCCTAAATTACCGATATATATCCAGCTATGGCAATCGTTTATCCAACTATTATGAATGTGCGCTCTTTTCACCGGGTCTTGGAGCGAGCAACCTGCAAACAAACTCTGACTAACTTTCAGCAGAGGGTCCTTTTCAACCCTGTTTTTGGTAATAAACAAGTGCCGATCACGGGACAGATCGCTCCAGCTAAAGAGTTGTTTGATCCCAATAAAATAGCGATTTCCGCCGAGGTGAAAGGGGCCGTGGTCAGGTTATATTGTGAAATGGAAGGTAAAAAATTAACCTTGCCGGAAACTTCTCCGGAACGGGAAAAACGAAGAGAAAAAGTGCGAAATTGGCTTGACCAGTTGCGTTCAATTCAAAACGCTCTTGCTCGACCCATGACGGAAACGGAACTCCTGACCATAAACGACCAACTGGAAAAAATCATCGAGAGCAATCCTTGCCAGCCAGAAGTTGAAAGGCTGGTTGGCGTTTTGGCGCTTGAGGTTGGCCGGCGCCTCGCCTGAAATTTCTCCCCTAAATTGACGATATATATCCAGCTATGGCAATAATAAATTTAAACGGCTTAAACGTTCGGACTTTCCGTAAAGTTCTGGACCACGCGACTTGTAAACAGACCTTGACCAACGTTCAGGAAAGGGTCTTGTACAAAATTATTACCCAACGGAACATGGTTTCAGCGGGACGAATCCCTGAAGGCGCGCGAAAAGCGGCGCGCGAGCTTTATATTGAAATGGAAGAAAAAAAAGCGCTGTTGCCGGAGATCTCGCCGGCCCGGGTAAAAAGATGGGATCAAATCCAGGCAAACATCGCTTCATTGCAGCGGATTGAGAGCGAGCTTTTCCAACCCCAAAAAAAACTTGGCGAGACCGAACTTCTAGCCATGAACGATCAGCTGGAGCAGATTGTTAAAGTTATTTCCAGCCATCGGGGCCTAGAGCGAATGGCCGGGTCTATCGCGCTGGAGATCGGCGACCGCTTGGCTGAATTATCGGAACGGGAAGCGATCCAGGCCAGAGGGGAGGCGCGCCGACAGGCGATCCTGGCCAGCGAGGTCCCGCTCGGCCACTGGACCTTGGTGGGGGATGACGCTCAAACGGTCGCGGAGATCATCGCTTATTTGCGTCAATCGAACGGTTCCTTGACCATTGGCCGCAGTGGACAGATTAAGCTCGCGCAGCCCGACGTTTCCGCCCGTCATGCCGAGATCGGCTTTGACGGCCGGGCATTTTGGCTCAAAGATCTCGGCAGTTCCAACGGCACTTACCTTCGCGGAAAGAGAGTGAAGCCGCAAATTGTAAACGAACTCGCTATCGGGGAGTTTGTTTATCTGGGCTCTTATTGTTTTGTTTTTTTCGAAAAGCTGGCCCCCCTTGATATGCGGGGGATCCCGCTTCCGCCGGAGCCAACTATTCGTCCGGTGGTTTCCGGAGGAGCGCGCGACATGCAGGGGGAATTATCGCTTAGCCCGTCGGTCATCAGACTGCGGGATGATATTCGCGGTTCGGGGCAACAGCTTCTTTTTACCCGTAATATTGATCTTAATGAGCTGACCGACGCGATCACGCAAGGCACTTTGCGGCCTCATGGCCGGCGCGGCTATATAAAATATTTTCGCTACGGCCTGGGGCATGAATACGCGGAAATTGTGATGGTCATGAAGCCCGGTTTTTGGGAAACGGAAAAAGAGCGAAGCCGGTTAGGCAATTTATTTTTGGAAGAATATAAAGGTCAGCCTTTAGTCAAGAAACAATGTCTTTTCCATCGTTATCCGCAGCGAGCCAGGGTTTTGGCAATTTTTGGAACTGATCAGCGCTGGCAGTCCCTCTTTAACAATCCAAATGAAAAATTCCTCACTCCTAAACCGGATATTTTTGATCTGCTTAATGAATTACCGATTGGCGGCGCTGTAAAAGCCGCCCTAATAGAGTTGCTTCACGAATCGCCGATTGAAATCTTTAAGAGACTTGATAAAAAAGTTGATCTGCCCAAGCTTTTGCGCGATCTGGCGACCGGGATCGAGTATAACCGCTTGTTGGGCCAGATGGCGCCTCGGAATAATTGCGCCGGCCGGACCGTCTTAGTGTCGGATATTGAGAAGTTAATGAGCTATTTCCCGCAGCTTGAAGTGGACCACGAAGTGCCGCTTGATCAGGTTGAAGCGATCCTGGTGCCGGAGCATCTGTGGGCGCAAGTTACCGAATTGGCCAAAGAGCATAACCCAAAGATGCTTGATTTGTTTCGCCAGGTCAAAGGAAGTGGCCAGACCAGAGCGCTGTTCACCGATGGACGGGAAAGGTTGGCCCGGCGGTCGAGCTCGTTTGGCGGCAGCTTTGAACCGGTCTTTGGAGATGCGGCTTTCTTTTTATTTGAACAAGCTTATTTTAGGACCATGGCGGCGGCTTATCATCTAACCGAAACGACCAGAACGACCAGTTTGACCTCCAACTCGACTCTGGCTAATTTTATCGCCTTTGATAAGGACGCTGATTTTCGGGCCGAATTGCAGTTTGACGAGTTTAGCGCCGCGATCCCTAAGTATAACCCGCTGCGCCAACTGGTTGGTTTAGCGCAAAATCCGTCGCATGGCGGCTACGATCCGCTGCAGCATACTTTTAACGCGCTTCATTTATTGGATACCGATGGATTAGCCAATCAGGGGATCGGGATTCGAGAGGGGTTTGATCGCCCGGTGAGGGAATTGCTCCGGATCGCCATGCTTTATCACGATATCGGCAAAGTCCGTTATCCCTACGATCCAAAGCATGCCGAAGAATCCGGTAAAATGGCGGAAGAGATCTTGAAAAATCCGGAAGTTTCTGGTGTCGGCAAGTTGACCAATGAAGAAAGGGATTTTGTTCTGACCCTGATCAGGACCCATCATTTATTCGGCGATTTTAATAAGTACAACGTGGATATTCCAACGGCGATCGCCCACGTCGGGAACGAATTAAAGGGGCCTTTTTCTTTGTCGGAGATGTTCTATTTTCATTTATTGATCGCGACCGCCGATATTAATTCGATCCCGGGAGTTAGGGTCAGGGTCGTGCCGGAAAAATGGAATAAATACATTGACGCCGTTTATAACGCGCTCGGCGAAGAGTGATCGGCTGAATACTTTCCAATAATTTCATGTTAAAATAGCCCCATGAAGTACGTTGCCGATCTCCATCTTCATACCATTTCGTCCGGTCACGCATATTCGACCCTGGAAGAGTACGCCGCCAGGGCGAAAAAGATCGGGCTCAAGTCTTTTGCTCTGACCGACCACGGTCCGGCGATGCCCGGCGGCCCGCATATCTATTATTTTGCCAACCTGAAAATGGTCCCCGAACGGATCGAGGGGGTCAGGATCTTCCGCGGCTGCGAAGCCAATGTCATTAACGCCGACGGGGGGATCGACCTGCCGGAGTATGAACAAAGCGGCCTGGAGATCCTTATCGCCAGCATGCATCCTAAGGTCGGCTACGAAAATCATGGGGAAGATAAAAACACTGAAGTCCTGATCAAAACAATGGCCAAAAATCCCCGGGTCAACATCCTCGGGCATATCGGCAATCCCAAGTTTCCGGTCAACATTCCGGCGGTCTGCGCCGCGGCCAAAGAGCATCGCGTCCTGATCGAGCTGAACAACAGTTCCGTCTTTAGCCGGCCCGGTTCCTGGGAAAAATGCCTGGAAGCGGCCCGAGAGATCAAGCGGCTTGACTGGCTGGTCGCCCTGGGGACCGATTCGCACTTTTCAACGATGCTGGGCGATTTTAAAAAGTCGGAAGAGCTGATCAAAGCGGCCGGTCTTTCCGACAAACACGTGGTCAATACTTCATTTGAGAAGATCGAAAAGTATTTGTTAAAGCGATGAACGAACCAACGGAATTCGAAAAAAAAGTCTATGCCGCCGTGAAGCTGATCCCTAAAGGGGAGGTCAGGAGCTACGGCTGGGTCGCCCGCCGGATCGGCCGGCCGAAAGCGGCCCGGGCGGTCGGCAATGCCCTCAATAAAAATCCATTTGCCCCGATCGTTCCGTGCCACCGGGTTGTGGCCGCTAACGGGCTCGGCGGCTTTGCCGGCGGACTGAAGAAAAAGATCGCTCTTTTAAGAAGCGAGGGATACCCATGTTAGCCAAAAGAATAATTCCCTGCCTTGACGTCAAGGAAGGGCGGGTCGTCAAAGGGGTCAATTTTGTCGATCTGCGCGACGCCGGCGATCCGGTTGAGCTGGCCGCTTTTTATGATAAAGAAGGGGCCGACGAACTGGTCTTTCTCGATATTACCGCCTCGTCCGATAAACGCTACATCATGCTGGAAGTGGTCAAAAAAGTCGCCGAAAAGATCTACATTCCTTTTACGGTCGGCGGCGGGATCAACGATCTGGAAACGATCCGCGAGATCATTGCCGGCGGGGCCGATAAGGTTTCCATAAATACCGCGGCGATCCGTGACCCGGCCTTGATTACCAGAGGGGCCGATAAATTCGGCAGCCAATGCATTGTCGTGGCGATTGACGCTAAAAAGAAAGGCGACCATTGGGAGGTCTTTACTCACGGCGGCCGAACCCCGACCGGGCTCGACGCGCTCGAATGGGCAAAAAAAGCGGAACAGCTGGGAGCGGGGGAGATTCTCCTGACCAGCATGGACCGGGACGGGACCAAGATCGGCTACGATATCGAATTGACCAGGGCGATCAAGGGCGCGGTCAAGATCCCGGTGATCGCTTCCGGCGGCGCCGGCACGCTGGGCCATATTTACGAAGCTTTCGTCGACGCTCACGCCGACGCGGCGCTACTGGCTTCTCTACTCCATTACCGGGAACTAACTATCAAAGAGATCAAGGATTTCGTCGGGGACAAAGGGATCACGGTGCGCAGATGAAAGAATATTTGATCGCTAAAAGCAAGTTGGTTGACCAGGCGCTCGATCGAACCCTGCCGAAAAAAGGGGACCTGGCCAAAGCGATGCGCTATTCGATCTTTGCTGGCGGCAAACGCTTCCGTCCGATCCTTTGTCTTGCCGCCGCCGCCGCTTTAGGCGGCAACGAGAAAAAGGTTTTGCCCTACGCCTGCGCGGTCGAAATGATCCACACTTTTACCTTGATCCATGATGACCTGCCGGCGATGGATAATTCCGACTTCCGGCGGGGGAAACCGTCGAACCATAAGGTTTACGGCGAAGCGTTGGCGATCCTGGCGGGGGATGCCTTGAGTACCCTGGCTTTTAAAGGGATCGCCGATCAGCCGGCCGCTTTGCTGGAGCTTTCCAGTGCCTTGCTGGAAGTAGTAGCTGGCCAGGTTGCCGATGTTCAGGCGCCCAGCAAGCCGCTGACCGTTAAAGCAATCCGCTCGATCCATAAATGGAAGACCGCGGCTCTGCTCCGCGCCTGCGTCCGGGGAACGGCGTTGATTTGCGAGGCCGAGCCCGGGGCCATAAAAGCCTTGACCAAATACGCCGAACATCTTGGATTGGCTTTTCAGATCGCCGATGATATCCTTGACGTGACCGCGACCCAAAAGCAATTGGGTAAACCGGTCCAGGCCGACGTGAAAAAAGGCTACCCTTATCTTTTCGGGCTTGATCGCTCTAAAGAACTGGCGGCAAGAGAAAAACAACTGGCCATCAAGGCGTTGGACGGTTTTGGGCCAAAAGTTAAAAAATTAGTTGACCTGGCGGGTTATGTAGTGGAGAGGACGTTCTAATGTATTATCCGAGCGAAAAAGAATTTCTCAAACTGGCCAAGAAGGGGAACCTGGTCCCGGTCTATAAAGAGATCGTGGCCGATCTGGAGACCCCGGTCTCGGCTTACAAAAAGATCGAAAGCGACTATTCTTTTCTGCTCGAGTCGGTCGAAGGGGGAGAGAAGATCGCCCGTTATTCGTTCTTGGGAGCGGTCCCCCGGGCGAACGTCATTCAGCCGCAAACGCTCGAAGAACTTAACGTTTTGCTGAAAAAATACCGGCCGGTCAAACTGCCGGACCTGCCGCCGTTTTCCGGCGGACTGGTTGGTTACGTCAGCTACGACGCGGTCCGGGAGATCGAAAAGATCCCCGATCGGAACGACGACCCGTTAAAATTACCGAAGATCTCTTTCTTGCTGGCTGACACCCTTTTGGCTTTCGATCATGTTAAGCATAAGATCTTGATCATTGCTAACGCTCATCTTGAAAAGGGGAAGGACCCTCGCCAGGCTTATCGGTTTGCCTGCGCCAAGATCGAAGCGCTGGAGAAAAAGCTCCGGGCCCCATTGACCGACCAGATCAGGGAGATCACGCTGCCGATCAAACTCCCCGACCAAAAAGTAATATCCAACCTGAAAAAACCGGAATACGAGGCGATGGTTAAAAAAGCGAAGGAATATATCCGGAGCGGCGATATCATTCAAGTCGTCTTGTCCCAGCGGCTGGAAGCCGACTGCCAGGCCGATCCCTTTGACGTCTACCGGGTTTTGCGGATGATCAATCCTTCGCCATATATGTACTTCTTTAAACTGGGAGAGCTTAAGATCATCGGCTCTTCGCCGGAGGTGATGGTCCGCCTGACCGGACGAACGGCAACGGTTCGGCCGATCGCCGGGACAATGCCCAGGGGGAAAGATGAAGCGGAGGATAAAAAGCTGGAAGAGAGTTTGCTCGCTTCCAAAAAAGAAGTGGCGGAGCATGTCATGCTGGTCGACCTCGGCCGGAACGACCTGGGGCGGGTCTGCGATTTTGGCAGCGTTAAAGTGACCGAACGGTTGGCGGTCGAACGCTATTCTCACGTCATGCACATTGTCAGCAATGTTTCGGGTAAGCTTCAGGCGAAAAATAACGCGATCGATCTTCTCAAGGCCTGTTTTCCGGCCGGGACGGTTTCCGGCGCGCCGAAAGTCCGGGCGATGGAGATCATCGACGAGCTGGAAAACCTCCGCCGCGGGTTATACGCCGGCTGCGTTGGTTATCTGAGCTTTTCCGGCGACCTTGATACCGCGATTACCATTCGGACGATCCTGGTTAAAAATGGCCGGGCTTATCTGCAGGCCGGGGCGGGTATCGTCGCCGATTCAGACCCGGCCCGGGAATATCAGGAAACGATCAATAAAGCCAAAGCGCTGCTAGCGGCGGTCGGCTATTTCGCATGATAAATTTCCGGATGCTCAAACTCTCCGATCTCCTGATCTGGGGAGCGGTCGCTTTTCTTATCGTGATCGGCCTTTTAGCGATCTTCAGCGCGACCTATCATCTGCAGATCAGGCTCGACGGCGATCCTTACATTTTCGTTAAACGGCAGTTTTTTTCGTTCCTGATCGGCTTTGTTTTTATGTGGTTTTTTGCTTACCTTGATTATGAACATCTTAAAACGGCCGCCCCCTGGTTCTATGTCGTGGCCATTATGCTGCTTTTTTTGATCCTCTTTACCGGTTCGACTACCATGGGCGCCCAACGCTGGCTGCAGATCGGTTTTTTTACTTTTCAACCGTCCGAGTTTTCCAAGCTGGCGATCATCATGATCCTGGCCTATTACCTTTCGGCTAATCGCGATCTCAATACCTGGCAGGGGCTGACCTCGGTCGGTTTGTTGGTCATGGTCCCGATCCTGCTGATCTTCAAGCAACCGGACCTCGGAACGGCGATCGTTTTTTTTGCCATTTTGCTCGGGATGCTGGTTGAAGGGGAGGTCTCCCTCTGGACGATCTCTTTTCTCCTGACCCCGCTCATTTCCCTGATCTGCCGGCCGCTGCTTCCTCTTTGGATCTTCTTTCTATTGATAATTTCCCTGGGGCTTTTTCTGGCCCGGGCTTCCTTTTGGCAATGGCTGGTGATCTTCGGCTCAAACCTGATGGTCGGCTTAGCTTTGCCGGTCATGTGGGGGGTGCTCAAGCCTTACCAACAGATGCGGATCGTTTCTTTCCTCAACCCGGCGGCCGATCCATTGGGGGCTGGCTATCATACCTTGCAGAGCTGTATCGCCGTCGGCGGCGGCGCCTTGTTGGGGAAGGGGTTTTTGCACGGGACTCAGACCCAGCTCCAGTTTATCCCGGAACAGTTTTCCGATTTTATTTTTTCGGCGATCGGCGAGGAGTTCGGTTTTGTCGGGTCCGTGTTTGTTTTAGCCGCTTACGCCTTATTGGTCTGGCGGGCGGTTTCGATCGCCCTGCAGGCGCGCGATCTTTTTGGCCGGATGCTGGCGATGGGGATCGCGATCATGTTCGCTTTTCATTTTTTCGCTAATGTCGGGATGGTAATTGGGATCTTACCGGTAGTGGGGATCCCGCTGCCGTTCGTCAGTTTTGGCGGTTCTTCCTTAATGGTCAACCTGGCCTGCGTGGGGATCCTGCAAAGCATCGCGATGCGGCGGCAAAAGCTGATCTTTTAAAGGTTGAACTTCGCTTCGACCATTCCTTCGGCTTCAAAAACTTCCCGGCTGACAAAAACGGTTATTTTCTTGCAACTTAGCCAGTCCGTTCCCTTTTTCATCTGGACCGAGCCCTTCATCGTCAGGATCTCGCGCCTGTCATCATAATAGGCCGATTCCGCTTTGGCTTCTTTCCCTTTTTGGGTGACGACGACGTTCCCGGCCGCCCGGGCGTTGCCGCTCCGGGTCGAGAACTCAATGCTGTCTGAGGTGATATAGGTCTTGGCCCGGAGGAATTCGGCGTCGTGGATCTTCCGGGCGGTCTCTTGCCGGACCAGCGCCTGGGCTTTTTCAATGATCGTTTTGGTCTCACCGAAGAGGAAGAGCTTTTTGCCTTTCCGGGAGTAGATCCCGTTCTTGGCCAGCGAGACTTTTTTCCCTTGGACCGCCTCCACGCCGCCAAAGAGTTCGACGTCCAGATTAGGGTCGTTATACAAGATCGCCCGGTTACAGCGGATCGTGGTCGCTTTGTTCCCTTTATCTTTAACCTCAAAGGTGACGCTCCCGTAGACATCGAGCTTTTCGTTCTCACCGTAATAATCGGCAAAGAGGGCTTTGAGCCGG
>JBAZMB010000019.1:0-17152 GCA_041649975.1 Candidatus Margulisiibacteriota bacterium | reverse complement strand
ATTAACCTGGACCTGGCCAAGCAGACCGCCGACGAGATCGCCAAGCTGGGAGTTAAAACTTACGCTATCAAATCCAACGTCGCCGACCTGGCCGACGTCCAGGCCGGCGTCGCCGAAGCCCATAAGCATTTCGGCCGGATCGACATTCTGGTCAATAATGCCGGTATCACCAAAGACAACCTGCTCATTCGGATGAAGAAAGAAGAATGGGACGCGGTACTCGGCGTCAACCTGTCCGGGGTCTTCAACTGCACGCAAACGGTTTCCATCTTGATGATGAAACAACGATACGGTAAAATAATCTCGATCGCCAGCATTGTCGGCCAAATGGGAAATTTCGGCCAGGCCAATTACGCGGCGACCAAGGGCGGCGTGATCGCGTTCACCAAGACCGTGGCCAAAGAACTGGCTTCCCGCAATATCACGGCCAATGCGATCGCCCCGGGTTTTATCCAGACCGCGATGACCGACAAACTGACCGATGAGGTCAAGCAGAAAATGATGGCCCAGATCCCGGCAGGAAAGCTTGGCCAACCTGAAGATATCGCGAACGCGGCTGTTTTTTTGGCGAGCGCCGAGGCCGATTATATTACCGGCCAGGTCCTCGCGGTTAACGGCGGCATGTACATGTAATCCGCTTGAGCGGATAGACGACGAACAATTGTATCGATGATATAATAATTAGAAGGGCGGTCCTTTGACGCCCACCCGCCTGCGTTGCGATGCGAAGCATTACGGACAGGTTGGTTATTGGATATTTTTTATCATAAAAGGGGGTGACGGAATGGACGAACAAAAAGCTTTTGAGGCAGTAAAGAAAGTTGTTGCAGAACAACTGGGTGTTTCTGAATCAGAAATTACCCGAGAGTCTTCCTTTGTCGATGATCTGGGCGCCGACTCACTCGATACCGTTGAATTGGTCATGGCGCTCGAGGAAGCCTTCGGCATGGAGATCCCCGACGAAGACGCGGAAAAGATCAAAACGATCGGTGACACAATGACTTACGTGATGGCTCACGGAAAGAAGTAAAATCATGAACCTACCAGAATTAAAAATTGGTCCCTTTACGGCTAAGATCCCAATCATTCAGGGCGGGATGGCCGTTCGGATCTCCACCGGCGCGCTGGCCGGCGCGGTCGCCTCGACCGGCGCCATTGGCGTGATCGGCGCTTCTGGTATGGCCCTTGACGAACTTCGCAAAGAGATTCGAATAGCTCGAGAACGGGCGGCAGGCGGGATCGTTGCGGTCAACATCATGTTTGCCGCCCGTGAATTTTTTGAATTGGTCCAGACTTCCATCCAAGAAAAGATCGACTTGATCATCAGCGGGGCTGGCTTCTCGCGCGATATTTTTAAGCTCGGGCAAGAGGGCAACACCCCCATCGTTTCAATCGTTTCCACTGGACGGTTGGCCGCGACCGCCGAAAAGCTCGGCGCCACCGCTATTGTGGTGGAAGGAGTCGAGGCCGGCGGGCACCTTGGCACCGACCGTTCCATCTGGGACATCCTCCCGGAAGTCCGCCAGGCGACCAAGCTCCCGGTCATCGCCGCCGGCGGGATCATCAACGGAGCGGAAATGTTAAAGGCTTTCAAGGCCGGGGCCAACGGCGTTCAGATCGCGACCCGCTTCGTCCTGTCGGAAGAATGCAACGCCGCCAAAGCGTTCAAGGAAGTTTACCAAAAAGCGACCAAGGACGACATCGTTAAGATCTCCTCGCCAGTCGGCATGCCGGGACGAGCGATCAAGACGGCACTGGTCGCCAAGATCCTCAGCAAAACCGCCCCCAAACCGATCGGCTGCGATTTCTGCCTGAGGCATTGCTCCTATGAATATTGCATTATCCAAGCGCTGAAGAACGCCCAGGTCGGCGATGTCGACAACGGGGTCGTTTTTTCCGGCGCTTATATCTGGAAGATCCCCGATCGGACCATCAAACCGGCCGCGAAGATCGTCGCCGAATTGGTCAAAGAATTTGAGGAGGCTCAATCTTAATGGCACAACGAGTTGTAGTTACCGGGCTGGGAATCGTTTCCCCGATCGGTATCGGCCGCGAAGTCTTTTGGCAGAATTTGGTCGCCGGTCAGAATGGGATCGCTCAGATCACCCGGTTCGACACCACCGGCTTTGACGCCAAGATCGCCGGCGAAGTCAAAGATTTCGACCCCTCCCAGTTTCTAGATAAAAAAGACGCGCGCCGGATGGCTCGTTTCATTCAGTTCGCGGTCGCCGCTTCCAAGCTGGCGGTCGCCGACGCCAATCTGACCATCGGCCCGGACAACGCCAATGACATCGGCGTAACCATCGGCTCCGGGATCGGCGGCTTAGACGTTTTAGAGGAAGCGGCTAGGACCTTGCACACCAAAGGACCGGACCGGCTTTCACCGTTCACCGTTCCCTTTATGATCGCCGACATGGCGGCCGGGTACGCCTCGATCATTACCGGCGCCAAAGGCCCCAACTCCTGCGTCGTGACCGCTTGCGCCTCCGGGACCAACTCGATCGGTGAAGCCTTCAAATGCATTCAACGCGGCGCCGCCAAAGCGATGCTCGCCGGCGGGACCGAAGCCTGCGTCACCCCGCTCGGCATCGCCAGTTTCGCCGCCGCCAAAGCCCTTTCAACGCGCAACGACGAGCCGCAGCGCGCCAGCCGGCCGTTCGACAAAGAACGGGGCGGCTTTGTGATGGGCGAAGGGTCCGGCGTCGTTGTCCTGGAAGCCTTGGAATCCGCCCTGGCCCGCGGAGCCAAGATCTACGCTGAAGTTGTCGGCTATGGCATGAGCGGAGACGCCAACCATATCACCGCCCCGGCTCCGGGAGGCGAAGGCGCCGTCCGGGCGATCCTGGCCGCGATCAAAGACGCTGGCCTTAAGCCTGAACAGGTTGACTATATTAACGCCCACGGGACCTCAACCGAACTTAACGACAAATACGAAACAATGGCCCTAAAGACCTCTTTTGGCGATCACGCCAAAAAATTGGCGGTCAGCTCCAACAAATCAATGATCGGGCATTTATTGGGCGCGTCCGGCGCGGTTGAATTCATCGCCACCGTCCTCTCGGTCATGAACGACATCGCCCCTCCAACCATAAACTACGAAAATCCCGACCCGGATTGCGACCTCGACTACGTTCCGAACAAAGCCAGAAAAATGACCATCAACACCGCCCTTTCCGAATCTTTCGGGTTTGGCGGACACAATGCGACCCTGATCGTAAAGAAGTATCGATAAAAACACTTGATGTTGCGAGTTAAAGCCACAATTGCGGTTGTGTTGTCGGCAATGCTCTGGCTTGTCGCGGCGGCCGTTTGGGCACAATCAGAAAGCTACCCCCAGATCGATATTTCCGGTTATAAAAAGTACGAAACCAAGACCGTGTCCGTTATCCCGGACAAACAATACTTTAACGCCCTATCACAGTTGGGCGGCTTTATGCCAACGTACAGCGGCGGGCCATGGCAGGAGCGGCTCCAACTGCGGATCCTCGGCCAATTGTCCAAAGATCTTTCCGTCAGCTACGACCTTGAACAACAGCCGGAATCGCCGGAAAGATTCGACGTTAAAGTTAAATACTATAATACCGAACTAGCCTTCGGCGACCTAACCGCCAATTTTTCCGGCAATGAATTCGTTTCCGCCTCAAAAACCCTGAACGGCGTCATGCTCACCTCAAAAGATACCTGGTACGATCTCACCATCGTCCCTTCGGCCAAACTAAAAAGTCAGACCCAAGCCCTGACCTCCCAAAAAGGGAACAATACCCGCGGACCGTATAATCTTGGCCATGGCGGCATCGTCGAAGGGTCCGAAGTTTTACTCCTCAACGACAACGTCATGTTGCGTAATGTCGATTACACCATTGACTACTTCGAAGGGAAAATCACTTTTAATCGCCAGCTTAGCCAGACCGACGAGTTCAAATACAGCTACGAATACACCAACATTATCGACCTGTTCTTCCCTTCCCTCTCCCGCCGTGATTTCTTTGGCTTGCAATCGCGCTTCACGATCGACCCGGAAAAGATCGGCAAGACCACGCCGAAGCCGGAACCGGCGACGATCTCCGTGCGGGAGGTCTTTCCTTCCGCCGGCTCGCTGGAAGCGGAGCTCCAGGAGAATGAAGCCTCCGGGCAGTATCGACTGAAATCGTTCCCGCTGATCAAATTCAGCGAAACTTTGACCTTCATGGGGACCAAGTTAAAAAAGAACGAAGATTATATCATCCGCTATGATTCCGGCGACGTTAAATTGCTGACTCGATTCCTCCCTTCGACCGAAGAGGTTTTGACCGTTGAATATCGCTACTATCAAACGTCCAGCGAAACCGAATCGATCCCCGGGATCGGCAGCCGCGGCCCCTACCGGACAAAAGCCCTCAACCTTGTCCCGGAAAGCGAACGCGTTGAGGTTGACGGGAAACTTTTCGTCCGCGACCTGGACTACACCATTAATTACGAATCCGGCCAGATCATTTTCGGCGTGATCATCGGACCGACCTCAACCGTTAAGACCAGCTACAAGTACAATGTCCTGACCATCCCTCAGGAAGAAGCCTCCAAGTTCCCCAAGGAAATGCAGGTTGGGGTAACTTATTTGAAGGAAAGCGCGAAGAAGGGGGGCGGGGCGCCGACCGCCAGCTCGATCGACCATTTTTCCGGCCAGGATATTATCAGCAAAAACAATCTGGCCTTCCTAAGCAATCGACCGGTCCCCCCGACCAGCGAAGCCGCTTTTACCGTCCGCGTCCAGCGCGGCGGGATCAGCTATTTATTGACCTGGGAAGCCGATTACGTGATCCCGACGACCGCGCTGGACCCAGCCACCGGTTACGTTATCACCTCACCTAACGTTAAGCTGGCCTACATTAACGACCGGACCGACCTGACCGATGGCTACGGAACGGGCACGATTTGCTTCTTGACGACGATCCTGCCGTCCGATGAAGTAACCGTTTCTTATACCTATAAGAAGGGGATCGTCGGCAAATATTCCGGGGTCGGCAACGGGACGCAAGGGCCCTATTACCTGCGCAACGTCAAAGATATCGTCCCCGGTTCGGAAACGATCCAGGTTTGGGAGCAAGGCTCGTCGGTCATCAACACGTATGTCCGGAATTCCAGCTTTGAAGCGAACGCCGGCGATGCCGGTTATTTTATTAACTACAATAAAGAGAACTCCTCGATCACTTTCAACAAAGCGCTTTCGCCTACCGCCAATTTCCAAATAATCTACCAGTATGTCCCGGCGACCTCCGGGAACAATGAAGATATTTCCATGTCGGCAATCGGGGTCGACGGCAGCTTTAAGATCGGGGATGTTTTCAACATCAATTCGTCCTGGGCCAAGAGCGAGTCTGACCAGGTGATCATTGGCGACACCAGCCTGGAGAGCTTCCGCGGCAACGGGACCAAAAACTACATTATCGCCTCGCCCGGAGATATCATCGAAGGGACCGATAAAGTCTACGTCAACAATTCGCTGCTCAACAAAGACGCCGACTATTACGTCAGCAACCCGGACAAGCGGACGATCAATCTTTCCTTTTACTACATCACCCCGACTTCGGCCGACGCGATCGTCGTCGAATATAAATATCAGGACCCGAACGGCTTTGCCGACACGACCAAGGTCAAATCGGACACCGCTTTCCGCCTGGGCGCCGGGGTCAATCTTTTCGACAACAAATTAAGCATCAACGGAACGACCAAAAAAGTCGGGTTTGAGTTCGCCCCGCTTGGGTCGGCCGCTTCCGGGGCCGGAGCCGAATACGAGGAGTACAACGTCGGTTTTACCCCCGGCTACCAATCCTTATCCGCCAGCTATTCGTACAAATTCAATCAAAATCCGATCGGTTCGGCCCGCGACAAATTTACGCGCAGTTGGGACCATTCTTTCTCGACCAGCGTCAATCCCAACGGCCTGGCCGCCATCGGCTTTAGTTTCCGGAATTACACTTCGCTCGATGACCCAACCTCGGCGGGAGGTTTGCATACCAGCGACAACGAGCAAAACTCCTACTCGGTCAGCATTACCCCGGCAACCTTTACCAAGGGGGAATTAACGATCGGGACCAAGGGCGATCTCGGCCTCAGTCAGTCTAAGTCCGACGTTGTTGATCGAACAAATTACTCGACCTCCATTTCCAATTCGCTCCATTACAACGTCAGCGGCGGTTTGACCAAAAACCTCTCTTTCAGCATCGACCACCAGGAAAGCGAGCCGACGACCAAAAACTCCGCCGAAGCGGTAGTAGCCAAGAACAACGTTCAAGACAATTCTTATTCGATGTCCCTCGACCTGACTGCCCTAAGCCTTGGCACCCTCCAACGTTGGACGACGCAAGCGTCGCGACAAGAGCATTTTGAACATTTGTATCTGCCAACGCCGGAATCCCGCTCGGAGACCCTGAACGAAACCTATCACATGGATGTCCAACCGTTCAGTTGGCTCTCCAGCGCTTTGGACCATAATCGCCAGGAACGCGTCTCATACGTTGTTGGCCAGGAGAATCCCCGCTCCGAACGGTCCTCGGTCAGCGCGAAATATACTCCCTTTGGCTTTCTTTCCTTCGGCGGCAGTTACGCCCGGAGCGAAGCGATCCCGGAAACCGGCTCTTCATTTAAGACTGTTGGCCGAACCAAGGCCGGCGACGCCACTTGGTCAGTCTTCTCTTTCCGGGCAATCTCCCTCGCGTCGCGCTACGCCCTGTCCGACAGCATTCAACGAGCACCTTCAGGGAATATTCAAGTTGGGACCTTCACCAATTCTTTTTCCCAGGGTTATACGCTCACGTTAAATCCAATTCCCGTTATCCCGATCAGCCTCGGCTACTCAAGGGAAGACTACAAGAACCGGACCGACGCCGTAACTTCACCGGTCACGACCGAAACCCGGAACGACACGCTTTCCGCTTCACTGACCTTTAACGCGATCCCTAAGCTTAGCCTTAGCTCCGATTACACCCTTAAAAAGACCTATGACCTCATCGCGAACAATACTCTCGACAAAACAGTCATCACCAGCAAAGCGAGCTATCAAGTGTTTAGCTGGGGCTCGCTGGTTTACGATCGAACGGATGAAATGAACGGCGGGGAAGTCCAGAGCGGCGTTGTCCAGGTCTTAAAGATCCAGAAGCTGACCCAATCGCTCGGCCTAAGCATCAATGTCCCGGTCGATAATCCGGTCATGTCGAGCATCACCCTGCTTGCCTCATTAAAGAACGTTGAATACCACAACCTCAACAATGCCAATGATGATTTTAACGCCAGCCTTTTTTCTTTTGAAGGAACATTGAACTTCTAAGCTTTTCAGTTTTAGTTGAGGATGATAACTTTGCCGCGGCCAACGACCTTACGGTCGGAAACAATTTGATACAAATAAACCCCGGTCGGAACGTTCGCGCCAAACATGTTCCGGCCGTCCCAGCCCGGGTCGTTCGCTCCGGACTTAGCCCCATTTTCGCCGGCCACAAAACTTCGCTGCCAGATCATGCTGCCTCCAAGGTCAAAAAGACTGACCGAAGAATTAGCGTTCGCCGGCAACTGGTAATAAAACGTTGTCCCACTCCCGGTCCGGCGGTCAAAGGGATTGGGCAACGCGTAGGTCAATATTCCGGTCGACAAAGTAGCGCTGACTTTTTTTATGTTGATCGGCAGGCTGGCCGTGGAAACATTCCCGGCCCTATCGGTCGCGGTTAGCCGGAGCGTATAAGTCCCTTCCAGGCCGGAGGTTTCCCAGGTCGCCAAAGCCCCGCTGGTTGAGCGGTAATAAACACCAACTGGTTGATAGGCGACCGGCGAGCTGCCGGGACCGTATTCCACTAAATAAGTATCCAGGTTTTCATCCGTTGCCCGTCCGGTAATGGTGATTCGTCCTTCAACGGAAGCGCCGCTTGTCGGGTAGACGATCGCGGCATCGGGAGGAAGATTGTCGACAATCACGCCGATCGTCGCCTCGGAAGTCCCGCCGGAAGAGGAGGCCGCCCGGAGCTTTAAGGTTAACACCCCATTGATGGCGCTGGTGTTCCAGTTGGCCAAAAGGCCAACTTCAACCGCCAAGGGATTGTGAACAACGATCGTCTCCAACGAGCCGCTGCGATACGCCTCGATCGTGTAACCGGAAAAATTCCAGCCGCTGGCGGTCCCATTTATCTGGACCGTTCCTTTAATGTAGCTGCCGTTGGCCGGCGAAGTGATTTCAGTGATCAAGCCGGTAACCGCCTGGCTGACATTTATCCGGCCCGTGCCAAGCAAGCCCTGATAAGCGGGCTCCTGCAAGCTGTCGATCGGGTCCGTTGTTTTCTTCAGTCTTTCCATTATTTGGGCGTTGGTCAAAGTCGGTTCAGCCGCTTTAAGCAACGAAACGGCGCCGGCCACAAAAGGAGCAGCTAGCGAAGTCCCGTTCCAACCATTACTGTACGTGCCGTCTTTATTCGTGCTAAAGATCCCGGTCCCCGGCGCGCTGATATCAACCCAGGTCCCGTAATTTGAGGCCTGGGTCCGGAAAGTTTGTTCGTCCAGCCCGCTCCAAACCGATCGTTTGTCGGTTGAATCGGTCGCGGCCACGGCTAAGACGGTCGGATAATAAGCCGGATAAGTATTCCAATCAACGCTCCCGTTTCCCGCGGCAGCGACAATAACGATCCCCTGGTTGTAGGCTTCCTGGCAGCGGTCGCGCAGGTTGGCCGGGTTTTCCTCAACATACATGTTCGTGCCTTCGTTGTATTGGCCAAGGCTTAGGTTCGCCGCGACAATATTAACGCCGGAAGCCTTTAACGCGGCCAGGTAGGCAAGTCCGGAGCTGATCGTCGCCGGGTCGCCAACGCCGTCACTGTTTAGGACTTTGATCGGCAAGATGGTTACCCCCCAATCAACTCCGGCGATCCCTTTCGCGTTATTGGAGATCGCGCCGATCACGCCGGCAACCGCCGTCCCATGGCCATTGTCATCCATCGGGTCGTTCTTCCCGTTATAAAGGTCGCGCGCGTGGACCAAGTCTACTTTGCCCGAAATATCCTCATGATTATAATTTAAGCCGGTATCCAATATCGCGACAATGTTAGCGGCCGAGCCGGTCGTCCTATCCCAGGCCTCGGGACATTTTATTTTGACCAGGCCCCATTCTTGCCCATAGTGGGTATCGTTGGGCGTTGTCTGAAAAGCGCGCACGACGCCGTTCTTTTGAGCGGCCAGAACGTTGGGATCTTTTTGAAAGTCTTCCAGGATCGCGGCCTCGCCTTCCTCGGTCGGATAATACAAAACGTAATCATTTTCCAAATGCTTCCAGTCGGGCCGGACCTTCAAGGCTTCACTGTAGATCTGTTTGTAGCGGTAGACCCGATGCTTGGCGTTCAGGCTTTTTATCGACGCGGCCCCGACAAAAGCCGAAGAGATCGCGCCGGTCGCGGCGGTCGCGGAAAAAATACCTGGCTTGAATTTAACGACTAGTTGTCCCGGGGTGGTTTCGGCAATGACGTTCGCGGCCAAAAAAAATAACAAAATTATGGCTATAGCTGTCCTGCGCATCGCCTTGAGTATAGCATACATCTGCAGTATAATAAAACATCATGAATCTCGAGAAAAGAAGCAAAAAAGTTCTACCCCCGGTCCTGGGGAAATATTACGAAGGCTTTTCCGTGGTTAAAGGCAAAGGCTCGTACCTGTTCGACGAAAAAGGAAAAAAATATCTTGATTTCGCGACCGGCATCGCCTGCGCGATCACCGGCCATTGCCATCCCAAAATTGTCGCCGCCGCGAAAAAACAGCTCGACCGGCTGATCCACACCTGCATTGGCGTCGCCCTTTACGAGCCTTACATTAAATTAGGAGAGGAATTAGCCAAGATCGCACCAATCAAGCACGCCCAATCTTTCTTTTGCCAGAGCGGGACCGAAGCGGTTGAAGCGGCGATCAAGCTGGCCAAATACGCCTCAAAAAAACCGGGGATCATCGCTTTTCAAGGAGGGTTCCATGGCCGGACGCTGGGGGCCCTTTCGCTCACCACCTCCAAGATGAAATATCGCGAAGGTTATGAGCCGCTTTTGCCCGAGGTCTACATTTCGCCGTTCGACCTTTCCGTTGTCGAGGGCTTGCTGAAAGAAAACGATTGGAAAATCGGCGGCGTTATAATTGAACCTATTCTTGGCGAAGGGGGCTACCTCGCTCCCCCATCCGGTTTTCTCCAAGGGGTCCGGGCTCTTTGTGATAAATACCAGGCGCTATTGATCATCGATGAAGTCCAAACCGGGATGGGACACACCGGCAAATGGTTCGCCTGCGAGCAGGTCAAGGTAACCCCTGATATTTTAGTCGTGGCCAAAGGCTTGGCGTCAGGCTTGCCTTTAGGCGCCTGTATCGCTAGCGCGGAGCTGATGGCCAAGTGGGCATCGGGAGCGCACGGCGGAACCTTCGGCGGCAATCCGGTCTGCTGCGCGGCCGCGATCGCGACCATTGAAACGATCAAAAAAGAAAAGCTGCTGGCCAACACCACCAAGCTTGGGGCGTACTTAAAAAAATCGCTTGTCGCCCTCAAGCAAAAGCATTCCATTATCAAAGACGTGCGCGGCCAGGGACTCCTGATCGGCGTTGACCTTGGAAATAATGTCATGGTTAAAAAAGTGCTGGCGTATTGTTTAAAAAAGGGCCTGCTGCTGATTTCCACCGGCAAAGATGGGACGGTTATCCGAGTTATTCCCGCGCTAAACGTTACCAAAAAAGAAATTGACGCCGCCCTCCGAATCTTCACAGAGGCCCTGCAAAATGTTTAATTACCGGAGCTTAGACGAAGTTATTCAATTGGCTGAAGATCGAAAAGAACCGCCGTTCCTTCTGGTCCTGGACGGCATTGAAGATCCGCATAATTTTGGCGCGATCCTCCGCACCGCCGAAGCGGCCGGCGTTCACGCCGTGATCATTCGCAAGGCTAGACAGGTCCCGGTCACCTCGACCGTGGTCAAAACCTCGACGGGAGCGGCCGAAGTCGTCCCCGTCATCCGCGTCCCCAACATCGCCGAAGCGGTCCGCGAACTTCAAGACGAGCTAATTCCAGTCTTTGCGGTTGAAATAGACGGAAAGGCATTATATAATACTCGTGATTATAAAGGACCGGCGGCCTTTGTCATCGGTAGCGAGGGAAACGGGGTTTCCCGTTTAGTCAAGGAACGCTGCAGTGAGGTAGTTCGCCTGCCAATGCGAGGAAGAATTAATTCCCTTAATGCATCGGTCGCCACAGGGATCGTCCTGTACGAAGTTCTGAGGCAACGGGGAGGTGAATAGAAAATGGCAGAAAAAGTTATGAAGTGCGGGGTTAAGAAAGAGAAGGGTTATCTCTATTTCATCGACAAGAATGGAGATATCTCTCGCGCTAAGATGGCCCGCGGCAGAAAAAAAAGCAGCAAAAAACGGAAATAGGTTTTTTCCTTTTTACACAAAAGAGAGTCAGCCCGCCAGGCACACAGCTTCAGCGGGCTGCTCTCTTAAAATTTGACGGTTTCTGATGGAGAGGTAGCGAAGTGGTCAAACGCATCTGACTGTAAATCAGACGGCTAACGCCTTCGAAGGTTCAAATCCTTCCCTCTCCATTTTTTTATTCCTCTTTTCTTCTGGTATAATCCCCATATGACAAAAATAATTCTCGCTTCCGCATCGCCACGCCGCAAAGAACTATTGAAAAAGATCGTCCCTTCTTTTGAGGTCGTCGTCAGCAACGTTAACGAAGAGGCTATCGCCGCCTCCTCCCCGGAAGAATACGCCGAAAAGGCAGCTATCGCCAAAGCCAAGGCGGTCGCCAAAAAAGAAAAAGGGGCCTTGATCATCGGAGCCGACACAATCGTCGTCCTTGGAGACCGCCTCCTCGGCAAACCGAAAGATCAGGCTGAAGCAACCGCTATGTTGCAGGGCCTCTCCGGCCGGAGTCACCGGGTTATTACCGGGTTTGCGGTCGTCAACTCAAATACAATGGAATGCCTGTCCGGCCGGGAAACCACGATCGTCCGGATGAAAGAAGTCCCGGCCAAACTAATCGCCGATTATGTCGCCACCGGCCGGCCGCTCGATAAAGCCGGCGCCTACGGCATCCAAGAATTGGAAGAAGGGTTTATCGAAAAAGTTGACGGCGACCTTGACAATGTCATAGGTCTGCCGGTTGCCAAGCTGCAACCTGTTTTAAAGGAGATGTCCAAGTGAAATCGACCAAAGCAATTTGGAAACCGGGGACCATGCTCTATCCCGCCCCCGTCGTTATGGTCTCTTGCGGCGAAAAAAAAGAAAACCATAACATCATAACCGTCGCCTGGACCGGCACGGTCTGCAGCGAACCGGCAATGACGTTTGTTTCGATCCGCCCGTCCCGATATTCGCACCAAATAATAAAAAAGAGTGGCGAGTTCGTGATCAACCTGGTCAATCGCCGGCTGGCCTTCGCGACCGACTTCTGCGGCGTTAAATCGGGCCGCGAAATGGACAAATTTTTCCATCTCAAATTGACGCCAGGGAAAGCGGAGCACGTTCAGGCTCCGCTGATCGTGGAAAGCCCGGTCAATATCGAGTGCCGCGTCACCGATGTCCAGCAGCTCGGATCGCACGACATGTTTTTAGCCAAAGTCCTGGCGATCCACGCCGACAAAAAACTGATCGACAAAAAAGGGGCGCTTGATCTGCAAGCGGCCGAATTGATCTGTTATTCTCACGGTCATTACTATGCTCTGGGAAAAGAACTGGGCCACTTTGGCTTTTCCGTCAGAAAAAAGCCTTGGGGAAAACGTTAAGGCTTGGTCTTGGCCAGGATCGCGGGCCCTTCAAGACGATCTTTTGAAACAAAAATGTTTTGTTCCAGCCGTTTGATCTTCGTGGCCGTTTGGGCTTCTTTGGTAACATTAATCTGATAAGTTTCGCCCGCTTTGGCTTGATCGTAGCGGCGCGCGCTCCAATTTGCCAGCTGGGCCTCTTGGAATTTTCGTTTCACCTCTGCCTGGTACTCCGGTGAATTTATTTTGGCCAGCCAGGCAAGCTCTTCTTTTCGAACATCCTCAACCGAAATATCTGTGATCGTATCCATCACGAATCGAAGGTTTTTAACATAGTGATCATAAGGCGGGACCCCCTTGTAAACGTAGACCAGGTCCCAAATGTTTTTCGTCCGGCGGTATTTCTTGTACCAGCCTCTTGTTCCGATTAACTTGCTGGTTTCATAAATATTGCTGTAGATCGACTGGAAGGTGGTGTCTCCGTTACAATGGCCGGTCAAGTTTTTTCTGGTCTTTGGGAACCTTTTGCCAAAGGTGCTTTCCGCGCCGGAAATTGCCAAGTAAAGTCGGTAGTCAACGCCGAATTTATCGGCGCAATAAAGGATCTCCTGTTCATGCCCGCGCAAAGGGCTGAATTGATAGCGGTCCAGAAATCGCTTCAGCTTGACCGCCCGAAGGTCTTTCGCCCCAGCCGCGGACGCCAGGGAAAGGAAAATCAGGCCGAGGGCCAAATACTTGTTTATACTCACTAATTTATCACCTTATTGTTCTCGCTTAATACTGGCGCATATTTCAGGGTGGCTAATAAACAAAAAACCGGAGAACAGGCGCTCCGGTTTAGTTGTCTCGACAGAAGTGAAAGGTATGTCTCTCTCTTCCTACATATATATCGGCAGGTTTCCGGAGAAATTTCACTTTCTTTTCAAATCAAACAAAACATCTTTACAAGCGCTCCGTTGGGGTCTATAATTTCCCTGTCTTTAAGCCCTTTAAGGAGGAGCCGAATGGAAATCATGACAAACCAGAGCACCTTTGAAAGATTTGCTAGGATAATCGTTGGCGGGCTTTTGCTAATACTCGCGACTTATATACCAATGGGCACGATCGCGGTTTGGCTGCTCTTCCTGATCGGCATTATTCTGATGTTGACCGGCCTCTCTGGCTGGTGTCCAATCTACGCCCTGTTAAAGTACAGCTCAAAGTAAACCCTTAGGATTATTATGAAGAAGCTCTTAAAATGGATGGCGATCGTCTTTGGCGTCATTTTTCTTTTTCTGGTCATCAGTGTGTTCGCTCTCCCCTTCTTTTTGCCGCTCGACAAGATCAAGGACTTCGCGGCCGCCAAGATCTCGGAAACGATCCATCGTGACGTTAAGATTAATTCCGTCGCCTTCGACATTTTCTCCGGTATCCGCTTAAAAGGGCTAACCGTCGGTAATCGCCAGGGCTTTGCCGCCCAACCGTTTGTCTCCGCGGAATCGATCGACCTTCGCTATGCTTTTTGGCCCCTCTTTTCCCGCCAGATCATCGTCAAGGAGCTGCGCCTGGTCAAACCGATGATCCTGATCGAAAAAGGACGGGGCGGCGAATTAAACTTTTCCGACCTGACCGCCGCTAAGCCAGGCAAAGAACCAACTAAGCCGAGCCAAACAGCCGGTAAGCCTCCTTTTGAGCTCTACGTTTCCAGCTTTTCGATCGATCGCGGCAAGATCAGCTATGTCGACCATGCCGCGGGAACAAAGACCGAAGTCAAAGACCTTACGGTCAAGCTGGCCGGCTTTGAATTAGCGCTGATCAAACCGATCGATCTTAGTGCCTCAGCGATCGCCACTTACAACGGCAAAGAGATCCCGCTTGGCCTGGGAGCCAAGATCGGTGTTAACCTAGTAAAAGAGTCGATCAATATTTCCGAGTTGTCCTTGTCCGTTGCCGGCGAGTCGATAAACGGCTCCGCCTCTATTTCCGCCTGGAAGATCGCCCCTCACCTCGACTTCTCACTGAGCTCCAAAGGGATCGAGGTCGACCCGCTGCTCCTTTTGTTCGCCGGGTCCGCCCCCACCCCAAAGAAAAAAGCTTTGCCTGGCGAATTAACCAAAACCATTAATCAAGCAGCCAAGTCTCTGCCCGCCAACGTCAGCGCCAAGGGCGCGGTCGCGATCGACAACCTGGTCTTTCAAGGCTTTAAAGTCGATAAGATCATTGCCGAAATTAAACTGAAAAACAAAGTCGCGGCCCTGGATCTCAAAGAGGTCCGGATCTATAACGGCGTCCTCTCCGGCCAGGCCAAGGTCAACCTTAACGTCTCTGGGCTGCAATATTCAGTTGCCGACTTAAAGCTGGCGGGCTTTAACTCCACCGCGTTCATCAACGCCTTGGCGGCTGGGCCACTTGCTTCGCTCCCTGACAGCAAAGACCTGGTCAATAAAGTTTACGGAGAGCTTGATCTTGGCGCGAATCTCTCTGGCGGCGGCGTGGAAATGCCCGCCCTGCTTAACAACCTTACTGCCCAAGGCTCTTTCTCTTTAAAGAAAGGAGCGCTAAAGCGGCTGAAAACCATTGACGCGATCGCCGAAAAAATTGGGACCACCGCGCTGAAACAAGATCTTTCCCTGCAAGGCCTGACCGCTGATTTTACTTTCGGCAAAATGATCGTTGGGATTAAAAACTTTGATCTGGCCGACAACGACTTGAATATCAAGTTCAATGGCAACGTTAATTTGGCCGCGCAAAAGTTCGGGGAAGGGAACCGCTTGGTTCTGCGGGCTTCTCCCGCCGCGACCAAGGGGCTCTCCCGGGAATACAACCTCTTGCGGGACAAGGACGGTTGGCTGGAAGCGACCTTTGAGCTCCGAGGCGACCTTAAAAAACCATTCCCCATGCCGATCCTGCTCAAGCCATTTGATACCGCTGTAGGCAAATTAAAAGTTACCGTTGACGCGAAAAAAGTTGAAATTGAGAACAAGGCCAAGGAAGAAGCCGCCAAGGCGGAAGCCGAGGCTAAGGCTAAGGCCGATGAAGAGAAAAGACGCCTCGAAGAAGAGGCTAAAAATAAGCTAAAAAGCCTATTTAATAAGTAATTTTAACCCACGTTTTTACGCAAGTTTCCCCACCCTAAAACCGATATATATATGGAGGCAGAAACATATGAAAAAAGCCTTAATTATAGTGTTTTTAGTGGCTTTAACCCTTCCCGTCCTGGCCGCTGGGAAGATGGCGGAGATCCCAGTCAAGGAGCTATATACTGCTCCGTCCGAGGACTCCAATCTGGTCCTCTCTATCCCGATCGAGGTTAAAATGCTCGATATGTCGGCCGATGGGAATTGGTATAAAGTCAAGATCGCCTACAATATTGGACCTTTCAACTATACATATGTTGGCTGGACCAAGATCCCGGTCGGCGACATCATCGTTGAGCGGGAACGAAAAGCGGCCGAAAAGTTGGCCGCGACTGAAAACAAAGCTGAAGATAACGCCCCAACGGAAAAATAACCCTTTTTGGGTTGATTGCTAGCAACTACTTAATCCTGTTGGGGTTTTTTCTTGCCTAATTAACGGTCAATTGCTATAATCCGTCCAGCTGCCCAAGCAAAGGAGGGATTTTATGGTTGCCAAAATCATTAAAGCCTTAATCGGCGTTGCTCTAGTTATCCTCGGCGCCTGGCTGGTTTATCTTTGGAGGGCTGACTTGTTAACCCTGATCCGCGGAGGCCTCGGTTTATTTCTTGTTCTCTGCGGCATGATCGCCTTCGCGCTGATCGCTGATTAATTTAGGATTATGAAGGGCCGTCAACTCTGGCGGCCCTTTTTATTTGCCCGCCGCCCCGCTCTTTGCTATAATCTCCCCCATGTCAAACCAAGCCGCTCTTTTTAAACTTTTCAACGAAACCGCAGCCGTTAAGACCGGGGATTTCGTTTTAGCTTCCGGCAAGAAAAGCAATCTTTATATTGATTGCCGGCGGATCACGCTTCATCCCCAAGGAGCCAAACTGATCGGCCGGATCATTCTCGATAAAATCAAAGGACTTAAAGTCGACGCCATCGGCGGGTTGACCCTGGGCGCCGATCCGATCACTTCCTCTGTCGTCATGCTAAGCGAGATCCCCGGCTTTATCGTCCGTAAAAAAGAGAAAGAACACGGGACCAAACAAAAGATCGAAGGCCATCTTCAGGCCGGCTGGAAAGTTGTCATCGTTGAGGACGTTTCGACCAGCGGCGGCTCGGCGCTGCAAGCGATCGAAGCGGTTGAAGCGGCCGGAGCAACGGTCGTCAAGGTGATCTCGGTGGTCGATCGCGAGGAAGGAGCGTCCGAAGCCCTTTCCCGCTATGATTTTGACCCGATCTTAAAAAAATCAGAGTTCATAAACCGGGCTTAATCTGTTATAATTAGTTACGTCGCCCAATAATCTTCC
>JBAZMB010000018.1:0-17193 GCA_041649975.1 Candidatus Margulisiibacteriota bacterium | reverse complement strand
TGATCGACCAATCGGTCATCGGCTCCTGCACCAACGGTCGGATCGAAGACCTTAGGCTCGCGGCCAAAGTCCTCAAAGGTAAAAAGAAACACAAAGATGTCCGTTTGATCATTATCCCGGCGACCCAGAAGATCTACGAACAGGCGATGAAAGAAGGGTTGTTCGACATTTTCCTGAAAGCGGAAGCGGCGGTCTCGACCCCGACCTGCGGACCATGCCTTGGCGGCCACATGGGAATTTTGGCTGAAGGGGAAAGATCAATTGCCACGACCAACCGCAACTTTGTCGGTCGGATGGGCCATCCCAAATCGGAAGTCTACCTCTCCAACGTCGCCGTCGCCGCCGCGTCAGCGATCGCCGGTCGGATCGTCAGTCCCGAAGACCTCTAAGCTACCTTAGCAAAAGCGACGCAATAGTTATGGCCGTACTTTTTACTGCACTTAGGACAATAGGAGAAATAGAAATAGTACCGCTGGGCTTTTTTCCCCTTCCCCGCAAGATATTGGTCAAATTCCTTGATCCACTTGGGAACGGCGTTATAGGGACCGTCAAATACTTTGCTGATAAAAGTTCCCGATAGCGTCACGTTATCCGCGCCGGGGACCTCTTTGGTAACGGTCAGATAAAGTTCAGACCGCCAGGGAGAAGGATCGTAGCTCATCAAAATAATATCCTTCATGGCCGGTGCCGCCCCGCTCTTTTGGACCAGGTCCCACATCTTAGTTACCGCGCCGCCAAACATCCAGGGGAGCGGCATATGGAAAATTTGGGGAATACTTTCCCGAATGAACGGTTTATTTTTCCAAACATGAGTTTTTTCGTTCCAAGGCTGGGGATCAAATTTGGGGCAACACTCTTTTTCATTCATAATTGCGGCCTCCTATTCCCGCTTATTATAAACAGCGCGCCGATCAGAAGCAAAGGAAAACTAATTAAGAGAAAAACATCGGGCCGCTGATAAGTCCTGAACCAGAGAGTAAACAATATCCCTACTGCCAGAAAAAGACTCCCGCCGACTACGCCCCTTTTCCAGGCAACAGTAAGGCAAGCAATCAATATAAAGGTTGGAATGAGATGCATAAAGAGTGCGATCGCCGTCCCCGGCCAGCTTAATCCGGCGCTAAAAACATCCAAAGCGAATAAGCTGATGAAGGTAATGTAGAGGATGGAGAGGAGTTTTGGAAATATGTTTAGCACTTAGACATTATACAATGCCTAATTGAACCTATCTAGTCGTTAGGTTTAATTCCGCGGCTGGTTTGCCAAATCGCAACTATTTTTCTCGCTAGCTCATCATTGATCAGCGCGAGTTGGGATAAAATGTCCCCTTGCTTCTTGCCGCTGTGTTCGCTTAACAGATCGATGACATAGGTCAGTTCCCTGGCCTCGCCAGAATATAAATAATGCAAGACCCGAGCAACAGTCCGGGGTTGGGTTTCTTCCTGTTTTAAGACCGTTTCCGCCGCCGGCAACAAACGGTTAACTCCAAACTCGTCCCTCTGCGCCCCACCGTAGATAATTTCCGGCCGGGCGTTGATCGCCGCCCAGGCGGCCGTCCTAAGATTGTTCCCATAGGCAAAAGCCAGACGCAGGGTCGTCCGGTTAGGAAGTTGGCCGGACTTCAGTAGTTTGCATTGCGAGCTTTCCGAACCAAGCGCCCCCATGACCCGATGATAAACTCGCGTAATCCCCATCTATTTTCCCTTCAAGAAGAGCAACGGACTAAGATCGGGGATGGTCGGTTTGAAACCATCAGCGGTGATCGTCCCGACAAAAGTGCTCTGCTTCCCCCCCCGACTTAACCAGGGCAACCCCGTCGGCGGCAATGACGGTAGTGTGGAGTAATTTTTCGTGCCGATAGACCATGATGTAACTATCGACAACCCCATCCGATCCGGCAACCGTCAGATAAAGGGGCAAGTTTGGCTCTTTCGGATCGATCGACTTCGCTATTGTCGGCTGCCGATCGCCGGCCGTCGCCGGCCGACAGCTGGAGAAATAGCTCCGGTGAGCCGAGATCATCGCCTGACGGATATTCTCCACCGCGCTCGCTTCGGTCCCGTTAAAGTCCCAGTCAACGCGATCGCCGATGCCGATACAGCCATAATTTTTGAGATTGCCGCTTGTAACGGAAAGAGAGAGAAAGCACTCGTAGTTTGGCGGCCAAATCGTTTTTTGGGTCGGGTCCTTATGAATAGTCGTGGTTTTTGCCTGGCAACCCAGCGAACCGGCCAGGAGCAAAGGCATTAGCGCGCGAACTTTATTGATCTTCATTACGTCTCCTGTAAAACGGTTAGATACCCTTCAACCGTTGCCCGATTAAACTTGACCACGCTGTCGATCGACCAACCTTTCTCATGATGAGCGGCGATCGTATTTTTTTCCGGCTCCGTCAGCAAGCCGGCTTTACTGATAATGAGCTCGTTAAAACCAACCAAGCATTTTAAATATTGCATTAATAAAGGGTCGGAAAAGAAGCCCTGATCAGTCCGCATTTTGCCGGAAATAAAATACCGCAGCATGCTCGACTGATAAATAGCCGCGGCGCAATCACGCCCCGTTTCCCCAAGCGCCAGGTTATCGGCGCGGAGCCGCCCAATAAACCAGCTAAGCCCCCAGTGCAGTTCTTCTCCCGGTATTAAAGATCCATCAGGCGTGGTGGAGCTCAAAAAAACGATCCCCCGGCCATCCGCTCGGGAGAGCTCCGTAGCGTCCGCCGTTAACCGGCCAAAAGCCTGCGCTTCCAACTCCAGCATGGAAAGTTCAAAACCATTGGTCCACTCGCCGTTCCGTCCCCTGATCGATTCAAAAAAGACAACGGCGGAAAGGTATTGTTCAAAATCCTTGGCAAATCCTTCTCCGGACAAAAGATACGGCGCCTTAATCGCTTCTGGTAGTTGGTTGACATCAACCATAACCGCCATTTTTGCCGCCAGACAATGAATGCCGCTCATTGGCGGACGGATCTTCACGTCATTTTGCGCGACAGGAAGAGCCCGCCCCAATCGGGCTAATTCGACCCGGCCGTTTTTGGCCGGCGAGAGTTGGCGGCCGGCAAAGTCAGCCGGCAAAGAACCGGCCCGTTGTGGTTGAAAAATTGGCTTTAACATTACAGGTAGTTATCGTGGGTGGAAGCGGAAAATTTCACTCGGCTTAAGAATTCGGATCAAGCCCCATATTTTCCAGGGCCGTTGCCAGGTCCAGAAAAACGTCCAGGCAACCCTGATAGCGGCTATCCAGGTTCCGTTCCAGCATTTTGCCGATTATCGGACGTAATTCGATCGGCAGTTTGGTCAGGTCGGGAGTAGCCGTTCCAGCGGCTATCTTTTTTACCATTTCGTAAACCGGCATGGCATTGTATGGATCAATTGGATTGCGTCCGGTCAGCATTTCATAAAAGACGATCCCAAGGGAGTAAATGTCCGACCGCTGGTCAAGGGCTTCCCCTCTGGCTTGTTCCGGCGAAAAACACGACGGCGTGCCAACCATGGGACCGGCCTTACGCCGCTGTTCGTCAACGGTCGTGGCCAGACCGAAATCAAACAAGCTTGATTTGACGTGACGGCCGTTATCGAGCTCGACCATAATGTTCTCTAATTTAATGTCCCGGTGAATTATCCCCTGCAAATGCGCTTCATGCAGCTGCAGGCTGATGTCTCGAATACATTTGACCGCTGTTTCCATGGTAATCTGCGACCGCAGTTTTAAGGCGCTTTCACCCGGTATAAAGTCCATTAAAAGGACCGCGCCCGAACCGGCATCGGCCACGCCGTAGACCTGGTGATAACCAGGCGCGGCATTGAGTTGCAAACCGATCGCCCCTTCTTTCCGTAAATACTGGGCCAGTTGAGGGATCTGGGCATATTTTACCGCCAAGTCCCGTCCATCGGCAAAAACCTTGTAAACCGCCCCCATTCCACCCTGGCCAATTTTATTGCTATCGCTTAATGTCACTTCCGTCCCTTTGATGTTTAAGGCGATCGGTTGGCCGTTGATCGGCGGTAACGTATGGAAATCAAGGGGTGAAGGGCTCTGGGTTAACGGGCCAAGCCCGGAACGACGCGAAGCCGGCGCGGATGGGTGGGAAACCAACCATCTCGAGGAAAGCCGGACTGAAGATCTAATATTAGGTATAGTACTCATGGCACTTGCTCCTACTATATTATCGAAACAAAATGAGTAAAATTGCAGTTTTTCGGCAAGATTACCGGGTGTTGAAGTCCCGCTTTAAGGGTGCTAAAATAGTGGTGTTATGCAAGGAAAAGCGTGGAAATTCGGCAATAATATCGACACCGACCTGATCATCCCGGCCAGGTACCTAAACACTTCTGACCCGGCGGAACTGGCCAAGTACGCCATGGAAGACGCCGATCCGGAATGGGTCGATAAAATGAACCCGGGAGATTTTATCGTCGCCGGAGATAATTTCGGCTGCGGTTCTTCTCGCGAGCACGCTCCGATCGCCCTCAAGGCGGCTGGGGTCTCGGCGGTGATCGCCAAGTCGTTCGCCCGGATCTTTTACCGTAACGCCATCAACATCGGCCTCCCCATCCTGGAATCACCCCAGGCGGCGGAAGAGATAGAAGAAGGCGACAATCTCGAAGTTGTGTTAGCTTCCGGCACCGTCAAAGATAAGACCAGCGGAAAAAGCTACAAAGCGCAGGCTTTCCCGGAATTCATGCAAAAGATCGTCGATAAAGGCGGTCTGATCAATTATCTTAAAGCACGCTAGTCGGCAAGTTGCTCTCGCTCAGCCAACTTTTCCCAAAATCTCAACATGCCCAACATTTTCCGATTAGCGACATGATCCCTGACCAAGGCGTCCGCTGGCCTTCTGTCTAAAGCGTTGAAAAACGGGTCTTCTTCATTAATATTGACCATCTCTGGCGAATGAAAAACGAGCCGGCCATCCTTTCCCCGGCATTTCCCTGATCTTTGATCGATGGTATATTCCGGTCCCAACTCTGGAGCAACTCTTTGGCCCTGTTTGCTTGGGGCGGTAATATCAAGATAATAGGCGTCGTTTCGAGCGGCTAGTTCCTCCTCGAAATTCTCCGCCTGAAAAAACAACCAGCGCCATACTTTGCCATGAACACCCGGCCTTTTCGCGTTCAGCTGGACCAATTGAGTTGGCCATTCCCGCGTCGGCAATCTCCCCATCAGTCCCTCATACACCGGCAAAACAACCGTTTGTCCGCGTCCCAATAAGCGCGCAACCGCCCCCACGAACGGCTCAAGCGCCAAAACATCATCTTCAGCTAATTGCCGGCTTAAAGGCTTGGAAGCCGTCAACTTACTTCTTATGACAAAATTATAGCCATCAATATCAACTAGGCTGGCCGCGTTCCCTCCCTGATTCAACCCCTGGACCAAATAATCAGCAAAGGTATTTTTCCCCACGGCCGAAGCCCCCGCGATAATGATCACCTTTTTATTGTCGCGGAGCCCCATTTCGAGCGATGGCCGCAAACTTTCACAGCTTCCCCTTAAGGGAAAAGCCCGATTATCATCTTCGGTTATCGTCAAAGTTTCTGCCAGAGTGGACATTTGAGCGGCAGGCAGAACACCTCTTGCCGCGCAATAGCCAGTGAATAATTGGACCGCGCGGCCATAATGAAGAAGTGTACTTGAGTGGTCGCCTGACAAATATTGCTGTCTTGCCTGGCAAATAGCCAAACCAACTTGTTTCGCGTAATTACTCGCGGATATCATTGATGATCTCCCAAGTAATTATCGCCAATTATGGGGCTAAATTTCAGAGGTTGCTGACAACCGTGTCCCCAACTTCCGTCGTCCCCATCCCCATCTTGCCGGCCGCTTGGGACGGCATCTTAGCCACGGTCTTGATGATCGCCGCTTCAATGTCGGCGGCCGCTTTTTCTTCCCCGAGGTTGCTAAGGAGCAGTTGCATAGCGCCGATCGCCGCCAAAGGATTAATGACGTTCTTGCCGGTGTATTTCGGGGCCGAGCCGCCGATCGGCTCAAACATCGAAACCCCTTGCGGATTGATGTTGCCGCCGGCCGCGATCCCCATCCCACCCTGGATCATTGCTCCCAGGTCGGTGATGATATCGCCGAACAGGTTGTCGGTCACGATAACGTCGAACCACTCCGGGTTCTTCACGAACCACATGCAGGTCGCGTCGACGTGGGCGTATTCCCGTTTAATATCCGGATAGTCTTTTTCGCCGATCTCGTGGAAGGCCCGCTCCCAAAGATCAAAAGCGTAGGTCAAGACGTTGGTCTTGCCGACCAGCGTCAGCTGTTTCCGTTTGTTTCGTTTCCTGGCGCATTCGAAAGCATAGCGGAGACAGCGCTCCACTCCCTTGCGGGTATTGACCGAAACCTGGGTCGCCACTTCGTCCGGAGTCCCCTTTTTTAAGAAACCACCGGTCCCGACGTAAAGACCTTCGCTATTTTCCCGGACAACAACAAAGTCGATCTCGTCCGGTCCTTTATCCTTGACCGGGGTCCAAACATTGGGATAGAGCTTGACCGGGCGAAGATTGATGTATTGATCGAGGGCAAAACGAAGCTTAAGAAGCACGCCGTGCTCCAGGACTCCCGGCTTGACCGCCGGATCGCCGACCGCCCCTAAATAAATAGCGTTGTATTTCTTGAGTTCGGCGACATCTTCATCGGTCACCAGTTTCCCCGTTTTAAGGTAACGGGCGCCTGAAAAGTCGAAATCCTTTAGTTCGTACTTAAAATTATACTTTTTAGCGACCGCCTTGAGGACTTTTAAACCTTCAGCGACAACCTCTGGGCCTGTTCCGTCTCCACCGATAACCGCGATTTTATACGTCATTTTATTTTCTCCCTTCAATTCACGTCGTATAAATAATAGCAAAAAAAATGAAATTATTCAACGAAACCGCCGATAATTACTTGACATGAGTACTTATCCGCCGCCAATAAGAAAATCCGGGATTCTCTTCCGACCGATGGGCGTCGTCAAGGCCAGGGGGCCAAGGCAGCTGACCACCACGACCAGGCCCGCGGTCATGACCAGGCTTACCCTGCTGGAAGAACATGCCCAACATGAAATTCCCGACAAGTTTTGCCCATTGAGCGTCTTATTGCTTTCTTTCGAGATCGACCGGACCGGTAATGCCTTACGGACTTTCCTGGCCAATAATTTTATCACTGATAAGAGCGACACTCTCTTTATTGGCGACATCAGAAAGCTCCGGCAAAGAATAGCCTATAGAAACGGCGAGCCGCTCTCTTTTGCCGATCTGCAGAGGATCAACGCCGCGGTCCAGGAAGAGGGGAAAAGCATCAGCCTAACCCCGGAAAAAGAAAAGCAGTTCACCGCGCATCAATACGTGAACCGGGTCAGGTTCCTTTTTAGAATGATCCAGTTACGACCATCGGGAGTCTACGGCAGTGTAGTCCCATTGGCTGTTTTACAAGAACATGGCAGCCGGATGAGCCGGTTCAATCCGCTGGAAGCGTTGAATAACCTCCTGTCCGGGCTTCCGGCAACGAACACGCTCGAGGAAAGGATCGTAATCGATGAGGTCTATCTTCATTTTCTCATGCGGGAAATTGAGGCGCGCCGCTATAAACCAAGCCAAAAGATCGGCCTGCCGGAATTATTGGAGATCAACAAGGTGGTTCAAGAAAAATATTCAGCGAAGATGGGCCGCCAACCGCACCGCTGACCTGATCGCCGCGAACCGTTGTCCCCCAACCTGCCGAATTTCCGCGACGTTGGTTTCATCGATCCCGCCAATTGCCACGACCGGAACTTTAACCGACGCCAGGACTTTTTTCAGCAGTTTTAAGCCGACCGGCTGGCCCAGCGGTTTGCTCGGCGTCTTAAAGATCGGCCCGCAGCTAATATAATCAGCCCCCGCTTTAGCCGCTGTCAGCGCCTGCTCCAGGCTATGGGTCGAAATGCCGATGATCTTATCCGCGCCGATCTTCTCTCTGACTTTTTTTACCGTCAACTTAGCCAGGTCTTCTTGTCCCAAATGGACCCCGTCCGCCCCAACTTCCTCAACCAGGTCCCAGTAATCATTAAGGATAAAGGTTGCGCCGGTCCGCTTGGCCATGGTGGCAATTTTTTTCGCCAGCTGAAGATAAGACTCTTTACTGATCTTTTTGTCCCGGAGCTGGATCATTTTCGCGCCGGCCGCGAGGGTTTGTTCCGCGACTTTTAAATGATCGAGGACCGGGTCGGTCACGACGTAGAGATCAAAATCTAGTTTGATCGCTTTTTCCAATTTGGGGATAATTTCTTTCTCCAGGTCATAAAGCTGAAAGCGAGCTTCCTTGAATATTCGACCGTATTCCGCTTTGATCAGCTTGGAAAATTCTTCCAGACAGCGGACCGCTTCTTCCGCCCGTTTGATGTTGGCCATAAAGACCGACTTCAGGTCGGACCGCTCTCCTTCGCTCTCCGGATACAACCGCCGGCCAACGTCGCCGGTCGATTCCCGGTAGAGGTAAAAGTCATTGCCGATCGGCCGGATCCCTTTTTGCAGCAGGTGGCGCAATCCTTTGACCTTGGCGGTCAAGGCTTGATCGTTGAGGATAAAACGGACGATCTCGTCAACGACCCGCAACCCTTCCATGGACCGGTTGATATTCGCGTCGATAATTCTTTTTATTTTATCTTTATTCATTTTCCGTATTCCGTGTCCCGTTTTACATCTCTCTCTTCGTCCACTGCACCGGATCGACCCGCAGGTTATTGACCGACATCCCCCAGTGCAAATGCGCGCCTGAAGAGATCCCGGTATTGCCGGACAGGGCCAATTCGTCTCCCCGGCTGACGACTTGTCCAACTTCGACTAAAAACTTGGAAAGATGGAAGTAGAGGGTCTGGACCCCCTGGCCGTGGTCGACGACAATCGTATTGCCGAAAGCACGTAAACGACCGGTATAAACAACTTTGCCGTCATTCGGCGCGGTGACTACGGTTCCCTGGGGAACCGCCAGGTCGTAACCGCGGTGGCGGCCGGATGGTTTTCCGTTAACCCGCTGGACCACGCCAAAGACCATGGAGGTTGGGGCTTCAACCGGCCAGGAAAACTTTCCGTTCCAGCGCTGGACCGGATCTTTAACGACCAGGACCTTTTCGACTTCCGCCCATTCGTTATTGATGATCTCCCGGCTGCGGAGTTTGTTCTTGGCCGGTTTCAGCCAGAAAGAAACAACGGGAAATTTCCCTTTGACGACCTTCACTATTTTCTTGATCGTTCGCGGCTGCTCCTCGACACGCTCCAGCGTCACAGTCAGGGGATAATTCCCTGGTTTTTGCTCCAGCGGGATCCCAACCAAAGCCCGATAACCGTCAGCAACCGGGAAAAAGACAACCTTTTCGCCCCTGAACGTCCCCCGGACAGTTTCAGTCCCGCCGGTTGAACTAATCCTAATTTCCAGGGTCTTCCCCTGCTCGACCGTTCCGGTCGAGAGGGTCACCTCTTCCAGCGCCAGTAATAACGGGGCAAAACAGATGGTCAACGCCGCCAGCAGGACAACTCTTTTCATAAGCGACATTTTAGCACATTCCCCGGCCGATCCGCCTTCCCCAATCTGCGCGGCAAACTGAAATTTCCGGTGATTTTCTTCGATAATATACTGGAAGGATACTTAATGAACAATCTAACTTTGGAGAAAAACAAATGAAAATACCGCCATCATCAGGCCGAAGGTCAGGCTTTTTTACCCACCCAATGACCCCGCATGACTCTTTTATCAATTGCAAACCCTTGGCTGGAAGGTATCTGGTCCTTGAGGAAAGAAGCCGGAGCGACATGTCCCAGGTCTATCGGGCGATCGACCTGAAAAAGCTGACCTCCACCGACCGTTCGCGACTCGGCGAAATCGGGATCAACCTCGGCGAACTTCGGCCCGGCGATCTCCGGCAGATATTGACCCAGGCCCCGGGTATCGTTAAACGCTGCAGCGTGATCGTCAAATTTGCCGAAGGCGACGCGTTGCCATATATGCAGACTGAAGCCAACTTCCTCCATATAACGGCCAGCGAAGAACGCATCCCCCGCCTGATAGAGCATCGTCTGATCGAAAAAGATCAAAAAGACCCGCTGGTAACCCGCAAAGAATGTCTGATCACCCAGGATTTTGGCGACCTGACCCTGGCGGCCTTCCTGCAAGGCCAAATGGAAAGGAAGATCCCCTTTTATAAAATGGTGGAGATCGCTTTGGATACTTTTTACGCCTTAAACGTTGTCCATCGCCATGGCTACGTCCATCGGGACGTTAAACCCTCGAATATCATGCTGGTAATGGGAGAAGACCAAAAGATCAACGTTCGGCTGCTCGATTTCGGCGGAGTCGTGGAGATCAAAGCGCCGATCACCGCCGATGTAAGCACGCCAAGCTACGCTTCACCGGAACAATTCCGCGCCCACCTTGATCTTGGCCGAAACGTGGCTCGTTTAACGGCGGCCTCGGATTATTACAGTATGGCCCAGGTTATCGCCGAAGGGATCACCGGCAAGCCGCCGATGCGCGTCACTGTCTGGAACGATCAGCAGCATAGAAACGTGATCGACAATAGAAAAACCTGGGAAAACCAGCTCACCAAACCGATGCCCAAGCTTTCGATCGAAGACATTGAAAGCGCTTACCAGACGGACAGATTGCCGGAGATCGCGAAAGAGATCAAAACGATCCAACGGCAACTTAACGCCCTGCTCCAGGGATTGGCCCAAAAAGACCCTAACAAGAGGCCTCATTTTCACGATATTATCAGAAAAATAGAAACGATCCTGGATATCCACCGGAGTATCACCGACTATCTGGGCAGCGTCAATAATGGTGACGATCGGGCGCTGGCGCAAACCTTTCTGCCGACGGAAATCGCCGACCCGACCATTGTCACTCCCCACCCTCCCGCCGTATCAGAAGAAAGAACCGTCGTCTCGATCCCACAGCGTCGGAATTAAGCTGAAATTCTGGCCAATTTCTAAGGATATTCATTTGTCCGGGAACGAATGGCTCCCCGACGTAAAGGATTGAAGATGGCTTATAATTACAATTTAGTGACAACCTATCGCGCGGACCTTCGCTGCTATCATGTTGGCCCAAAAACCAACAGCTTTATCACCCATCTTGAAAGTACCGGCCGGGTCAACCTGGCTGAAGTAAAGAAAACGATCACCAATTGGCAAACGACCTCGGTAAACAGTGGCTGTTTACTGATCACTGCGCCACAGCACCTGGGCAAAGAGTTCGCCAGGTTGAATACAAATGATGCCTTTCGCGCTTTTTGCGATCGTATCGGTTTCGCGTCGCCAATTTACGCCAAGACCTCCAGCCAAGTCCCGTTCGGTCCGCCACTCCTCCAAATCTCCGATGATCCCGGCTTCAAACAAATCACCGGGTTCGCCCTTCCCCGGCCGGTCGAAACGGTTGAGGAGTCCGTCACCTATAGCCTGGGACAAAGGGAGACCTTGGATTTTTTAGGCCAGAAGAACATCTCCATTGCCGGAAAAATCATGATCGTTGACCCTTTCAGTCAATCCATTAAGCGTCTATTGCGCACCATCGATATCCTTAGCCGCATTTTAGCCACGGCTTAATCGAATAACCCCAATAAAAAAGGCGTCCTGAAAATATCAGGACGCCTTGTCTTAAAGCTATTTGAAAACCAGGCAACCCCCGACTTTTACATCGGGGCTAGGAGACGACGCGAGACCGACCTAAGAGTATTCCCGAAATTAATCAGGATGTAAACTCCTTAGAAAGGAGGTGATCCAGCCACACCTTCCGGTACGGCTACCTTGTTACGACTTCACCCCAGTCACCAGCACCACCTTAGCTCCCCGAAGGGCACTTCAGGCGTTTCTGACTTCCATGGTGTGACGGGCGGTGTGTACAAGGCCCGAGAACGTATTCACCGCAGCACGCTGATCTGCAGTTACTAGCGATTCCAGCTTCATGAAGGCGAATTGCAGCCTTCAATCCGAACTGAGCAACACTTTCTGAGATTTGCTCTTCCTTGCGGATTTGCATCCCTTTGTATGTTGCATTGTAGCACGTGTGTAGCCCTGGGCATAAGGGCCATGATGACTTGACCTCATCCCCACCTTCCTCCTCGTCATCCGAGGCAGTTTCGCCAGAGTGACCAACTTAATGCTGTCAACTGGCAATAGGGGTTGCGTTCGTTGTTGGACTTAACCAAACATCTCACGACACGAACTGACGACAGCCATGCAGCACCTGTAAAGGCTTCCCGATTGCTCGGGATCGTTCCCCTTTCGGTTCACTACTACCAATATGTCAAGCCCAGGTAAGGTTTTTCGCGTAGCATCGAATTAAACCACATGCTCCACCGCTTGTGCGGGCCCCCGTCAATTCTTTTGAGTTTTAACCTTGCGGTCGTAATCCCCAGGCGGTTCATTTAACGCGTTAGCTACGGCACTAAAGGGGTCGATACCTTTAACACCTAATGAACATCGTTTAGGGCTAGGACTACCGGGGTATCTAATCCCGTTTGCTCCCCTAGCTTTCGCGCCTCAGCGTCAGAAATAGTCCAGAAAGCCGCCTTCGCCACTGGTGTTCCTTCCAATATCTACGCATTTCACCGCTACACTGGAAGTTCCGCTTTCCTCTACTATTCTCTAGTAATGCAGTATCAGATGCGGACACAGGTTGAGCCTGTGGATTTAACATCTGACTTACAAAACCGCCTACGCGCCCTTTACGCCCAATGATTCCGGACAACGCTTGGCCCCTACGTATTACCGCGGCTGCTGGCACGTAGTTAGCCGGGCCTTCCTCTGTGGGTACCGTCAATATCGTCCCCACTGACAGTGCTTTACATCCCGAAGGATTTCGTCGCACACACGGCGTCGCTCCGTCAGGCTTTCGCCCATTGCGGAAAATTCCTCACTGCTGCCTCCCGTAGGAGTAGGGACCGTGTCTCAGTTCCCTTGTGGCTGATCGTCCTCTCAGACCAGCTACCCGTCATTGCCTTGGTGGGCCATTACCCCGCCAACTAGCTGATAGGACGCAAGCCCATCTTTAAGCCCCTTGCGGGATTTAATCCCAGTCACATTCGAGACCGGGGTCACATCTGAAATTAGCCCAGATTTCTCCAGGTTGTGTCAGTCTTAAAGGTAGGTTGCTTACGTGTTACTCACCCGTTTGCTGCTCGGTTCGAAACCTCGCTCAACTTGCATGTGTTAGGCACGCCGCCAGCGTTCGTCCTGAGCCAAGATCAAACTCTCAATAAAGAGTCTAATTCAGCTCTATCATTTATAATCTATCTAAACCAAAAGAAAAAGATACGAAGACTCGCATCAATCTCATTGCCTGATTTTCAAAGATCTTGTTTATCGCACCGAGGAGATATCGAAAGAAGAAATGACGAGGCAAAACTTATCCGACGCATTTACGTAGAAAGCTTCTCGCTACCCTCCTTTCGCTCTACTAGGGCTCTGTTATTGTAGTACATCACCCACCCCCATGTCAAGGACTTTCTGCCGAAAAAAAACTACTTGACAAAAAATCAGCGTAGTATACAATCGTATACCCAAAGGATTGGAAGGCTCAAATTACAAGGAGGATAAAAATGACACCAAGCGACAGACAGGCCCTGGTCCTAAATTACGTGACTAGCTATATAAATGAACGGGGGTTTGCCCCGTCGCTCCGGGATATCTGCCGGGCGCTCGGCTTCGCCTCGCCCCGCTCCGCCCAAAAGCACCTGGAAGCGCTCGAAGCGGAGGGGTTGATCCGGCGGGAGAGCAAGTCGCGCGCCATCAGCCTGCTGACCGAACCGGACCTAAAGACGATCGTCCTCCCCTTCCTTGGCTTCATCGCCGCCGGCGCGCCGATCGAAGTCCTGGAGCACCAGGAAACCATGGCCATCCCGGCGACCCTCATCGGCCGCAAGCCATGCTACATCCTGCAGGTCAAAGGGAACAGCATGATCGAAGACCACATCCTGAACGGCGACTTCGTCGTCGTGGAAAAATGCGATTCGGCCGACGACGGCGAAGTGGTCGTCGCCCTGATCAACCGTTCCGAAGCCACCTTAAAAAGGCTCTATCGCGAACCGAACCGGGTCCGGCTCGAACCGGCCAACTCAACGATGAAACCGATCTACGTGAAAGACGTCGCAATTCAGGGGAAAGTCAGAGGACTGTTCCGGAGGTTTTAAGAGGGATGCAAACTAATTCAATAAAAAGCGAAAAGGGAACTTGGCGAAGGACACGCGGCTTTCGTTTCGTGCTACACGAGGTCGACCAGGTCTCCCTTTTCGCCGACGATAAATTAAACCGGGGGCTAAGCCATGCCGGACACTGAAAAGAAACTCGAGGTCCTGGGGGCAGCGGCCAAATACGACATCTGCGCCTCCACGGCCGCGCCGCAAAAGCGGCAACCAAACAGCAACTACATCGGCTCCAACGCCCCCGGGGGGATCTGCCACAGCTTCACGCCGGACGGCCGCTGCGTCTCCCTCCTCAAGGTCCTGATGACCAACTCCTGTAAAAACAACTGCCAGTACTGCGTCAACCGGGTCAGCAATGACTTTGAACGAAGCAGTTTTGAACCGAAAGAACTGGCTGATCTTTTTATCGAGCTCTACCGCCGCAACTACATTGAAGGGATCTTTCTCAGTTCCGGAGTCCAGAGAAGCACGACCTATACCATGGAACGGATGATCGCCGTCCTGGAAATCCTCCGTTTTCAATATCGCTACCGGGGCTACGCCCATCTGAAAGTCCTCCCCCACACCCCGCCCGACCTGATTGAACGGGGAGCTAAGCTGGCCGACCGAATGTCGGTCAACCTGGAAAGCCCCAATCCCGAACGCCTCAAATCGATCGCCGGCGAAAAAAACTTCATGCTCGATCTGATCGCGCCGATCAACGCCATCCAAAAACAGGTTGAAAAAGGCCTGCTTAAAGCGGGCCACACGACCCAATTCGTCGTCGGCGCCGCCGGCGAGACCGATGCCGAGCTCCTGCGGACGACCAACTGGCTCTACAAAAAGAAAAACCTGAAGCGCGCCTATTTCAGCGCTTTCATCCCGACCGGAGACACGCCGATGGCCGGGGCCAAACGGGTCCCGTTGCTGCGAGAACACCGCCTTTACCAGGCCGATTGGCTGATGCGTTACTACCACTTTGAACTCGGCGACCTGGTCATGAAACAAGATCAGAACTTGAGCCTCGATATCGACCCGAAAATGGCCCACGCCTTGAAGAACCGACAGCGGTTCCCGCTCGAGATCAATCGGGCTTCTTTCCAGGACCTGCTAAAGGTCCCCGGGGTCGGACCGCTCGCCGCCAAGCGATTGTACCGGGCCCGCAAAGAACACCGGTTCACTAACCTGCAGGAGCTAAAAAATCTAGGGGTCGTAACCAAGCGGGCCAAGCCTTTCATCCTGATCAATGGAATTAAACAAGGGAACATTAACGAGATTGTCACGGTCAAACAACTCGAACTTTTTGAAAACTACAGCAGTTCACTGGCTTGGGCGGAGGCGCCGAAACTTTTAACATAATGAACGAACAACTATCTATTTTTAACGACAAGTTTGATCGGAAAGAAGAGCTGGAAGAAAAGTTGCCAATGGTCAAGCTTAAAGGTACGCCGGAAGCCTACTATTTATTCCGCCAGAGGCTTTACTACGCCCTCCTCCACAAAGACCCCAATAAATATCAACTAATCGATAAAGTAATTGAACAGGCTAAGGCTAAAGGCTTAAGTTATATTTTATGCAAAGTCTCGGCTGAAGCCAAAAAGTTCATCGATTTGTCGCGGCAGGTTGCCGGCGAGCGGCATCGGGCGATCTCTTTCCTCCGGCTAAAACCAATCGACCAGCATAACGTCCTGATGGGAGAATTTGAGATCGTCCACCAGACCGGCGAGATCATCATGCTCCACTTTTTAAAACGCTTTCCCAAGTACCGGATCATGCTGGTCTTTGGGAACGAAGTTCTTATTGGCCAGGGGAACGAGATCTTCCGGGAAAAGATCGAAAGAAGAAAGGTTACCCTCCCCTCCACACCGGACGAATTCGAACGCTACTGGCTCGCCTTCTACCGTTCGCAGTATATCCCGGAGCGGCGCAACCTGAAGTACTTCCAGCGGATGATCCCCAAAAAATATTGGCGGTGGGTCACGGAGTTAAAGGAGTTTGGGCTGAACTGAAAGCCTTGTCCGGCTCAGCGAATCGCGGCCTCATAACGCGCCATCAGTTCAGGTAGTTTGAATTTACAAAATTCTTCAAATCGCCCGGCCGCGGCCTCTCGGTCCACATCGTAATAAAGACCCCGAGAATCATTCTGATGTTCTCTTTCCCAGGTAATTGCCTCTTTCATAACCAGCGACATTTCTTCTACCATTGGGAATCTTGTCCGCTGGAACGCTAAGACCTGCTTCCAATATGGAAATAAAACGCTGCCATCCTTAACCTCTGAACTATTCAAACTGAATATTTCCCCCCCACGCAGAAGAAACATCGAGCTTTCCCATCTTTGCAGTTTTTCCGGGTTAATCTTATCAAGATTGGGAATTTCTCGGCTCTTTAGAGGAAATTCGGGATAACCGGCCGCTCCCCGGCTCTCTTCAATATCGCAAAGCTCGTTGCGCATTAACTCGCCGATATTGTCGAAGCTTACAAAAGCGTAAGGGGCAAATCCCGCCCTAGACATCCAGTTAAAGAAAGGCATCTTGGCCAGCGCTTCAAAGGGCTTTTGCCCCGCCGCATATTCGCATATCATGAGCATAAGGCTGTCCTTGCGGATCAGGTCATAAACACTCTTCATGTAATCCATAAAATGAGTATCATAGTGGCAGCGGCAAGTTTCCCCGGCTATAACAACGTCCGTGTCTCTTTGTTCGGACAAATAATAATGTTCCTTAACCGGCTCAATTTTGCCAAAATTCTGTCTGGCATATCTTGAGTAGCCAACCAGTCGATCGGTCCCAGGCACTGTGCCAAGTTCCAACTGGGGGTCATACACCGTAAAGCGGGCACTTTCCGCAAAAGCGGCAAACATGTTTTTTCCAAGGTGAGTATAACCTCTTCCCGATCCATCGACATCCAGCCCATAGCAACGATCAACATATGAAATCGAGAAATCAGAGATACTTGATATCCGTAAATCTCTGATCGGGGTAGTTGAGCCGACTATCCCCCTCAATGTCCGGCCCATATGTCCGGCATCAATTAAAACTTTCACATATTCGGTTTGATCG
>JBAZMB010000017.1:0-17704 GCA_041649975.1 Candidatus Margulisiibacteriota bacterium | reverse complement strand
TCGATCGAAGAAGCGACATCCCCTTCGATCACCCCCACCGCCATCTTCGGCGCGAGAAGAGCTAACAAACGAAGGAGGAGACTGGTCTTCCCCGCTCCCGGCGAAGCGAGGAGGTTAACCGCCGCCAGTTCCAAACCGGCCAGTTTTTTTCTGACCGCCTCGGCTTCCTGGTCATTGGTCGCGAAAATGGATCTTTTTATTTCAATTTTCATTTTATTACCACTTCCCGCTTAAAGAGATCCGATGAACATTGTTCGAGGAAAAATTTCCGTCTTGAACATAGCCGTAATCAAGCCTAGCATGGCCAACCGTAAAGCCAACCCCAGCGGTCAGGCCGCTGGAATTATACCCTGCCCGATAAGCAATACAACCTTGCGACCATTCAACCCCAGTCGCGACCTCCGGAGAATAACCCGATTTTATCATCTGGCTAATATCAACCGCCACCCGGCTTTCGGACCAAGGAAGCCAGTTCAAGCCCAACCGCGCTTTAGGCGAAACGTTTTCGACCGTTCCGGTTCCCCACTGCTGGGTATTGATCAGTTCGTCGATCTTGAAACCGATAGTCACACGATACTTGGCCAAGCGAAGCATTACGCCGGGAGTCAAGGAATAGCCCCAACCGCTCCCACCACTGATCCCAAACATCTCGGAGCTTAGATATTTCGCCGTCAGACCAAAGGCAATATGGTCGTTCAGCTTCTTCCCATATGATAACAAATAAGCACTCGAAAAATAGCTGAACAAGCTGATATTCTGAACTTCGTTGTGGATATCAACCTCGCTTGAGGTTTGGGCAATATTCCCTAGTCCAACCTGAATCCAGGAAAGACCGATTGTCCCACCCAGAGCCGGAGTCACATAACTAAGATAGTAATGATCGGCGTCGGTTGAAAGCCTCGTTTGACTGCTGGTAATCTCCTGGCTGCTAATAAAACCCAAACCAGCAGGATTCCAATATGGGGCGTCGGCATTATCGGCAACCGAGGTGAAAGCGCCACCCATGGCGAGCGGACGAGCTCCTACTCCAGCATTGAGCACGGCAATGTCAGCACCGGATTGGCCGAGAGCGTTAACAGCCGTCAGTAGCAACCAAGTAATCAGTAAAAAGAGAGTTGCTTTCTTCATTTCAGTACCGCTATCTTTCCACGGCCACTGATAGTTTTATCACCGATTCGCGCCATGATCTCGAACGGATAAATCCCGTTGACTACCAGATTCCCTCGCCCATTCCGCCCATCCCAGGAAACGTCGTTATATTTCTGCCAGACGCTCATCCCTTCGCCATTGGTTGTACCATCAAGTTCGGTTACTAAAGAACCGGTTATATCATAAATCCTGATCCGCACTTCATCGGCGTCAGCCGAGAGCCGGTAGCGGATCTTGGTCTGCTCCCGGTTCGGATTGAACGGGTTCGGATAGTTGGTCACCCCTACCAAGGTCAATTCCGGTTGGATTCGGAAGCCCCACGTCTCCGAGGTCGCCGCGTTGGTTGGGGAAAGTGCAGTCACCTTCCAGAAGTAGTCGGTGTTCCGCTCTAAGCTCGGATCAAATTCGTGGATCGAGTAATTAAAGTAGTAAAGATTACTATCAGCCTTATCTTGAGCCCCGGTCCCAGCCGTTTTACTAAAGATTTGGTGATCGATCGTAAAGCTATCGTTCTTAGCGACCTCAACCCGATATTCAGTCGTATCCGCCTTATGATGTTGCCATTCAAAAGCGGGCCGAATGTTTTGGACATCCTGCCGATCTTTAGCCGGCGCAATTAGAGACGGTGATTCGAGGGTGGCGGATTGCACTTTAACGATTGGCTTTGTCGTTTTATTAACGCTTAAGACCGTTGCCGTTCCATTCGTTGGAGCAAAATTAGAAGGGATCTTTTGGAAATATATGGAGTTATTATCCCGATTGTCCTTCCAAGCCACGAATAAATCATTCACTTTTCTGCACAACGAAACAACAGTGGTCGAAACCGTATTTGAATGAGTGATTTGAGCCGAGGTTGACCAAACAATCGATTGAAAACCGCTTGGAAGCGCTGGTGAATAATACGATTTGTATTCAGCGGTCAAAACACCTTTTCGATAATACAGATTATTGCTTGAGCGATAAAGATGATAAACCTTGGTCCCACTAGCATAAGTAAAAACAGGCGTCATCCCCTGAATGGCAAATGTAGGTTCGGGGTCAAAAAGACAATCTTGGCCGGAAGGATAAGAATCAACTTGTATTGGCCCAGCAATAGCGCTCCAATTACAGCCAAAATCGGCACTATCCCGCGCATATTGATTGTATTTTCGATCAATAAACCAGATCTTCATTTCCGTCTTAGCAGTATTACCGCCGCCAGCGACACCGGCTCGAACTCTTAAATAATAGGTACCGGAATCAAGCCAAACAAATAAAGTTTCTCCTGCATAAGCTTCTGAATGATCGTTCATCCCCCAAACACGAGAATTATCGGACGTACGATAAATCTCAAAACTTCTTCTCCCTTCGTGCACGGCTCCATCAGCCCGAAGATAAAGCTCAACATTTTGCCCATGATCGACTGAAAAATCATCGCTTCTATTATAGTCATCCGTTGCGCCACCAAAATAGGCCGAAGAAGTCTCGATAAAAGCTCGAACCGGACCAAGCTTGTTACTATCATCCGGCGGGTCACGCAACCAACTTAAAGAAACGGTATTTTCTGAAACCGAAAGATTGGGACTAGTTGACGAAACAATACTTCCCGACACCAAAATGTCATCAACCGCGTTGATCGCTGTTTCCTGCCAGCCACTTTCATTCCCAGCCTGATCCTTTGCCCTGACTTTAAATTTATAGACTCCTTCATTAACATAATCGCCTGAATCGTTCCGTCCATCCCAGGTATAAGCAACGGCGCCGACCGCCGTTACACCATCGGAATAGCGTCTGATCGTCTTGATCAAACTGCCAGCCGCGGTATAAATACCAGCCTCATAATAAACATCGCCAAGATCATTGATCGTGTACCCTATCGTCGTTGTCTGGTACATTTGGTTAAAAGGAGTGGCGCTAACCGATTGGATCGAAACAGCCGGCGGTGTTTCATCAAAGATAATGGAGTCATTATAAATCGGCGACCAGTTGCCAGCCGCGTCCATATATTTAGCGTAGACCGTTCTGGCTCCGTCCCCACCACTTACTAGGGACCAACTCTTCGTAGTCGAATAATTTTCTTCCGGCTCACTATCAAAGACCCCGTCATTACTGATCCTCATTTTAACAATGTTGCTGTAACTATCGCTTGCCGACAAATTTAGTGTTACTCCTAACGAGGTCGAATAGGCATTGTTCCCGTTGATCGTCAAACTGCCGGTCGGCGGAGTAGTATCGATTACTAAATCATAAGTTAAACTAGCCAAGTTCTCCGCTGGATTGCCAACCAGGTCAACCGCGGCAATTACTACTTTGTAGCTGCCGCTGGCAACGATCGAGTCATTGTTATCTTTGCCGTCCCAGCCTAGCTGATAACTCCCCGCGGCGCGCTGACCATCATCAGTTGGGCTTGGCAACAAGGTCTTCACCAATGCCCCGCCCGTTGTTTTAATCTCAATCTTAACGGTGCCAATCGGCTCAATTGACATCGTTTTGATTTTTTTCTTCATTATCGACAGTACTCCTAACCAGGCTGGACCGCTTGTCTCCTGGTTTAAAGCGAAAGAAATGCTCGTTTCCGGCAGTACTATTGGAGAAAACGGCGTTGGGTTAACTTGCTTAGTTGGAGCGGCCGGTTCCGCCAGATGGAGGACGATCCGATTAACCAGTATTTTACCGGTCTGGCTAAAGGTATTGCCAGCTGCGTCAACCGCGTGGATTTCAAAAGTATAAGTCCCTTCATCCGCCAAACCATCGCCATTTATATCAGAAATTCCGCCATCAACCTTCCCGTCCCAGACCAAGACCCCTTCTCCCAGGGTTTTAACAGTTTGACCGGCGACGTTTGATATCTTAATGTAATCAACCCTGACCGCCGTGGTCGCGTCGACGGCAGAAAAATCAAAGGTCGTCGTTTTCTTCAGATTCGGAGTAAAAGGATTAGGGTTCGCGCCGCGCCCATTTAGTGAAATAACCGGCGGCACCGTGTCGACAACCAGCGAAACCGCTCCGCTAGTGCCGACATTCCCGGCCAGGTCGGTCGCTTGAATTAAAACTTGGGCAGCCCCCTGCGGATCACCGGCTTGAACCGCGTATTGATAATTATAAACATTGCCATTCTCACCGTTGAACGTCGCCGCACGCCCATTAATCATAACGCTTGGCATTTCTTTCAGCGGTTCAGAGCATTTAAAGGTTACCGCTATTGGCCCGACCATAGCAATCGCCGGAGTGACCGCGACCGAGCTGATAACCGGCGGATCGACTTCATAATTGACAGACTGTTCACTGCTAAAGCTAGAAATGTTACCGGCAGCATCCGTGACTCGCGATTTTATTTTATTCATACCCAGCATCAGCTTGAGCGGAGCGGAAAAATTACCGGTCGACATTGTCCCCGCGGCCAAGATGTCATTATCGTAAACCTCGAGGTAGCCGCCATTTTCAGCACTACCCGCATAGGTCAATTCAACCTGATTGGTCGAAGAAACAACTTCGTTAGCAATCGGTACCCCTGGGATAGCATCGTCGACAACCACTTCCCCTTTGGCGATCGAACTATTGCCGGCCGCATCAGTCGACTCGATCTGGTAAGTATAAGGACCATCAACAACGACCACGCCGTCATTATTGCGGCCGTCCCAAAGAAAAGAGCCAATAACTTCCCTATTAATAAATGACTCGGTGGTAATTGTTTTCACCAGCAGACCGTTACTGTCATTGATCATTATTTTGACCCGCGACGGTTTCGAAAAAGAGTAAGCAACAGATGTCGTATCCTTGACGCCGTTAATCGCCGGACTAAAGGGATTAGGGGACGCGTTAAATAGATTGATCAGCGCGCTGGAATTATCGATTTCGACGATCACCGCCGGAGCCAAGGTATAATTCCCAGCCGCATCGTAACCGCTTAAATAGGCGACGTATTTCCCTTCGGGCAAAGAAGAGCCATCATTCTCCTTTCCATCCCAGTCGTAAGAATAGCGGCCGACCGTCTGGGTAAAATATTTTGTGTAGACCAGTAAATTAGTCGAATCTTTAATCTCCAGCTTCAGGTTGGCCGGCGCCGTTAGAAATTCAGTATTATAATCGATCGAATAGTTGAAGGTTAAAAAATCGTTCGAATTGTCGCCATTTGGAGAAAACTTCTCCGCTCCAGCGGCCAAAGCAAAAACCGGCCGCTCCGATACCACGACAACGTCAGCTTGTTTTTCAACTTTTACGCCAAGCGAGTCTAAGGCAATAATTTGGTAGCTATATCGGCCATCGTCGGCGATCCCATTGCCATCCTTATCGGCCAGCCCTCCTTTAACATCAACATCGCCAAACCAGTCAAACGGATAATTCCCATCGTAGTATGGTTCGTCATTAACCAAGGTCTTGATCGTCGCACCGGCGGAGTTAAGAACTCTTACGCCAAGTTTAGTTTCACCAACTCCAGTCGCCAAAGTCAGGCTAATATGACCAACATCATTCGTCCCATCACTATTCGGGGTCAGAAGAAGCGGCCGACCAGTCAGATTTGAGATATCAGGCGGGGTCGACTTAGCCTTAACGTTGATCGACGCCTGGACCTGGTTCCCGGCCAGATCTTCCGCCGTTATTCTATAAGAATACAAGCCATCGTTAACGGGGGTCCCTCCGCTATCGCGGCCATCCCAAACAAATGAGTTAATCCCAGCTTCGATCTTCTCCTTATCGGCCAAAGTTCTAATTGTCCGGCCGGTCGGATCGGCAATCACCACGGTAATAGTCCCCTTTTCCGAGATCAAGAACGACAAAGTTGAATTGCCGGCCAGAGCCTTGGGAGAAAACTCCGTCGGCGAAACAAAGCCTTGCAGCAAGCTCGGCGGAGTACTATCGATCTCCACAACCGTCTCGATCGTGTTGGACTGATGGCCGGTCTCATCCAGGGCATTGATCTTAAAATTGTAGTTGCCGTCCGGCAAGGCCTTTTCATCGTCCGCCAACCCGGACCACTTGATCGAGTAAGCCCCCTTAACTTTCGTTTCCTTCTTGAGCAAGGAGGCGACCAATTTACCAGTCGAACTGTAGACGCTGGCCGAAACCTTTGAATCGTCGGAAACGGCATAATGAAAAAGAGTTGACCTGATCTTGCTCGTTGTAGAAAATACTTTTGGCTCGGCGTAAACGCCGTTGATCAGCGGGGGATCGACATCGACGGTGATCTTGCCGACTTCCGCCGAGCCAAGGTTCCCCGCCAGATCTTCGGCGGTGATCAGGCAATAATATTTACCGCTGAAAAGCTGGTTCGCGTCCCCTTTCCCATCCCAGGTATAAGTTCCGGTCCCCAGGTCGATTTGATCGGTGAAAGTTCTATACCCCTTCCCTTGCTCATCGACAAACGAGATCTTAACGCTGGCCGGTTCCGACAAGCGATAAGAGATCGTTGTTTCCCGGGCTGACGGGTCATCAGTAATTACTTTTTTGGTAACTGTGACATTAGAAACTACCGGTGGGATATTATCGACCGTTACCCGACTCAGTTGACTTAACTGATCGCTGAAATCAGACTCCAGCCGCAGGGAGAGGTTATAATCGGCGGAAGGAACGACCCCTTCATTATTATAAGCTTTATCCCCCTTCCCATCCCAAACATAGCTCTCTTTAGCGGTCGGTTTGTAATGGCTCTCCTTGATCTTCTTAACGACCTTGTTTTGGCCATCAACGATCTCCAACTTAAGGTCGCACTCCTGGGGAGAACCGATCTGGGTCGTCACCGCCGTCGTGTCTTTCCGGCCATCACCATTGGGGGAAAAGGGGTCAGGGGTCGCGAACAAGCTCATAATAAATGGCTGCTTATAATGGTGGTAGAGCCCCCATTCGGTTACGGTACTCCCCTTATTAACCGCCGCGACACCGGAGCCATCGTAAGAATAAAGAAAGCGGCGGAGGAAGAGATCGGCTTTCTGGCCTGGGGCGGAAGCTTTAACCGGACCAAGCGTTGTGTTAACAACCGATCCCTGGTTGTTAACGATCTGCAGCTTTCCTTTGCCGGTGTAACAAACAATCTCACGATCGTTATCAAGATCGACGATGATCGGTCTGGCTGGTTGGCCATTGACCGGAAGCGACCAGCGAGATTCCCAAGCCCCGTTCTTATAGCTCCACAGATAAAGAAGATTATTTCCGCTCAAGACCAGTTCTTTCTTCCCATCGTTATCCAGGTCGGCAATCGCGCCTGCTTCAGCAAAGCTATTTTTGACGCTTAATTGAGTCGCCGTCCATTCCTTGCCGGATAAAATCAGGGTAACGATTGTCCCATCGGCCGCGCTGACCACGACTTCGTCATTCCCATCATTATTTAGGTCGGCGCAGACCGGAGCAACACCGACGCCAGCGGCAACAACCCTTGGCCAGCCGTCAACTTTCTGCCAATTTTTAAGTTTATAGGCGTAGAGTTTCCCGTCCCGGCTACCGAGAAAAACGATTTTCTCTTTGTTTATTTGACCGATCGCTGGTGAAGAGTTAAGCTCAAAATCAAGTTCTTTCGCCCAGAGTTCGGCCCCATTCCCTTGCAAGGCGACGATCTTATAAGCATTATTAAAAGTGTGGATTGGGACTAAAAGTTCCTGGTCCTTAGGATTAGAATCTAAGTCGGCCAAAACCGGAGCAGCACAGATCACTCCGTTAAACTGGACCGGCCAGGCCCCGGCCGCTAAAGTCCGCTCTTCCCTCCAGGCATAGAGCCGGCCATCGAAGGTCGAAGTAATAACCTCATCCGCCGCGGTCGAATCATCTATATTCCCAATGACCGGCGAGATAAATCCCGGCTCCGCTATGGCCAGGTTGGCCGAGAAGAGAAGGGATAGAAGTAGTAAGGCGACTTTTTTCAATTATCCCCCCCCCTTAAATAAACGCCCATTTCTTTGCAAACCATTTAACAAAAAAACTATAAAAACAATAAAATGCCCGATTACTATTGCTAATGGAAAAATAGTAAATTCATGCCCAAAGCCAGCCGCTATGTAAGCTTCTGGACAGATAATAATGAGCATAATTGTGTAAATAAACAAAAACAATAAAGAAAGCGACAACGATACAAACAACTTCGCAATTAAAAGTAGTAACTTATATTGCCCTCCAAACCAAATCGCGTTCTTTAATATTGGCAAACCAATTATTGCTACAATGGCGATATAAATTGTCATGAAAGACAAATAGTTGCTTATTTTTATGCTAAAAACATTAAATAGTAAGTTGAAGGCCCCAAATTGCATAAGCCAGTAGAAAGCTACTATTGAGCTGATTACTACAGGCGGCTCAATCCAATTAATTAAATTATCTTTCCAATTACTCATAAACGCATTAAATGAGGAGAAAGACTCTTCCCATACAATTTAAATTCCACAGACTGACTTGGCCAAGTGACCTTGCTTGCCCAATCGCGAATATTGAGATGAGACCAACTAAAAGAACAAATACTAATCTTTTCATTGTTTGCTTACTCCTTTTTGCTTGAAATATTTAATTAGCTGAATAATGAAAGCGGCAATGTGACCCATCAACAATAAGCCAGAAAAAACAATTGGGAAACCAGCAAATCCTAATGCCTCAGCATACCCCGGAGAAACAAAGGCAATAATAAGCGCAATTAAGATCATTAAACTAAATGACACTATAAATGAGCCAATTAATGCACAAACCCCCTCAGCTATTTTTATGTTCTTATTAGAAACAACCCACTTACTAGGGAAAACCAAGGTCAGCATTGACACTATAACCATCGTAAATAATGACCCATACATAAACACCTCATTATTTGATAGACGATACAATTGCCCCCAAAAAAACGAATCTAACAGCAAACCAACAATCATAATCCCCGCAATGTTTACCCCACTTCTAATCCCGCTTTTAATATTGGTCATTTTTTCTTTGCCTGAAATATTTAATTAGCTGAATAATAAAAGCCGCAATGTGGCCAACAACAAACAATAAAACTATAAAAACAAAATATCCGCTCATGCCTAACGAAGCAATTGTTGATGGTGAGACAAAAAACAATACCATTGAAATAATCACAAAAATAACAACAGTAAAACCAAACGACAAATAAATGCTTGTAAAATTTTCAGCCTCCTTACTTCTCATGACAAACAAAACTGGCAATATTAATACAAATATTGATAAAAATAAAGATATCAACAAAAACCCAAAAAAGAATATTTGCCAGCCAGTCATTTTATATATTGGATCAACAATAAATAATAAAACCCAGTTAAATAAAATTGCCAAATTAATTAAAGATCCTGTCTTTAGGGCCTTTTTTAGATTTACCATGAAAATCCTCCTCTAAAATATGCTTTTGTTTCTCCAGGGTTAAGATTAACACCTCCTCCAAAATTAAAACTATCTATTCTATCAAGGCTCTTACTTCTCCCGATGTCTCCTGGTGTTATTTGTTTATCCCTAGGAGACAAGGAAACGTTTGCGTTTAAATAACTTTGCCATGTATGCTCACTGCAAATATATTTCAACCCTTTTGTATCTCTAAAATAACCATAAGAAATAATACTCGGATAATCATATTGTAAATTTCTATTTAAACTCTCTCTTGCCCAGTTTACTGCCAATCTTCCCTTTTCTATTGAATCTTTCCCCTTATATCTATAAACCCCAATATCTCCAGAGCTATTTACAATTTTTTCTAATGGCGTACTATAAACCGCTTTCCCAGGAACAGCTCTCATTTCAACCACCGTTCCTTCTCCTACATAAATCGCGGTATGATTCCAGTAGCTCTCTGTTTTAGCACGAATTAAGTCTTCAATAATACCTGGGGAATGCACCATAATAATATCCCCCGGCCTTAGGATCTTATTAAAATAGGCAATCGGCCGAGGGTCATTTCCATCCGGATCAACAAATACTAGCGGATTATTCTGGCAATAAACATACCGATTTAAGCTTTGCGGGTTTTCATAGTCCTGCTGGGCCAAATCCTGGGTCAGGAAGCGGCCGATCTGCGGGTCGTAATACCGGGCCCCGAAGTAAAAAAGATCACTCTCCCGGTCATACTCTTTCCCGGTAAAGGTATAACGGTTCTCGTTGCTCCCCTTGCTCGCCAGGATCGAGCCAAATGGCTCGTAGAGATACTTCTGAACGATCTCCCCTTTCTGGTTGCTGATCAGCGCCGGGCTCCCTAAGACATCATTGTGAAAAACATAGAAAGTCCCGTCCGACTTCCCTTCGCCCAGCCGCTGGCCGTTGGCATAAACGTAATATCCCTTGAGCCCGCCGGCGGTATCGGTCTCGCAAAGGACATTCCCCGCCAAATCGTAGAGGTAAATAGTCGTTTGGTCGGGAGTGCTCTTTTTGACCCGCTCGCCGCCGCTATAGGTATAGTTAACTTCTGTCCCATCCGGAGCCTTGATCGCGGTCAACCGGTCTTCCGGATCGTACAGGTAATTGGTCGCTCCGCTACTCTGCTCGCCGTTAAACGTTTCCGCTTTGGTCAGGTTCCCGTCCTGGTCGTAAGAGTAGGAGGTTTTCCCCTGAAGATTGAGGGTCAGGTGATCGAGCCGATTGGATTTCCCATCGTAGAAATATTTCATGCTCCCATAAGGATAGTCGTGGCTAGTCCGGTTTCCGACCGGATCGTATTTGAAGGTCGAGTCCCCTTCTGAATTGGTGTAGTGCACGCCGGTTAAGCGGTAGAGCTGATCGTAGTTATAAGTGATCGATTCAACATTCGCGATATTAAGGGCGGTCCGGTTCCCAACCCCATCATAGTCATAATCATGCTTAAGCAGTTCTTTCCCCTGGCTATCGGTCAGCCTTAAAAGGTCGAGCCGATCACGCTGGTCATAAGAATAAGTGGTTTTTAAGCCGTTAAAATAGTCGATCTCTTTAACTGTCCCGGTTGGGTTATAAATATAACTGGCGATTGTCTTTCGGCTCCCGGCAATTTCCCGCTTCACTCCGATTACCCAGCCCAAACCGTCATGATCGTAATAGGTCGTACCGCTTAAATCCTGGACCGCCGAAATATAACCGGCGTTATCGTACGAATAATTGGTTGTCATGGAAAGCGGGCCAATAGTTTGAGTTCTCGCGGTCAGTTTTCCCCGCTTATCGTAGCTGAAAGTCGAGCGGCCAGACGGGTCGGTCTGGCTGGTCATCAGACCTTTACCATTACTGCTGGCGCTCTCGTCATAACCGTAGCTAAGATCATATTTCGGGTCGCGATAGTTGATCGCCGTCAAGCGGTTCAAGGTATCATAACGATAGCGGATCGTTTCGTCATTTGGAGTCGACTTCCGGACCAAATTACCTACCAGATCATAGCCGAGGCCGATCGACGTGCCATCGGAATTTTTCACTTTGGTCAAACGACTCTGCCGATCGTATTCATATTCAGTTATCAGGCCGCGAGCATCCGAGACTCTGGCCAGCTTGCCGGTCGGCGTGTAAGCGTACAACGTCTTGCTCCCATCCACCTCATCGACTTCCAGCAGGTTCCCCTGGCCGTCATATTTATAGTTGGTCGCGTTATTCTCCGGGTCGGTCATCTCGATCTGGTTCCGGTTATAGGCACAACGGACCGTCGCCCCGCCCGGATAAGTCAGGCCGACCAGGCGGTCGATCTGGTCATAGTCGTAGCTTGTCTTCTTCCCTGCCATCGTTACCGCGCTGATCTTGGAATGGGGATTATATTGATAGCCTATCTCCACCCCTTCCGGCTTCTCAACTGCGCTCAACCGGCCCAGGGAATCGTAGTTATAGCGTGAAATATTCCCGTTCTCATCGGCGACCTCGACCCGGTTGGCCGCGTCATTGTAAGCATATTTAATATTGGTCCCGTCAGGGTTGGTTTTTATCAGAAGACGGCCAAGGGAATCATAGCTATAACTTGTTAAGTTGCCATTGTAATCGGACTCGCTTTTCAGAAGTCCGGTATTAATATAGAAGGCGCTGGTCTTGGTCAGCAGGTTAGATACCTTAGTCGGTTTCGGCGAGCCGTCGGTATAACTAAACTGGGTCACATTGCTATTCGGATCAATTACAACGACCAGGTTACCGGCGCTGTCATACTTATAACTGGTAATCGCCAACCCGGCATCCTGTTTTTCTCGTTTTTCGATTAAATTACCGTTCCCAACCGGGTCGTAATTAAAATAAACCTCGTTGTAATTTTTCCCGTCTTTGCTAAGCCAGGAATGGTTCACCCGGTCAACGAGGTGATTGTCCCGATAAATTGGACTGCTGTCGTGCTGGTATTCAGCATGTATCTCCCAATCGTCTGACGAGATCGTGGGGTCGCCAAACTCTCGAATCAAATGAGGATTGCCATAGTAATCATAATTGGCATATTCGGTTCGCATGGTCAGTCCATTCTTATTCGTATCCAAATAAATCAATATTTTGTTTATGTAATCCCAATAGTAGGTAGTAATATGCCCTACCGCGTTTTTAATTGATTTAGGCAGTCCTTGCTCATACTCATAATCTGTTTCACCTAATGGGTCACTAACCGTAACTTGCTTGATATTCCAAGCTTCCCCCTTATCTTCCTTATATTCAGTATCAGGCCGGACATCTTCCCCATAACGACTGTATAGTGAGCCGCCACCGTAAGAGTAGTTCCAGTTCAAGCTATTGAGCCGCCGGCTGGAAACAACAAAACTGCTCAAGGCTTGGTCCTTTTCAACTTTCATAGTCGGAGATTGGCTCCCAACGCTATACCATTCATAATTATATGAGGCGCTCGCTCCGGTCGGATAAACAATCCCGGTCAGGATATTCCCGCGATCTTCATATTTATCCCCTAGCCCCTGGTCAACCGAGGAATAGCTGAAATGGGTCGGATTTCCTTCTGGCGGGATCACTTCAACCAGGCAATTATTGGCATCGTAAACGTATTGATAGCTGACGGTCCGGCCATCGCTGTCTTTATAAGATAAACTGTCGATCATTGAAGCTAATAATGGGGAATCTGCATAGGCGGCACGATAATGAATATCTACAACCCGACCGAATGAATCAATAATCTTTGATGGTCTGAGGAATTTTGAATAGATCAGCGCTTTTTCGTATTTATACCAAACGGCAACCGTCACTCCAAAGACTTCAGTCTTCTCCGTATGTTCTTCGTTATGATTAAAGGAGTCGCCAAACTTATCATATTCATACTTTATTTTATTCCCATTCGTATCTTCAACGGAAGATAGGTAATAAATCTCACTCCAAAACTCGTAATGGTCGTTCGGATACCAATAATGGGCGTATTGCTCTTTTTTAAAATAGCGTTTCTCTGCAAAATAGTACTTCTTCCCATCTTTTACGGTCAAAATATATCCATCGTCATTTCTCTTCAAAGAAACCTTATCCAATTTATCTTTAGGCTTTAGGTTTTGATCAAATTCATATGATTGAGAATCAACCATAATCCTTATTGAATCGTAGTTGTTTGGGCATTCATTAACCTTCCAGCCTAATCCATTGAAAATATAAAAAGGCATTGTATTTGCTAAGTTTATAGGAACAAAATTAAAAGCATGCCCAACAACTAAGACCCCGCCAATATTTGACTGCCAACCTTGCCCAATCCAACCACCCCATTGGTCCGCAATCAAAGGAACACGGAAATTAAATACTTCTTCTGGCTTGTTACAAATCAATATATTCCAAATCTCGTTAGTATTTCTAAAATGATCCGGCCTTGGATTCGATTTAAACGCCCGGCTGTTATAGCTTCTCGCTATCTCCAGGTCCAATCCAGCTTTCCCTGGCAAGACCAGATCGGTCTGTTTGATAACCAGGGCCCCGCTGGCTGGATCGACTGAATCCCCTGGAGAGCTGGGAAAACTATTGGCGGGATTAAAACTGGCTCCGGTCGGCTCCGTTGGCAGGGAAAAGGCCTTAATTGTTTTCGCGGCTGTTTTTTTAGCTGTTGTTTTGGCCGGTTCAGCCGCAAAGAGCGGTAAAACCAGCAAAAAAAGAAGACTAATTATTAATATATTTTTGGACTTCAACGACAATCCTCCAAGATAACATAAAGAGTCATTATTGCCACTAAACATTATCGCCCCATCAAGTCATAAATTGCAATCATTTTTTCTTGTAACATGGCGATTTTTCGCCATCCCTTCCTCTTCCGTTACCTTTACGTCACAAACCTGATCCGTTTCTTCGGTTTTTCCGGTTCCACCATTAGTCGACGAATCACCTTGAAAATCGAAAAGATCTCAACATCATGTTTTTGTATCCGTTTTTCAAGCTCGCTAAATTTCTCCGCCAACTCTTTGTTAGAAGAGATAATTTGTCGCAGTTTCACAAATGCCCTCATAATCACAATATTCATCTGAACCGCCCTTTTGCTATGAAGAACGCCGGACAGCATGGCAACTCCCTGTTCTGTAAAAGCAAAAACATTTGGCGCGTGCTTCATTTTTGAACTTATCACAATTTGTGATAAGTCCCTTATCTCCTCTCTGGACAAAGACAATAGAAAATCTCCAGGGAAACGATCTTGATTTCTTCTAACCGCTTGATTTAAAACACGGGTTTCAACCCCATACAATTCGGCCAAATCACGGTCCAAGATCACCTTCTGTCCGCGGATAAGATAGATCTTATGCTCAATTCTCTCAATTGGAATTATTAATTTACTTAGATTTTCAGTTCCCAATTAAATCCTCCCCCCTTCTTACCTGGAGGGAAGAAAGCAATTTTATTGCCAGATGGATTATTGACAATTTACGAGGAAATTAGAATATTTCAGCAGTTAAGTGGCGAAATTTCGTCAGATTACCTCAACATTATCAATGTAGAACAGTTTTTCTTTCTCCACCCGGTTCGGTCCGCCGCATTTAAGGCAGGTCTCCCGGAGTTTTTCCCGGCCGTCGTAAAAGGAGATCTCTCCACAGCTCCGGCAGGTCAGCTTGGCCGGTTTAACCGTCATCGCCAATACTGCCCCTTCTGTTTTGGTCCCCTGGCTTAAGGCGTTAAAATAAAGGTCGAGCGATTCTTTCTCCACCCCGCCAAACGCGCCAACGACCAGGTTGATCCGCCTGACCTTGGTAACGTCTTCCGGGATCGAACACGTCACCAGGCTCAAGATCGCTTCGGCTATGGTCGCTTCGTGCATATGGCAATTATCCTCGGTAAATTACTTTTCGGGAAAAAGCGGTCCAAATACTGGATCAAACCAAAACTGGCCAAGAAAAAAAGCAGGGACCCAACAGCTCCACTTATTTCATTGGAAAATTGCCGGCCCAATAAATACCCCAGAAACAAAAAAACCACTGGGAGGCCAAAGACTATCAAGGCCGCTCCAGCAAACGAGCGGCTGGAAAACTCAACTTCAACCTTCTCGCCAAGTTTCGCGCCAACCGCGTTATAAACATTGGTTTTTAAAGTGCCGTCAGCCTGGGCCCGGCAAGCGGTGCAATTGCCGCAGGCCGGGTTGCGCTGGAAAAAAACCTCGGCTTGCTCGCCGTCAAGCTTAATAACTTCGCCAATTTCGATCATGCGTTGCCTTATCGGCCCGGATAAAAGCGTTCCCAACCGAGACCGCCAGACCAAGAATAGCGATCGCCTCCCAATGGATCGGCTGGCTGGCAAATAAAAGCCGGTCGCCGGCGTAGCTCCAAAGGGTGGCAAAGGGGGCGGTCTGCCAGAAAACAATGTCAAATTCGGTCAGAAAGTTGGCCGGCCTGGCTTCGGCGCTGGCCACGATCGGCAGCGGCACGAAAGCGCCAACTTCAGCCGTTGTCGCCAAGCCCGGAGAAATCGCAAGTAAACATATCAGTCCAACCGTTATCAATCTCATTTTCATCTAAATTATATCACGACATTCCCTCCTTCTGGCCCTCTCCATCTTCGATGGAGAGGGGGGACCGTCCGCTTAGGCGGACGGTGGGAGAGGTTTATTCCTTGAAATATCAAGGCTTTTTCGCTATACTCAAAGAAATGCTAGTTTCCATGTTAAAATCAAAGATCCATATGGCGACGGTAACTGACACCCAGCCCTATTACGAAGGGAGCATCGCCATCGACAAAAAACTGATCAAAGCGGCCGGCCTGATCCCGGGGGAAAAGGTCCATGTCCTCAATTTTGACAACAGCCACCGCTTCGAAACTTACGTGATCGAAGGCCAGCCGGGCGAGATCTCGCTCCGCGGTCCGGCCGCCAAGCTGGGGCAAAAAGGGGAAAAGGTCGTCATTATCGCCTACGCCCTGGCGACGATAAAAGAAGCAAAGGCCTTAAAGGCTAAAATAGTGAAAGTAAACGGGAGGAATGAGGTAAAATGAGAAAAGTTTTTTTGGCCCTGGCCCTTTGTTTCGGCGTTTCACTGCTGGTGATCGGCCCGGTTTCCGCGATGGGTGGCCCCGCCCCCAAGGACGACTACAAGTTAGAGGTCCTGAAAGTTGAGCTCGTCTCCGGAGAAGCAACCGATGAAGCGTCCGCCTCGTCCGTTGAAGGGAAAAAGGTCCTGCTTGTCGTCGCCCCCAGCAAATTTGACGATAAAGAATTCGCCGCGGTCAAAAAGACCTTTGAAGCCGCCGGCCTGCAAGTCTCCGTCGCTTCGACCGTAAAAACGGCTTACGGCGCTTTCGGCGCTAAAGTCAATTGCGAACTTCTGCAAAAAGCCAGCGCGGCCGATTATGACGCCATTGTTTTCATCGGCGGGCCCGGCGTCACGGCCTATAATCACAGCGAAACGGCGACCGGCCTGATCGCCAAAGCGGTCAAAGCGGATAAGGTTATCGGCGGGCTCTCCCTCGCCCCCATCACCCTGGTCAACGGCGGCGCGCTCGGTAAAGGTAAAAAAGCGGCGGTTTCGCCTTATGGCAAGCGGGCGCTTAAAGGCGTCGGCGTTAACGTTACCGGCCAGGCTGTCGAGACCGACGGTAAAGTCGTGACCGGCAGCGGAGCGGACGTGGCCGATGAGTTCGCCCAAGCGATCATCAAGGCGCTGGAGGAATAACCATGGCGCAAGACCATTCCTTTGACATCGTCTCCAAACCGAACCTGCAGGAGCTCGATAACGCCGTGCAAATGGCGGTCAAGGAATTGGCCAACCGTTTCGATTTCAAGGGGAGCGTCAGCTCCATCGAGAAACAAGGGGACGATAAGATCGTCCTGGTCTCTGAAGACGAGTTCAAACTGAAGAACGTCGTTAATATTCTGCAAGAAAAACTGGCCCGCCGTCAGCTCTCCCTCAAGTTTTTTGAGTTCGGTAAAATTGAGACGGCTCTCGGCGGGACAGTTAAACAGATCGTTAAGATCAAGACCGGGATCGAACAAGAGCAGGCCAAAGAGATCACCAAACTGATCAAAGCTTCCGGACTAAAAGTTCAGGCGCAGATCCAGGGGGATAGCGTCAGAGTGATCGCCAAGAAAATTGATGATTTACAAGCGGTCATGCAGAAGGTCAACGCCGCTAATTTACAGATCGCCCTTCAATTCGACAACTACCGCTAGCTGCGGCCGTATTCGTCGGTCATTTTCCAGAGCTTTAAAGTCAGCTGCGGCGTGATCTGGTGCGGGGTCATCCGCCAGTCCCAGTTCCCCTTAGGAGTCCCGGGTTTGTTCATCCTCGCTTTTTCA
>JBAZMB010000016.1:0-18114 GCA_041649975.1 Candidatus Margulisiibacteriota bacterium | reverse complement strand
GGCAACATCGTTGTCACCATTAATGGAATTAACCAGCCGGTTAATTCCCTCCCCCTGGAAAAAGACGCTCTGCTCACCGTTACCTTGAATCCGGTCAAGTTGGGCGACCAGCCGGTCGCTTTCCCGACCGATAAAGAAGGGACCTATTTTATCCGTCTCGAATCGGGCACGATCGGTTCCGTCACCGGCGCTAATAATGCCCACCAATACATTTATCTACCGGCCAAATACGCCTCCACCTCCGGAAACGCCAGCCTGACCGCCCAGTTGCGGATCTTGGCTGAACAGGCGGGTTCCGCCGGTTATAAACCGACCAGTTACATCGGGGTCGTTTTCCGGGAAACTTCCGGGATCGAATACGAACTTTTCAACAACCAGCAATATAGCCTCGCGACAGCTTCTTCTCCAGTCCCGACGGCAACTGCCACCGCGACAGCAACGGCCACCGCGACCGTCCGCCCCCCGGCGACGACCACGGCAACAACGCCCAAGCCGCCAGTGGCTGAGGATCCCTGTAAAAGTAACCCGAGCGCTTGTTTATAATTAATAAAGGAAAATAAGGAGACAAAAAATGACAGATAAAGTTTGGATAAATGTTAGTCCCTCAAAATATAGACCCCCATTGGCTGTTCCCTCTGGAACCAAAGCCCCCGGAACGGAAGATCCAATGCTTAATATTGTTGCTGAAGCCAGAACAGCCTTCCAAGCTCAAAGCTGGTCGGTAGCCGATCTCAATGCCATGGAACAATACGTTACCGGCAGCGGCAACCCAGCTATTAGTAAGGAATTAGCCGCGATGACCAAAGAACAACGCGAACTCTATTTCGCGACCGCCATCGAGGTCTTTAAGGATCATTGTGAAACCCGTACCCTCTGGAAAGATGGGAATCCGACTCGGCCCGGGATCCTTGCGCTTATCGCTAAAGCCAAAGAAAAATTCACCGAAAAAAACTGGTCGCTTACTCGCTTGAATAATATTGAACGCTATGTCAATACCCAGGGAAACCGGGCCATCGGCGGGATCCAAACTCGAATGCAGAGTCAACAATGCGGAACAAACCAAACCTGTTACCAGGCTTACAGCGCGACGGTCATCACGACTTTCGCCCAGGCTTGCGGCCTCCAGCAATTCAATATGCCGACCTTGACCAATGATTTACAGCAAGTTACTGTCGGCGAACAGACCGTTACTCTCAATGGGACTGATCTCCCGAAAGACGCTAAAATTGTCCTGACCGACGGGACAACCGATTATGCCCCGACCGGCTTGCAGATCACTGAAGTTAAAACGGCTGACGATGGCACCAGCGTCACCTTTAAACTGACCCTGCCTGAAGCAGCGATTGGCAAGACCCTTGGCGTCAAGATCACTCATCCGCAATACGAACAACTGACCGCGTCGCAAAATGACGCCTTCATGGTATTGAGTCAGCCTAAACCTCCGGTCAAGGCTCCCATCAACCCCCCGGTTGTCCCAACCGAGCAGGAAGATCCGGACAAGGACATCAAGCCATGGGTCAGAAAGCTTAATCCTCGGGTTAGCCTTGGTTTTGATTATTATAATAATGGCGCCACCGATCAGTCCTACTTGCCGCTAACGCTGACCCTTGGGGTTGCCCCGATGATCATCGGTAAAAGTGAAATGGGACCGAGCCGGCCAACCAGAGTCGCTTACGTCGAAAGCAATAAAGTGGAAGTTAATGCCAGCGCCCGGGCGACCGGCGGCGTTGATGTTAACGGCGAATACGGCAACTCGCCGTTTTACCAGGTCGGCGGCGGGGTCAATGGTCTATACTCCCTCTTCTCTTGGCTTAGACCAGAAGGCTATGCCAATGCCAGTTACGGAAATGGGATGGTTCCTTTCATTAACCCGCTTTATTATGCCGGCAACAGCTTCTTTCTAGCGCCAGGCGCCAGAGCCAACTTCCCGCTCGGTGATTTCAGTCTTCGGGCTGGGTACGAATATAATCGGATCGCTTTCAGCGCCGAACCGGCTAATACCGCCAGCGGCACTTACGAAGGCCGCGACGAACGGTCAAAGGCAACAGCCGGGGCCAGCTACGATTACAAAGGGACCAAATGGTACGCGCCGAGCATCCGGCTCGACGGATCGTGGATCTTCGGCGGCCTCCATGTCGGAAACGGCCAGCAGAACGAACAGGCCACCGCATCAGTTGGTGGACAAACCGTTTTCAATTACCGCGGTGCCTCCGACGTCCAGTCCAACTTCACCGGCTGGGATGGGCGGCTCTCACTGCCGTTCAATCAGATCCTGCCCAAAACGCTGATCCCCACCCTTTACGGCGGCTTTGTCAGACAAACCCCTAATGGCGGCGATAGCGCGACCAACTGGGTCACCGGGATCAATGTTGATCTCGCCCCGGCCTTCCAGCGGATAATCAGCGGGAATAACGTCGCCGGCAGTTTTTCGTTCTAAGTCCCTAAGCGTCTCAATTTAGATAACCGTCCCGAGCAATTCGGGACGGTTATTTTTTAACCTCCCGTTAACCAACTTTTTACCAACTTGTTACCATCGAAAAGTGAAATTACCGCTCTCCTTTCAATGATATCCATATAGAGCCTGATCATTGAAAGGAGTATGAAATGATTAATGTTAAGCGTCTTGCCCCCGCCCTCGTCTCTTTTGCCCTGGCCACCGCGCCCAAACCAGTCTTAGCCCAAAAGTCCGTCGAAAAACGGGTTCAAGTTAACGGAGATTTTCGCCTGCGTTACCAGTGGGAAAAGGCGCGTGACGACGATAGCGCTCGCGGCCGCGAACGGTTCCGCGCTCGGGTCGGTTTTACCGCCGACGTTTCTGAAGCCATGACCTTTGGTTTGCGTTTGGCGACCGGCGGAGCTGACCCCCGCTCCAACAACCAGACCATGACCTCCGCTTTTGACTCCCCGGAGATCCGGCTCACCCAAGCTTACGGGAATTTTCATCCGTTCAGTTGGTTGGAAATGCAGGGCGGAAAATTCACCGCCCCGGCCTGGACCAGTTCCGACGGTTTTTGGGACCACGACCTCAACCCGGAAGGAGTCGCTTTCAACCTCAACTCACCGACCGCCAAAAAATATCGCGGGTTCCCGCTCTTCTTCAACCTTGGCGCGTATGTTCTTAACGAGATCAAAGATAAGCCCGATCCCTGGTTGGCCGTGCCGCAGGCTGGCCTGAATTTCCAGCTTGACGACCGGAAAAGTTACGTCCGCTTCGCCGCCGCCTACTATAATTTCCACAACCTGAAAGGGACGTTTTTGGACTATTCAAGCTTGACCAACAGCCGCACTGAAATTCCCGGCGCCAAAGAAGGAGAAACCATCAAGGCTTATGCCAACAATGGCGATTATTTTCTCTTCAATGGTGAAGCTTCGGTTAATTCCCTCGATGACGTTAACATCCGTTTATGGGGTGAATATCTCCATAACGTGTCAACTTCAACTCACCGGAGCGCCTATATCGTCGGAACCGGGTTTGGGTTCAGTCCGTTATTTAATTTTAGCTTCGCCTATCGTTTGATCCGCCAAGACGCGCTGCTCGACCTTTTTCCGGACTCTGATTTTAACGGCGGAAAAACAAACGTCCGAGGTTATGAGTTGATCGTCAATAGTCAGGTCCATAAGAACATTAGCCTGGGCTTTGATTTTTATCATAGTAATTTGATCGAGGGAAAAAGTAACCCGCTTAACTTGGCCCAATTCGACGTCAACTTAAAATTCTGATCAATTAGTTTCGTCGATCGGAGGAAGGCGATTTATGGCCGCCTGGCCAAAAGTAGATTTGGTCAGGAAGATCGCGATCTCCCCTCTTTTGACCGGCGCGTTCGGACGGTCGGGCTTAAAGATCTCCAGCTTGGTCGCTACTTCTCCCCGGGTAATCGGTTTATTCGCTTCAAATATCGGCACTGCCGGCAGGTGCTTGGCTTCGGCCAGGAGCTGTTCAAACGTCCCCCGACTGACCCACCCATCCGGCTGGAACGTTCCGTCCGGATAAGCCCTCATTAACCCCGCGGCAACGACCAAGCCGGCCGCCCGGTAAGCCCAATGCCCTTTGGGAACATCTTTAAAGCTCGGCAGTTTAATCTTCTGGGCCGACAGCGACTCCGGGGTCGGGAAAGCGACTGTTATGACCGTCGGCAATTTAGCTGGCTCGTCTTTTTCATCCAGGCCGCCGAAACCGATCGAAAAATAATGAGTGATCGACGCCGAAACGTTCCCCTGCTTATATTGGGCGTAATCAAAGGAAATTCCCCGGTATTTGAGGCCGATCCCAAGAGTAAAATTGGAATAGATCTGCTGATTGCCGGTCGATTGATCATCGACCGCGACCTGGTCATTGCCAAAGCGGAAAGCGATCGTCCGCAACGCCGTTATTTCAAACCCCACATGGTTCAAGGACTGCCCGCTCCCTTTTTTACTGAGATCAAAGTTTAGGTTCCCCTGCAGAACTTTATTTTTAACCAACCCCTTGTTGCCCAGGAGGAGAAAAGAAGCGCCAAAAATACTTTCGGCCGGCAGGTCGGCCGCCAACCCATCGTCATATTTGACCTGGGCGCTGACATTGCGCAAAACCAACCCAGCGCTAAACCAGGGCGTCAGGCTCTTTTTCAGGGATAAGTCGATGGCGTAACCGCTTGATTTATATTTTTCCACTCCGGGGAAATTGCCGCTCGTCCCGGCCGCCAAAAACCGGACCTCTCCGCCAAGCAGGATCCCGGCAAAAACCGGCCGGGCATACACCAGGCCGATCTGGCGGGAATAAGTGTCCACCTCAACCGTCGCGGGCAGGACCAAAACCCCGGTCTGGCCTAAATTTTGATAGCTGACCCCGATTGTTCCATAACTTTTGCTCGGCACGACGACGCCCAGAGAAATATAATTCTGGCTACTCTCCGGCTGGCTGTTATATAAGGTGATCCAGCCAAGGTCTTCTAAGGCGGCGGTCCCAGCCGGGTTGTAGATAACCGCCGAGGCGTCATCAGCCTGGCCGACAAAGGCATTCCCCAAGCCCAACGGCCGCGCGCTCCCAGGGAGGAATTGCGCGTCGGCGGAAGCGGCCATCATAAGCAGTAATAAAACGGCAAAACGCTTCATTTTCTCCTCCGCAAAGCGGCAAAGGTCGTTTCATAATTATTGGAAGCGTTCCAAACCAAAAAATGATCGACCCCTTGCTCTTTGGCCGCCCTAATTTGCTCTGAAATGTAATTTGGGCCAAAATTCGGGGAACGGAGATTAAAACCCTGGATCCAGGGGACAAGGGTCGTCGCCTCACCGGACAAGAGCGCCCTGGAACGACCGACCCCACTACTTAAAAAATGATAGGGATAACTGCCGGGATTGGCAAAGCCGTCGTAGCCGGCATGGAAATGCGATGGGTAGAGCATCGGGGATAAGACGTCGAGATAATTAGCCATCTTTTTCAGGTCCTGCCCCAGGCTCTCGATATCTTTTCGGCTCTGCCAGGCGGCAACCCCAAAAATATCGACCGCCAGCGAAACGTTGTATTTAGCCAGGCGTTTTTTGACCCCATCAAGATACCCACAGATCGTCTCCACCCGGCTGACCCCCGGCTTTTGGTGCGGATAGTAGGCGTTATGAGAGGCCGCTTCGGCCGGGAAACGGATATAGTCAAACTGGACCTCATCAGCTCCGGAGAGAGCGGCCCGCTCGGCTATTAGCTCATTATAAAGGCGGACTTCTTCGGCATAAGGATCGGCCCATTTTCCTCCTTTAAGATCGCGGTAATAGTCGCCACCAGGGATTTTAACCGCCAGGTCCGGCCGGGCCAGCGCCAAGTGATCGTCCTTAAAGACCACTAACCGGACCGAAAGGATCATCTCTTTCTCGTGCAGTTTGGCCGCCAGGCCGCTCAACCAGGGATCGGCGGTCACGATCGTCTCTTTGGTTAACTGTTTTTTCTTGAGCAAGGCCAGCAGTTCCGGGCTCAAAGCATATTTAGCGTCAATCACTACGGTATTCAGGCCGCAAGCTTTGGCCTGATCGATCAGATAATTGAACCGGCTCGGGGTTTTCGCCACGTACCAGGTGATGTAGATCCCCTTATCGGCCCGTTTTTTTATCTTTAATGGCAGGTCAGGAACATCGGACGCGCCGCTTGGCTGGTGGAAGAGCAAACAGCCGAGCGTAAAACCAACCATCAATAAGCCGACCACGGTGGCGCGAAGTGCGGTTTTCATAGCCGCATTTTAGCAGACCTGGAGCGGATTGACTATCCTCCCCATTCGTGAGAAAATTTCCTTAAGAGGGTGATCTTATGGCAAAACCGATAGTTATGGTTGTGGACGATGAGATCGATGTCGCGAACGTAATTTCCGATACCATCAAGGATTCCGGGAAATACGAGGTCGTAACCGCCTATTCCGCTAAAGAAGCGCTGGAAAAACTGACCAAATACCGGAGTTTCCTCGGTCTCGGAGGGAACAAGATCCGTTTGGTCTTCCTTGACATTAAAATGCCGGAAATCGACGGCCTACAGCTCCTGGAAAAGATCCGCAAAGACTACGGCGAAGACATCGGCATTTCCATGCTCACCGCCTGGGAAGACGAGGAAAAATGGGACCGGGCCACCTCGGGGTTTGTCATTAACTACATCAAGAAACCATTTAAAAGCGAAGAACTCCTCGCCACCGTTGATAAGTTTTTTGAAGGAAAAGACACCAGTATGGTCCTGAACACCTTTGAAAAACACATCGAAAAACGGGAAGAATTCAAAAAAAAGAGCTAAAACTCCAGTTTAAAAGTGCTCCCTTTACCTACTTCGCTCGTAACCGAGATGTCGCCGTCGTGTTCGCGAACGATCCGATAGGCAATCGATAGCCCCAGGCCCACCCCTTCGTGCCGGGAAGAAAAGAACGGATCAAATATCTTCTCGCGGATCTCCAACGGGATCCCCTTACCGGTATCGTTAATTTCCACGACCGTCCGGTTATTCTCCTGATAGGTCTTGATCGACAGCTGGCCGCCGTGGGGCATAGAATCAATGGCATTCTGCAGTAGATTGATAATCACTTCCTGCAACGCCTCCGGATCGCCGTTGATCGACTGGCTGGCCGTCAGCTCGGTCGTCACTTTGATCGGCCCCAAAGACAAGAGCGGTAAAGTTGAGTTGATCAATTCGTTCAAGTCGACCGCGATTTTCTGTTTCGGCTTTTCCTTGGCCAGGTCGAGCATCCGGTTGACGATCCCTGAGATCCGGTCAATATGCTTCAATAGCAGGTCGCGAAAGTTAGCTAAATATTCGGTGTCCCGGGGCTGGTTAAGCAGCCGTTCCGTTTCCCCCCGAATCACGGTCAAGGGATTGCGGATCTCATGCGTCACCCCGGCCGTTAGGGTCCCCAAAGAAGCCAAGCGCTGGGAGCGCTCCAACTGACGCTCGACCAATTCCAAGTCGGCCCTGATCTTTTCATAAGAACGGGTATGATCAAGGGCCATCCCAGCCTGATTGGCCAGCGCCCGAAGGAGCCGCAGGTCTTCATCAGTATACGCGTCCTCCGAAAGCTTCCGGCCAAGAGCAAAAAAGCCGATCAACCGCTCTTCCACAAAGCAAGGGACGACCAAAAAAGCGTCGATTTCTTTGACCTCGTACATTGGGACGCGGTTATCGATCAGGGTTTTCAGCCATTTCGCGTCCAACAAAACACTCAGGTCGCTCATTAAGGGCTGGAAACTGGCTTTATCGTAAATAACGTAAGCTTTGGAGCTTTTTTCATTGTCGGAAAAATATTCCGGCAGGAAAATCCGGGGATTAGAGATCTCAATAACATTGTTAAAGGTGCTGTACAAAACTTTTAAGATCTCGGCCAGGGACATTTTTTCGCCGACCCGGGTCGTGGCATCCGATAATTCCTTATAGTAATTGTATTTCCCGCGCAAAAATAGCTTGTCTGAAGTCGTCTGAATAAAAAGTCTGATCGTCTGGTGGGTCTGCCCGACTAAAATTCCCATGGCGATCGTCATTAAAATAAAAAGCCAATTGACCGTCTCTCGACTAGTGCTTTTAAACATCCAAACCAAGCCAAGATAGATTGAAACATAAAGGGCAATAGTCAACAATTCAGCAAAGAACCGGCTGATGACAATGGAAATGTCCAATAAATTGTGTTTGGTGATTGAATAAGTTGTAAAAGCCACAAAGATCAACGTAAACCATGATCCCATCCAGGCAAGAGAAACAATTCCCATCCAAAGAAGAATTAGGTTTGTTATCACAAACCCTAAGACCGAAATAAAAGCTCCAACTAAAAAATAAAAAAGACGCAACTTTTCCAAACTGCTGGCCAGCAAATAGCTTTGAATCAAATTATATAAAACTATCCCAATATAAAATACAATGTAAAAAACAAAAAAACTATACCCATCGCCGGAGGCCGGCGCTCTCATCCCATTTTCCAAAATAATCCCTTTAATAACAAAATTAGGATTTACCAAGATCACAACGATAATAAACAAAGGCATAATCAATAGTAAATTCCTGTTAAACCGCGTAAAATAAGGCTTTTTCTGGGGGAATACCATCGTAAACAACATTAAGAAAAAAGTCATTAATATCGCGGCAATGTAAATAAACCAATCGCACCAGAATAACGGCGTTGATGGTGGCAAATGAATAATGATCGAAGCAAAAGTATTCCAAAGAGCCATAAACAACAAGAAATGGAAGAAAAAGACATTAACCTGGCTCTTCGGATTATTTATTATGATAAAACTTCCCAGAAATATTTGGGATAATATCAGATAATAACTTGGGATAAAAAGCGGATACAGTTTGAAATAATAGATTAAAATCGTTCCAGCAACAGCCAAAACTGAGAACATGGCCAACATGATATTTAAAAGCTGCTTATTAATTCCTGTTTGAGGAACCATGGAAGAGGATTATACCCTAAATTAAGGCATTAATCTATCAACAATGAAGGTATGGTTCTGTTCAGCGTAAGTCAGGAACGGCGGCCTGATGGCAAAGGGATAAGGGGTTTCTCGCCTAGCTTCTTCCAGTATCCCGCTCCATTTCTCAACCGGCCAGAAATGCGATTCCACTTTATAGCTGTTTTTCAACACAAATTGAAAAGGAAGTAATAAGGCATAATTAAAAACAGCGTGCAGGGTATGTCCGGCCAACGCCAGCCCGCCGATCGTCCGGCCATAACGAAAAGCATATTTTTCTTTCATCACTGCCAGATGGTTTTTAAATATTTCAGATGGGTTCGCCGCCTCTTTTGGGTTTGTCATCAGAAAGACTCCCCCGGGTTTAAGCAGCCGCATGACATCAACCAAGGTCTGTTTAGGATCGCTGATCAAATAAAAAGAGTTATTCGCCAGAATGCCGTCAAAAGTCCCGCCGTCAAAAGGGAGCGGACGCCCTATGTCCCCCTGCTGAAAATCAACGTTATTTAACCGACCGGCAACTCCTTTTTCCCGGGCTAATTCCAAGGCGTGAGGAGAAGAGTCGATGCCAATCACTCCGCCGTCGGCGTTAAGCCTCCGACCAATCGCCAAGGTTGAATTCCCTGACCCGCAGCCAAGGTCAAGATATCTTCCAGCCGGATTAACAACAACATGCCGCGCCCCTTCATCAAGCAAACGGACATAAGGCGCTGACTGATTCCGGTCATACACCTTAAAATAAAGTCGCCAGAAATTTTTGCTAACACCCGTGGCTAAAGTCATGTTAACTTCTTCCCATCCGACGCCAGAATCGATTCCAAGCCAACTCGACCATTGTCTTTAACCCGACCCATAAAGTGTAATAAGCGACCATATGGATCCGGCCGTTTTCCCCGACTTTTGTCCTCAACAAGTCCCTCAATTCAGCGTCTTTACTCTTGCCGAATATTTTAACCCCGGCCTCTTCTTCATCAATGGCGATCCTGCCGCCGTAAGCGCCGGTTTCTATGCCATTTTCGTCCGTCTTGTTTTGCGACCCTTGGTCGATAATCAACCGCTGTTCATCGGTTAACGCTCGGCCTTCAAGGGTCCGCTTCAAGGAAAAATTGCTCATGCGCGCGAAATCTTTTATCACCCGCAAGCTTTGGCTGGTGGCGTAAACCGGGATCCCCTTGGTCAGGGCAAGCCAAAACCCCTTAATGATCCCATGCTCATACCAATACTTATATAGCAACCTTCTGCCAATTTCATTGGTGATCGCGACCTGCAATTTCTTGCCCCTCGCCTCTTCCCGGATCATTGCCGCGGGAATTTTCATCGCTTCCACGCGTTTATCCCCATTATTAACTTCGATCAGACTGAAAGAAACGATCCCTAAAACATCCTCTTCTTTTCCGGGCGCGCCTTCAATTAAAACCGTATATCTCGGGTTAACGGTCCGCTCCATCATCGGCTCATCTTCAAGCGATAATGACGCGATCATTTCTTCTTTTGTTTTTCCTTCGGCTATTTTGGCCTTTTCGTAGATCAACAAGACCGTGTCCCGCATCCAATTAATAAAGCCATTAAGCCGGTCTCTTACTTTAGGATATGGGTATTCAAATATCCTGACCCGCTGCCCCTGAATATCCTTGATTTCGCCCTTTTCCAAAATCACCAGTTTGTCTTCCGACGATAGTTCCAAGGTCGGATCAAATGCGACTTTTTGAATCTCCGCTCCGCTTCGCCGGTCGTACGGAATGGGACTTCTGACGACCTTTTCCCCTGACGTCTCTTCCGGCTTTTCTTCACTGTTCCAGATCGAAGAGATCGAGCCCCCCCGGGCTTCCTTGCGGGCGGCAATTTTTTCCGCGACTGGATGGAGAACTAAAGAATGGAGTTTTGCGATCAAATCAGTTTTATCGGTATTGGGGGAGATCGGCGGCCGATTAGCGATATTAAAATTTTCTTCGTACATCGCCTGCCCTTCTTCATCGTTAAAAACCCGGTTGGAAACATGCCAGTAACCGTAAACACTGCGGGCCCGGATCGCTTCTCGTTCTTTCGGAGAGGCGTTCTTATAGAGCTGCTGGTCTTCCCGGCTCTTATAAACTAAAACACCGACCAACAGTTCCGCCCTTTCCCCAATAAAGTTTTGGGCGTCTCTTTCCCGACTAGCCTTATCGACAAAAGAAGGATCATCATTCAAATTAACCACAAAAGCTTTATCGTCTTCTTCCACGTAGCGGCGGCGCGCTTCCGCCAGAAGATAGGCCGGTTCCGCCCAGGCGCTGTAGTGGGACTCCGACTCATTTCCTTTCCGTCTGGCCGCCAGGCGGACCAGTCCGGTCGCCGGATCGGCAATAAAAAGAGAGGATGAAGTCCAATTTTTCCCCAAGCATTGTTCCGCCGAACGACCAATCTCGTGTAAAGTTTCCGCCATTTCCAAACTACTGACCAGGTCTTCCGAGGTCAATTTGAGCACGGAGATCTGGCTAACAATCCGATAAAGCTCCTCTTTGTCGGGATGCTTTTCGATCTTGAATTCGCCAATCATAAACTTGAACAACTCATCTTTTCCAGGAAAACGGCTTAGCTCTTCCTGCCTAAACGATAGGTCGAACCATTGATCAAATTCCGCCCTGGTAAACTCGTGTTTCTTGACCCAGCTGTTGGTCTTGATCCGACTAAAAACCCTTTCGCTCGCTTCCCGGTTCCTAACCGGCTGCATCGTGATCGAGCGGGCAACGTACGAACTGGCCGCGACCGGGCCCCCGCTCGCTTGGCCTGACAAACCCCGGGACTGCCAATCGTTTTTTGCCATGGCGACGCTGGTAATCGTTAAAGGCGCAGGTTCGGCCGGAATAACCCCGGCCAATTGGCTTGCCAGAGCGGAGATAAAATGATAATAAAGGCCAGCTGGAAGGTATTTCCATTCCGCCTGAGTGGGGAAATGGGCCCTGACTCCGGCCAAGCCGCCGGTCGCCAAATTGGCGCGGCCATATTCGCAATAGGCCCGGCCGAGAGCGCGCATCCCGCCGATAAATCCGTTGTTGTTTGCCATTCTATCCTTCTGGTTGCTCTTCAATAATTTTATTAGGGGCCTATATCCTTATATTTCTCGACAAAGATGGGTAGAAATTTCAGTTGAATTGAGAATATCGCGGGGTTAACGGTCGCCGATAGCCGGCTTAAAGCCCGGTGGTATCGATGGCCTGGGCTTGCTTCTTTTCGTAAATCTTGGCGGTCAGCCCAAGGGAGTCAAAGCGGCGCATGGAAAGCTCGCGGATATCACCCGACCGGAGCTTCTCGCCCAGAAAGGAATTCCAGCGAAATATTGAATCGTCCAGGACATCGAGCTGGACCGGACTGTTCTCGTCAAGCTCAACGGCAAAAAAGTAGCGGGCGGAGCGTAAAAGCTGTTCGTCCTGGATCGCCGGGTCGGCCAGGACCGGGGCGTTCCAATCCCAAAAATAGAAGTTCATCACTTCGGAGTTCAGATGCTGAAGATTGACCGAAATCGCCACCGGATGCCGCGGCAAGACGCTCTGGCGGTAGTAGTTCATCACGCTAACCATGTTCTCGGCCGGCCGGGCGGGGAAATAAAGCCCGAAGAGGGCAGGAAGAGAGATCACGGCCGGGATCGCCAGGACCAGCAAGACCCGGCGCCCTTTCAAGTCAAATTTTTCCATAAAGTAATAAAAAGCGGAAGCCGCCACCATGAACAGGAAGGGGGCGATGATGTAAATGAACTGCGGCGCTTTAGTCGGGACAGTCAGGGTCGCCAGGACCAGGACCGTCCAGATGAACGTATAGAGCTTATTTGTCTTCCAGTAATGGAAAGCGGTAAAGGGAAGGAAAAGGGCGACCACGATCAAAAGCCCGAGCCAGGGAGAAAAGGAAAAATTTTCAATGATCGTCCGCGGGTAATACATCAGGGCCGGCACTAACCCGTCAACCGCCTCGCCGCCGGAATAGCGGAAGATCGCCTGGAGGAAAAGGAGAAACTTCCTGGAAAAAGCGGAGGTAAAGAACCAGGCGCCGGCAAAAACAAACAAGACCGTGAGGAAGATCAGTTTGCGGTACGCCCACCAAAAAAAAGGCAAGGCCGCTTTCTCGCCTTTTTTGTCGAGCTCGACTATTTCCACGCAGATCGGGCCAAGCTTGGCCAGGGAAACGACCAGAAAAGCGGGGATCATGAAATAGGCGTAAAGATAATTAGTGTAGATCGACAGGCCAACCAATAGACCTAAGAAAACATAATCAAGAACAAGCTTCCGACATTCACTAAAATCATATAAATAATACCCGGCCAGAAAGATCAACGCGCCTAACCCTTCCAGGGTATTTTTCGTCGCGTAATTGATCATTATGGGCGAAGATAGGGCCATGTAAACTGCTAGCAAGCCGATCTTCCAGCCGGACTTGCCGCTCAGTTTCACCGAAGATTGATACATCAGGAAAAGGGTCAGCAAAAAGATGACATAGCTCAAGAACCGGGCAGAAGCAAAGCTGACCCCGAAAAAAAGGAACGATAAAGAAAGGAACCAGGAATGAAGGAACGGCCAGAACATCTGCCGCTGGGTATCGTACCAAAAAGCGCCGAGATCGAAAGCGTGAATATCCTTATAAAGCCAGAGTCCGTAAATAGCGTGCTGCGCTTCTTCTTTGGAAAAAGCATCGCCCAGAAAGATCCCATTGATAAAAAGGAGCGATAACAGCACGAAAATACCGGCGAAGGCGACAAGGAGCCCCTTTTGAAAAGATGAAAGCCGCATGTAGGGTATTATAAGGGGGAAGAGTACGGGGGTCAAGGGGAAGAAAGCAAAATGGAGCTGAGGGGAGTCGAACCCCTGTCCGGAAAGGCAATTGCGAGAGCCGCTACGAGCGTAGCTTCAATTAATTTTTCGCTTAAGATTTAACCTGAAACGAGGGATTTCTTAAGCTAGCCGCTTAAAAGTTTCCCCGCTTGGCCAACCGGCGGGACCGGCGGGTAGCCGACAAAATAACGTCTTGACCCGAACCTATCGGCGAATCCGGAAGACGGCCCGCTTATATTATTAAGCGGAAACGAGGGCTGGAAACTCAACGAAGCCCTTGATGTTAGCCATCAAGTTCTCGAGAGTACCAAACGCCTCTGCAGGTGTTTTACCAACTGCGTTTAAAATTTGTCACCTTGTTTAACGAGGTGAGATGACTTCCTCGGCTCGCAACTCGCGCAACCACAACTCCCCGTCAAAACCCTTACAGCCCCAACAGCCACAACTGCGTTGTGAAAACTCGAAATACTAAATCCGAAATATATTTAGAGGTTAGGATTTCGAAATTATTAGAAGCTTCTGGTCTTGATCGTTTCTTGGAGCAGTCCCAAAAACGATTCGACTTGTTGTTGGTTCATCCGGGCGAGGGTTTCGGCAAATTCCTGCCAGCTTTCCGCTTCTTCCATCAGGTCTTTGTTCTCTTTGATCTTGGTGATCTCGTTCTCGATCTCCTGCTGGACGCGGCGGTTGATCTCTTCCATCGCTCCCTGGGCGTTGGTCATGCCGGTCTCGGCGATCGCCCGGTCGATGATGTCCTCGAACTTCAGTTCCTTTTCTTTCGCTTCCGTCGCCAGAACAGCCAAACGGGTGGCAATAGCCTGAGCGTCAAGTTCCGGCCCCCGCCCAATACTTTGCGGGATCGGTGTTTTTAACTGGGGACCCGACTTCTGGACCGTCCCTTCGTTCGATTCTTTATCTACCCCTTTAACTTCCTTCGGCGCGACCGGCGGGGTAAAAGGTTTTTGTCCCGGGATCTCGATCATATCAGGTTCATCTCCTTTAGGGCCAACTTGGAGATCATCTTCGCCAGCTCGTCCGATTTCGCTTGTTCGGCCGGGGTCAGCGGCCGGCTTTTAATCCCTTTAAATTCATCCTGCACCATCTTGGCCGCCTCTTTGTAGAGGTCGGAAACGGTGAAGGAACGGGCTTGAGCTTTATTAATCACGATTTTTTCCTCTAAAAGCTTTTTCAATTTCTCTTTCAGTTGTTCGACGTCTAAGTGATTCACGCTTTTCGTACTTCTTTTTCGCCTTGGCCAGCCCCAGATCGACTTTCGCCCAGTTACCGTCGAAATAGACCTTGAGCGGGACCAGGGTCAATCCTTTTTCGGCCACTTTTCCGGTCAATTTCACCAATTCTTGCTTATTCAGCAAGACCAGGCGCGGGCGTCGGGGATCGATCTTGTTGATCTGCCCCTGGCCGTACGGGTTGATGTGGATACCATATAACAAAATCGCCCCGTTTTCAACCCGACCAAAACTGTCCTGGAGGTCAACCCTCCCCATCCGGACGGATTTTACCTCATTTCCGGTCAAAACTAAACCGGCTTTATAGACCTCGAGGACTATATAATCAAAACGGGCTTTGCGGTTCTCCGCGACTACTTTATAATAATTTGCCACGCCTTAATTATAACAGGTTTTCCAGGCCGTAAACCAAGCCCTTGAGCCCTTTGATCTTCCGGACCGCCATAACCACCCCCGGCATGAAAGAATCCCGGGAGATCGAATCGTGGCGAATGGTCAGGGTCTGTCCCAAACCGCCGAAAATAACTTCCTGATGCGCGACCATCCCCGGCAGTCGGACCGAGTGGATCGGAACATCCTTCCCCATAATGTGGCCGGTCTTGATCGCCGTCCCGGACGGTTTGTCCACTTTTTGTTCGTGGTGGAACTCAATGATCTCGGCTTTCGGCATGTATTTGATCGCTTCCTTGGCGAACATCATCATCAGGACCGCGCCAATGGCAAAATTCGGGGCGATCAGGCAATTGACCTTATGAGCGTCGCACAACCCTTTGACCTCCTTCTGGTTCTCGTCGGTCAAACCGGTCGTGCCGATGACGGCGTGCGCTCCACTCTTCAAAATCTGGCGGATATTTTCCATGACCGCGGCCGGATGGGTGAAGTCGACCACCACGTCCGCCCCGCTTTGCTTGATCACTTTGGCCAAATCGTCGCCGACATCGGTCTGGGCGACTAATTCCAGGTCGGCCTCGTTCTGGACCGCTTTCACCGTCTCCTGGCCCATCTTTCCTTTCGCTCCATTAACGATTACTTTAATTTTTTCCATGGCTTACCCCCGTATGCCCGAAGCCGCCGGCGCCCCGTTCGGTCGCCGACAGTTCTTCGACTTCTTCAAATACGATCCGCTCGAACTTATTGATGATCATCTGGGCGATCCGATCGCCCCGCTTGATCACTAAATCTTGTTTGCTGTGGTTCATCAGGATCACTCCGACCTCGCCCCGGTAATCGGCGTCGACCGTCCCCGGCGTGTTCAAGACGGAAACCCCCTGCTTGAGCGCCAAACCGGAACGGGGCCTAACCTGCGCTTCGTACCCTTCCGGCAGGGCGATCGCCAGCCCGGTTGGGACCAATTTCCACTCGCCCGGCGCGATCGCTAAGTCTACCGTAACCGCCGCGTAGAGGTCCATGCCGGCGGCATGGTCGCTCATATATTTCGGCAGCGGCAGGTCGGTATTGTTCGGTAAACGTTTGATCTGGACCTTAATATTCTTCATTCTTTCCCCTCTTCTATTAGCAGTGTAGCTCTTTAACCGGTAACTCTTCCAGGTCAGCGATCACCGTCAAGGTCAGGTCTTCGTCCCGGAAATAATTATTCGCCAGCCGGACGATGTCGTCATGGGTAACCTTGTCGATCGCGGCAAAAACTTCGTCAACCGATTGGATCCGGTCGTGATAAAGCTCTGAACGGGCGATCCAGCTCATCCGCGATGAAGAAGACTCTAATCCCAGGACCATTGAACCTTTCAAATACTCCTTGGCACGGGACAGCTCTTCTTTGGTGATCCCTGCTTTCTTCAAACTAGTAAATTGTTCCAGGATCAACTCGATCACGTAACCCAGGGTCTCCTTGCCGGTCCCGGCGTAAACGTAAGAGAGGCCAAAATCCCGGAAGGGAGAACCAGTCGAATAGATCGCGTAGGCCAAGCCCCGCTTCTCCCGAACTTCCTGGAACAACCGGGAGCTCATTGTCCCCCCCAAAATGTTATCCATCACAGAGTAGGCATACCTATCTTTATCGCGATGGGAAGGACCTTTGACCCCAAGACAAAGATGAGCCTGTTCGGTCTTTTTTTGTTTAAGGCTGATCGACCCTTTGATCTCCGGTTGGGGCATTTGGTGGACCACGTCGACCCCGGAGAGCTTTTCAAAATACGGCCGGAGCAGGTCAATGATATTTTTAGGTATCGCCCCGGCCAACGAAACGATCACGTTGTTCGGGCTATAAAGCCGTTGCTGGTAATTAAGAATATCGTCCCGGGTAATCGCTCCGACCGTTTCGTTTGACCCGATCGTCGGCCGGCCTAAAGGATGACCGTGGAGGATCTTTTCGGCAAAGAGATCGTGGATCAACTCGTCCGGAGTATCCTCGTACATTTTGATCTCTTCCAAAACGACCCCTTTTTCCGTCTCCATCTCTTTGGTGTCATACAATGAATTCATGAACATATCGCTTAAGACGTCCACCGCGGTTTCGATGTGCTTATCCAGGACGACCGCGTAGTACATGGTCACTTCTTTGCTGGTGTAGGCGTTCATTTTCCCGCCGACCGAATCAAGGGCGTGAGCGATCTCAAAAGCGCTCCGTTTCGGGGTCCCCTTGAACATCATATGCTCGATAAAGTGGGAGATCCCGGCCTCTTTGTCGATTTCATTGCCGGAACCAGCGCCGACCATGATCCCCATGGCGACCGAACGCATCGAAGGGATCTCTTCGGTCAGGACCCGGATCCCGTTAGGGAGGACCAGTTTATTGGCGTTTGGGATCGTCATTTTTATATAACCCTTCTTTTTTGATAATGTTTTCAACCACTTTCGGCACCAGCCTGGAGATCGATTTGCCGGCCCGGACCCGGCGGCGGATGTCCGAAGCGGAAATCGCTTCCTTCAACTCCAACAGTTTGATCTTGTCGACCTCTTTCTGGAGCGGCGGGAACTTAACCAGCCGGCGAAAGGTCCGGATCCGGCTCCCCGGCCTGGTCCCGACGATAAATTCGCACAGCTTGAAGAGCTCCAACGGCTTGCGCCAGGAAAGGACCTCATTGATCGAATCCAACCCCATGATATAAAAAAGCTTGGCCTGGGGGCCGAACTTTTTCTTTAAGGCCAAAAAAGTGTCGACCGCGTATGAATAGCCCGGCCGGTCAAGCTCGATCCGCGAAGAATAA
>JBAZMB010000015.1:0-18931 GCA_041649975.1 Candidatus Margulisiibacteriota bacterium | reverse complement strand
TCCATTATTCCTTCAACATCCTCTTTAGTAAACACAGGATAATTCCTGTAATCCCGCTTCGGTTTAACCCACCCTTTTTCAATCCAGTAGTAAATCGTTTGTCGAGGCACTTTCAACAGTTTTGCCAGCGCGGTAAGGGTATATATTTCTTGTTCCTTTTTCATGGGATTATATTACCCGATTTTGACAGTTTTTGTCAATACAATTCCGAATGAGGCCTGCAGTGCGGCGAGCCAAAGGATGAGCAGGAGTAAAAAGCGAGCCGCGGGCAGGCCGTACAAAAAATGCCGCAAAAAACGCCGCCGCCGCGTCCCGAATCCGGACATTTTTCTATGCCCCTTTCGACAAAATCATTTCAGAGGAGGAGAACTCGATTTTATGGCGTCAGAAAAAGAAAAAAAGCGCGCATATTTCATCAAGACATATGGATGCCTTCTGGCTGGAAGCTTACCTCAAGCCCAAACTCGACCTGGAACTCATCTTTAAGCCCTCTTTAACTGACCAAGCTACCGGCTAACATCGCAACATCCCTATATATTTTTACCTTGCGCGCTGCTGCTGCCTGCTATAAAGCGCTAATAGCTCATTATCGCTCTTATTTACTGAACAGCGTCTTCCTCTTCCTTAGCAAACAAAACCAGCTTACAGCTCATTTATTCAGCCTTTGAGAAGAAGGCTCAAGCTCTTTGCACCATGATTAATGATCAGCGTTCCTGCTCCTTCAGTTTGATTTAACACCCATATTAAGCAGGAGATAAAAAATAGTGGTCGTTAATTGATTTTTATTAAAACCATTCCCCGCCCGCCGCCTCTTCGAGGCATTTCCTGCCGGTCAACCGGCAGGAAATAATCCGCCAAAAGCTAGCTGGCGGGCTTAGCTGGTCATTTTTCCCGCTAACCACAAACTGCTCCGTCACCTTTCATGCCACGAACCATTTGTTAGCCGCTCCCTCCATCTCTACTCCCTCCCTTTCCCTCCGCTTTGAAAAAAAGGGGTGGCAACTCGGGATAATGACCAAGCAAAAGAGAGGCAGCAGTAATATTCCGCCAAGGCCCGCCTATGGCGGCTTCTGGCGGGAAGAGGCTAGAGGACGCTACCAAATCCCGGACAAAGAAACCCGGTGTACATTATTGGACGCAAACGCCGCTTGCTGAACAAACGCGTAATCGAGTCTAGCATGACCAACAGTAAAACCAACTCCAGCGGTCAGGCCGCTAGAGTTATACCCTGCCCGATAGGCAATACAGCCTTGCATCCACTCAAAACCGGTCGCAACCTCCGGAGAATAATCTGATTTTATCACCTGGCTGATATCAACCGCCACCCGGCTTTCGGACCAAGGAAACCAGCTCAAGCCCAGCCGCGCTTTAGGCGAAACGTTTTCGACCGTTCCTGTTCCCCACTGCTGGGTATTGATCAGTTCGTCGATCTTGAAGCCAATAGTCACCGGATACTTGGCCAAGCGAAGCATTACGCCGGGAGTTAAGGAATAGCCCCACCCGCTCCCACCACTGATCCCAAACATCTCGGAACTTAGATACTTGGCAGTTAGACCAAAGGCAATATGGTCGTTCAGTTTTTTTCCATAAGAAAGAAGGTAGGCGCTAGAAAAGTAGCTAAACAAGCTGATATTCTGGACTTCGTTATGGATATCAACCTCGCTTGAGGTTTGGGCAATATTCCCTAGTCCAACCTGAATCCAGGAAAGACCGATTGTCCCACCCAGAGCCGGAGTCACATAACTTAGATAGTAATGATCGGCGTCGGTCGAAAGCCTGGTTTGACTGCTAGTGATCTCCTGGCTGGTAATAAAACCCAAACCAGCAGGATTCCAATATGGAGCATCGGCATTATCGGCAACCGAGGTGAAAGCGCCACCCATGGCGAGCGGACGAGCTCCGACACCGGCATTGAGCACGGCAATGTCGGCACCGGATTGGCCGAAAGCATAAACAGGCGAAAGCGCTAAGCAGGCACTTAGCATTACAAATAATATTTTTCTCATTTGAGCACCGCGATTTTCCCTCTCCCGCTCACGGTCTTATCCCCCATCCGCGCCGTGATCTCGAACGGATAGATTCCGTTGACGACCAGATCCCCTCGTCCATTTCGCCCATCCCACGAGACGTCATTATACTTCTGCCAGACGCTCATTCCTTCGCCGTTGGTTGTGCCATCAAGCTCTGTCACCAAAGAACCGGTTATATCATAAATCCTGATCCTGACTTCATCAGCGTCAGCCGAGAGCCGGTAGCGAATCTTTGTCTGCTCCCGGTTCGGATTGAACGGGTTCGGGTAGTTGGTCACCCCTGAAATCGTTAGCGGAGGATCGATCTCAAAGTTCTCTTCAGTTGTTTCCGACAACACGTTGTTGCTCTGATCCAGCGCCTGAACCTTCCAGTTCCATATTCCTCTAGCCAAGCCTTCATCAAATTCATGGATCTCGTAAGTAATTGCCGGCTTGGCATTCGATTCCGGCGAAGCTTCAGTTTGGGTAATATTTTTGGGCTGGGTCCATGTTGCGATATCTTTCCTGGCCACTATTCGATAACTGGTGTACCCCCTGACCCCATACCACTCAAAAGTCGGCCGCAGGTTTTCGATCTTCTTGCCACCTTTGGGAGAAATGATCTCCATTGTCCCAACTGCCGGCAATGAGATGACGCTTAAGATAGAGGTTCTTAAAGCGAAATTCATGACCCAGAGATCGGACTGACCATCTCTGAACGACGCGTAAGCGACTTTAGAACCGTCCGGCGACCAGGCAGGATTACAATCGGTATTGGTGTAATCGGTCAGCGATTTTGACTGATCGATCCCGTCGGTATCCATGACATAAATATCGGGATTTCCCTGACGACCGGAAGTGAAAGTTATCAAGGGCCGATGACTGCCGTCGGATAATAAGATAGCAAACGGCGACCAGCATGGTTCATAATTCCCGGCCGGATTATCGGTCAAGCGGAAGGCTTCCTGGGTCCCGTTTTCGTCAATCGTCCAGATCTCTTTATTACCGGAACGGTCCGAAGTAAACGCTACACCAAACCGCGACCAGCTCGGCTCCCGGTCATCCGCTTCGGAAGAAGTTAGTTTAGTCGGACTACCAATCCCATCGACATTTATGACCCAAAGATCAAAATTGGCCGAGCGATTGGAAGCAAAGACAATTTTTAAACCATCGGGCGACCAGGTCGGGTCGGTGTCAATAATTGTTAGATCCGTTAATTGTTTGAGATTAGTTCCATCGGCGTTCATAGACCAGATATCTTTGTTGCCCGACCGATCCGAAACAAACGCGATCTTGGCGCCGTCGGGCGACCAGCTTGGCTTGCCGTCGTAAGCGGGATTACTGGTTAAATTAGCCAGTCCCGTGCCGTTCTCATTCATAACCCAAATATCATAGTCGCCGGAACGATTGGAGGAAAACGCCAGCTTTGAACCGTCGGGCGACCAGCTTGGCTCAAAATCCCAAGCATCCGAGGAGGTCAGCTGGATTAAAGATGAAATCGTCAGCTTCCAGTTATCATTATTTAAATTAACAATCAGGCTGTTTTCCAAACTGTTCCCGGCTTTATCCCGGGCGGTCAGCCTTAAAACATACTGGCCGTCAATTAAAGGGGCCGTATTCCATGCCGCTAGTATTCCGTCTTTTTTCGGAATATCCGAATGCCCGATCTCGATCCAAACATAAGGAATGACATTGAGCGAGTATTCAATCTTGAATCCTTCAAAGTTTGTGTCAAGAGCTGTTCCTTTTATCTCAACCAGACCGGAAAGTTTTTGGTTCAAGATCGGATAAGTGATCACCCCGGTCAGCGCGCCGGCGTAGGTTGATTGTGAATAAATGTTCCCGGCATTATCGTTGTATAGGAGCTCGGTCCCGTCTTTTGACCAGGAAGGATTGGTCGCCCCTTCCTGGGAAACGAGCTGGCCGGAATTATTGTTCTTGACGTCAAATAGTCCTATCCCCTTTTGATTCTGATAAGCGATCTTTAAGCCGTCCGGCGACCATGTTGGATTGGTTTCCGCCTCCAAACTAGCCGTGATCTTTGCTTTGTTACTACCGTCAGGATTAATCGTCCAGAGATCGAAATTCCCGGTCTGATCGGAATCATAGACAATTTTTTTCCCATCCGGCGAAGCTGAAGGATCGTCGTCTCTGAAAGTCGTCTGGTCTTTGGTCACCTGGGTTGGACTCGAGCCATCAGCGTTTATCTCCCAGAGATTCCATTTGGCCAGCAAAAGCTCGCCCAAACGATCGGATGCATAAACGATCTTGCTCCCATCAGGCAACCACTTTGGATTATTTTCCACTGCCGAATTAGCGGTTAGCTGTTTGGCGATCGATCCGTCCAGATTCATTTTCCAGATATCAACACTGCCTGAACGGTCGGAGATAAAAGCTATCTTTGAACCGTCAGGCGACCAGTTTGGTTGTTTGTTCTCTCCTTGAGTGGTTACTTGGGTTAGTTGTGAATTGGCTAAATTCAAGACGCAGATCTGCTTTTTGCCTGAAATCTCTTTCGCGAACGCGATTTTAGTTTTGTCGGGAGAATAAGCCGGACTTTCTTCCCAGGCGGAAGACCCAACGATCAGCTTGGCCACCTCATCAGAGGCTGACGGGTTATTGTTATCGACCGTAAGACTCATTGACTTAACCCTGGTCGCGCCATTGGCATTTACCGCCGTAACAACGGCTGAATATTTCCCATCCGGAACAATCGAGTTGGAGTCATTTTTGCCGTTCCAGGCGATCGACTGCAACCCGCTAGTGGAGGGACCGGAAATGGTTCTGACCGCAGTGCCGCCTTGGTCTTTGATTACCGCCGAGAGTGAGTTCGCGTTCCGGGAAAGGGTATAATTTATATCAGTTGAGTCTTGTACGCCATCGCCATTCGGCGAGATGACAGTCTCGGAAACAGCCAGAGCGCTTATTTCCGCGGCTTGCTCAACCTTTACCGGATATTCACCATTTATCCCTTTTCTAAGCGTATTCCCGCCAGCGTAAACGACAAAGATGTAATCGTTGTCGGAAACAGTATTTCCATTATTGTCGGTCCCATCCCACTCTATGAAATGTTCGCCGGCTGTGGTTGAAATATCATATTGCAAGGTCTTGACCAGAATGTTATCCGCTAAACTGATATTAAAATTGCCGCTGGAGTTAACGCCATATATTTTGGCAAACGAATTATCCGAAGTGACATTCCAGCCACTAACCGCGATATCGCTGGATGGCAGTGAATAATAGCTGTAAATATTCCGCAAATCAGGCGCTTCGTTATAAGAGAATGGCAAACTATATAATCCTTTCTTTAGCCACCCCCCATTGCCAACTGAAGGATCCATTGATGTATTCCAAGGTTCGGAATAATTTGTAGAGGCAATTAGATAATCATTCGTGTCGGATGTCGTAGTCGTCCCGCTATTTTTAAATCTCAAATTAACATTTGGCCCGCCTGAGCCACTTGGAGCAGACGCGGATATTGATGAATATGTTCTGTATGGCTCCCCACCCACCGCCCCAAATATTGAAGCGACAGCTCCGGAAACAATCTTTTCCCCTTGTTGCGCATTAACAGAAGTTGAAAGCGAGGTTGAATCACTCCAACCATCTCCTGAGTAATTATAGGTCGCATTAATTACGCCGGAACATATATTGCCGCTCCAGCTACTGCTATCTCTTGAGCTTGAGACGCCGCTAGTATTTGAAGTTTGCGAATAAGAAATAGCATGGCCGTTGATTGCTCCTCCATTTTGAGGGGAAAGTATCACGCTGTAAGAGTTCCCTCCAATCATTCCATCGTAGTATTTTGTCGCTAAGCCGGAATCAACATCTGAAGAATGATTAAAGTTTTGGGTCGTATAATAAATCGTAAAATAAGATGGGTTTGGGGCTGGCAAATCGACATTTTTTACAAATGCGTACCAACCAGGAGCTACTTGTAATGGTGTATTCCCTATAAAACTGCTTGGAGAAGAAGCAGTAGCATCGGATCTACTGTATATAGCAACTCCATTCCAACTTACATTTACAGTTTGTGGGTGATCAATATAAATATTATCACCAAAATTACTACCTCCAAAACAACCAATTTTACATTGTAAAAAATAGACTCCGCTCGCAGGGCTAACAAGTCCGCTAATTCCATCTCTAGACAATGGAAATTCATATGTCTCCGTCCCACTAGCATCCACTTTCCAACCAAAAACCTGTGCCGGATAATCTTTTCCCGAAGCGCTTAAAGTATAACTAAACGATTGCGCCGGATACCTTGTCCCACTCCCGAAAGCCAACCAATTGTAAGAATATGAGCTCGGCTTCTTATAAATTTTAACCGTTACATTACTGTTGGCGGTTAAATTGTATTTCAGCTTGATCTTGTCATCTATCCCGTCCCCGTTCGGGGAAAAAGCGGCGGCCGAAAGGGAGACGCTGTTCACATCCAGAGCGTTATTCACGATATAATTCCTAAAAATCTCACTTTCATTGCCGGCTTTATCTTTGGCCCACAGCTTTATTGAATAGGAACCGTCGCCAACCAGGGCGGTGTTCCACGCGCCGCCGCTTATTTCCGTCCAATCTGACGATGAATCATTCTTATAATAGATCTTATATTCAGCAGGATTTGTGTCTGACACGGCTCCCATGATCTGAACATCGCCTGATATCGTCGCGCCATCATTCGGCGAAGTAATGGAAAGCACCGGTTTTGTGTTGTCAATTATTATCGATCTCGTTTTTTCCGTAACGCCGGATATATCCCGCGATCTAAGCTTGATCGTATACGTCCCATCCGTCACCCCGATCGTATTCCAGCTTTTTAAAACCTCGTTTATTTTGGGAGTAGCTAAGCTTTCAATCGTTACCCATTGAACAGGAACCTCCCCTATCCCCACACTAATCTCATATCTCTTGAAATTATAAGTAGTAAAATCAGCGTCGCAGACAATTCCTTGGATATTCACTTCTCCGCTTACAACTTGACTCTCTACCGGCGCCTGAATTTCGGCGATCGCCGGAGCATTATCAATAATTATCGGGAAATCGCGACTTGATCTATTCCCTGCCTTATCTTCGGTCTCAACCCGCAAAGTGTAATAACCGTCTTTGACTCGTGAAGTTTGCCAGGAATATAACGCACCGTTTTGAGCTGATGCCCCTGATGTTAATTGCCAGAACTGCGTTGGCTCAATCCCGTAACCATATTTAATCAAATAATTCTTGAAATTGACATCGGCTATCTCCCCTATTATATCCAAATCCCCTGTATTAACCGATTCCCTGGAAGGCGATGTAATAGTAATGATTGGGGAAGTGTTGTCCAGAATCACAGCAACCTCATTACTTGAGGTTTTTCCAGTTTTATCGGTCGCGCTGACCTTAATAGTATAAGCGCCGTTTAACGCGTTCGCCGCCCAGTTAAAAACAGCGTCGTTTTGAATATTAGCCGCTTCAGACGTCGAATAGATGTAATTCCAGCACCCGGGGTTTGAATTGCTCTGATACTCGACTTTATATGATTGAATATTCTCGTCATAAACCGTCCCCGCGACGCCGATAGTTCCGGCCAAACAGCTCCCGGCAATCGGGTTGGAGATTGAAACAGTCGGATAGGTGTTATCAACAATAATCGTTACCGTTTTAACCCCTTCGTTTCCCGCTTTATCAACAACAACCTCTCTTATCGTATAAATCCCATCTGAAACAGATTTTGTATCCCAAACACCTAGTTCTCCATTTGTAACCTGATTCGTTTGATCGGTCCCGATCTTTGTAAATATTGATGGATCGCGCCCTCCGCCATACTCCAGGCAATAACTGGCAAAATTATTGTCAGCCGCTGTTCCTTGAATATGAAGGGTATCGGCTAACACCATGTCATTTGTCGGGTAATTCAATGAAGCATCAACAATATTATCTATTGTGAAGGTGGTTTGATTTAAAGTTGAATTGCCGGCTTTGTCATAAGCTGTCAACCGGACGGTATAAGTGCCGTTCAAGCTCCCTGTGTTCCAGTCCGCTACTCTTTCGGATAAAACCTGGCTGTTAGAAGTTTTTATCTCATTCCAGGAGAGTGGATTTATCCCCTCTCCATATTCAACTTTATAATAAGAAAGACAGGCGTCTGAAACGGTCCCAACAATGCCAATAATTCCACCCAAGACATCGGTGCCGGCCGGATAGGTAATTCGCGAAATCGGACTGGTATTATCAATCACGACGGGAACGTCATAAAGAAAGCTTTCAGCGCCTAGATTAACCGTTTCCAACCGGAGAGTGTATAAGCCGTCGGAAAGCCCGCTCGTATTCCATTGCCCTAGATTATCAGATTTCGGCAAAGCGTCTGAAATCAGAATCTTTGCCCAGCTCGAAGGATCGGCCCCTTTCCCATAAAGCAGGCTATAACGTGAAAACTCCAAAGAATTGAGAGTTATCATCCCAGACACGACAGCCGTTCCCCGTACATTCTCATTAATTCCCGGCGAAAAGATCGCCGAATAAACGGCGGAGTTAATAATATTTTTTGTTTTGGTCACAACCTTTACATTGCCAGCCTTATCGTAGGCCGTAAGCCTGAAAGTATAAAGGCCGGTCGATAAAAAATGCGTATCGAAATTTGAGATCGGCTCATAAGGTCGGACTGAAAACCCGCGGGCGATTTCCGTAAACGAAATTGGGTTTGCCCCTTCCCCATAATCAAGAACCCAACTTGAGATATTCGCGTCGTCCAACACGCCCCACAGCTCCAGGTTCCCGCTTAAATAATAATTGATCGGCTGGAGATCCAACAGGACATATGGAGCTGTCTTGTCGACAATAACAGAGCCACTCTTTTCCGAATAATTATTAAGCTGATCAATCGCCCTGATGACATAAGGATAAGTCCCCTCGGATAAACTGGGATTGCCCCAACCTAAGCTGAAATTATTATTATAATTTTCAAGGAATATTCCTTTCCCCTCCGGATCTTTGATCGACAACCGGACCTCGCAGGTCGGGCTTCCCCCATCAGACGCGGAAGCGGAAAGATTGACCGTATTTTTGGATGGGAGATAAAGGTTGTCCGCGTTAGAAACTATCAGGATCGGTGGAGTTGTGTCTTTGATTACAGTTATCTTGTTTGACGATTTGCTTATATTTCCAGCGGTGTCTTTAGCTGTCGCAAAGATGATATTTTCTCCCTCGCTGATACCAATATTGGAAACGCTCCAGTCGGGCGAATTGACGGTCTTATGATAGATATTGCCGTTCATATTGAGCGCCACCGTTGAATTATGTTCGGCTGTTCCAGAAACATTAATCAGACTAGAAGCCGTGGGCGTTTTTGGCTGATTAACGGTCGGCGGCTCGGGAGGAGTAAGATCCGTCCCGATTACAAAAGACCCACTTTTATCAATAAAGCCGGAGAAGACATCGTTCTTGAAATTCCCTGATAATTGCTCCCAGCCTTTTGAATCCGTATATTCAAACGGCAGAACCGATTGATCGGCAGAATTTAATTTGGATGGATCATAATGAAACAATATCTGACAGGGCTTATTAAGTTTGACTCCTTCAGGTAAAAGCTGATAAGTTAAGGTGAGAGTGTCATTCCCGTTGATCTGATATGATTTTGGGGCATCGTTCATTCCGATTGAAAGCTCGGCTTCTGAACTTAACGCCCCCTGCGGCACAATGATCTTTAATTCCCCATCCGGACTATAGAGGATATTGCCAGACATCCCGGTATATGGCGTTTCGACCCTGATCAACTGATCGCTGTCGAGATATTTCTTGTTCCCCACGCAATCGATCGCGTATAAACGATAATAGACATATGAGTTGTTGGGAATAAAAAAGCCAAAACTGTCCTTCCCATTCCAGGAAACCTGATACTGCTTGCCCGCTTCCGCCGTAATCAGGCAATTCCGGATCATCGCGCCTTTTGAATCAAGGACCGAAGCAAAGACATTGGCATAGCCTGAAGCTTCAAGCAGCTTAAATTTAATGTCAAGTGAGCCGGAATTTTCCTTAAACTGGAGTCTGGAGATAGTATCGGTCAGATTAATAATCTCTGGGGGCTTAGTATCAATCACGATACTGGTTGAATCATTTACAATCAAATTGCCAGCCAGATCCTCGGCCGTGATTTTATATTTATATTTGCCGTCGGGCACAAGTCCGCCGTTCAGCGTTTTTCCGTCCCAAGCAAAGAAGAAACCCACGGCTAAACGCCGCGGTTCCATGGGACCGATTATTATTTTGTTTTCATTATCCACTACCTCTATAGTTACGCTTATTCGCGGCGATAGATTATCCGTAACTTCAAAAGAAATCTTCCCCTCGTCGAATTCTCCGTCGTTATTGGGAGAAAACATGCTCAAACCGGCAATGTTTCTTATTTCCGGAGAAGTGGTGTCGACCACCGTCCATTGCGAATCGTTAACCGCGGAGTTTAAAGCCTTATCCGTAGCGGTGATCTTAATTGTATATAACCCATCTTCAACTTTTTTGCCGTTTTCATCGTTCCCATTCCAGCACACCCTCTGCCAGCCGGGAGGGGATTTATTGGTCCAACCTATCACCGTATCGCCGTCCTTAATAATCTCCCCCATCACTTCAAGGCTGATCTCATTCTGTCGCAAGTGGTTTACCCTCCAATAGGACTCGTCCGTCACGCTGTAGCTTATTTTTGTCGTCTCTTTTTTGCCATCGCCATTTGGCGAAAAATATCGATTAGAAACCGGCGGGTAGGCGTCCGGATTAAAAGTTATCACCGGCGGCAGATGGTCTATTTCAAAGCTTGGCCATTTGCCGGCAAAAACAGTTCCCGGGGATTGGTTGAATTTAGCTATATCGGTTGTACCATCAACCACACGATAATGGTCAGCCTTATCATAAGCGGCCAGATAAATGTAATAAATGCCGCCGGGAAGTTCAGCCTCAAAAGAGGTCGAATCCTTTGTTAAATCCCTGTAAATAACAGATGAGCCATGTATATTATTCTGATCGGTCCCTATACAAAGTTCGTAATGGTCAAGATTTACGTCCTTAACCGGTTTCCAGATGATTAAAAGCTTTCCTTCAGCAAAATATTGTCCGTCATAGGGAGACAATAAAGCCATCGGTCCCGGCGGAGAAGAATCGTGGCAAACCGTCAATATTCTATTGGGATTTCCGGCAAACCCGGCGCTGTTTGTGCCGTCAGAATCTTGCCAATTCCCTTCATCATCAATAGCCCTAATTTTTATTTTCCAGACGCCATCAACCTGAAAATGAAAATTTCCTGATGTCGCGGTTGGCGCGATATTTTTAACTAAAACCCCATAATCAGACGCGCCCCCTCCTACTTTATAACCCATTATCTGATATTCTTTAAGATGGTTCCATTCCGGCCCAAAAGGAGTAGCTGGGGTCCAGGCAAGTTCATAGGTAGCGGCTGATGTTAGGACCTCATTTGTCGCCATAATCAAATAAAAATCCTGCGGCGCATGGTCAATTGTTACTTCGCGGGTAACAAAGGCTGTAGAATTAGCTCGGTCGTCCAACCTTAAATTAACCGTATATTGACCATCTAACAAAATATTATTGGTTAAATCATAGCTTTCAAAAACAAATTCTTTATGTCCTTTGGGTGATAATTGCACATCCGCCAAAGTTCTAATTTCCAAGCCATTTTTGTTTCTTACTTTGATCAACATATCCGCCGCATCGGTCAGGTCAAAGGCTATGTTAGCCGTACCGGGGAGCCCCGGATTAAAGGGGCTGAATTTAGGGGTTACACTTAAATTGTCCGCTTTAGGACTGGTTTTGTGGAGATATATTGTTTGAACATTACTAGAAAATGGTCCATCCCAATAAACTTTCCCAAAATAATCTTTTTCGCTTTTAAACGCCTTAATACGTAGCTGGTAACAACCGGACTCATACCCATTGCCATTACTCCATATTATGGAATAATCATTATTTTTTTTGTATGTGAATTCCCATGCGTCTTCATTTAAGACCCTTCTATTGCCACCGATTTCAGCTTGACTACCTTGCAAATTAAAAGCATTGCAAATTGTCCAATTATTTTCCCAAGAACCATTTAAAAGACGTTTTCTTGCCTCCAAGAAAACAATGTCACAATCCTCTGATAATACATACCTCATCGTTAATTGGTCCTTTTTTCCATCTTCATTTGGAGAAAAGACATCAACAGGATCAATAGAAGTTAATAAAATATTTTGGTTTAGAGATGGCGCCTTAGTATATGGGAGAGAAAGGGCACGAACTCTTTCTTCCCCGGCCGCAGTCATTTTGATCACAAGCGGGATTGTCGTTGAGTCGCTAACATAGCCGGCTTTTGTCAGACTAAAGGGGATTTCGATATATGATTTTGGCTGAATAACAATATTACTTTTAATTGGCTGGTCATTGATAGTCGCAAAACCGGGGTCGCTGGTTAATTGAAAATCCGCATTTAACGTTGCTTCCGAAGCATTACCGGCAAAAAACTTTATATTAACAATCCCGTCCCCTTCGTCAAAGATTCCGTTTCCATTCCCGACGCTATTTAAATCGGTATTATCATCTATAAGGTAATATAAAGTCGCTGATCCCGGAAAATTATAAAAACCAAAATCAAGCGGTCGTTCATTTATTCCCGCGCCGGGAGGGGCCAGAAGAGAGGTTCCAACCGGCAATATAACGTTTAAATTATCCGAATAACTGTCTCCCGCGACCTGCCCGCTGACCGCTAAATTCAATTGAATTTCAGAGCCGGTAAAAGATGATGGAACATTAAAGACAAATTTATTGGCGTTCGCTTTCGCCGTCCCGGCCGGGATATCGCCATAGCTCTGGTTGGCGCTTGTGATATTAACACCGGAAGCAGTAGAAATAGTCCCCGATACGCCGGTCGCTGGTTGCGAGCCGCTATTCGTTAAGGTCAGAGTCAATTCGATCGTCTCTCCGGGATCAATTATATTATCCCCGGCAGCTTGGGCAGTTACCCCCATTGCCTTAACACTATGAGCGCTCATCGCGCCAGAGCTGATCGCATTCCAGAGATAACTGGAAAGCTGTAAAATTCTAAACAATACCGATGACCCGGTTGAAAATGAAGAATAAAAATTGCCTCCCGCGTTGCCATCGTTATCGCCATCGATAGAATAGCCGGCAACGTCTTTAACGGAATCATAAACGACCAGTTTGTATTTTGTATTGGGGTCCAACTGTGTGTTCGGCGTAAAAGTCCAGGTCTTCAAGCCGGAATCAGATTGATAACTTAATAAACCAGCAATCAGTGCTCCACCATCATACTTGAATAACTTAACCGAGGTGGAGTTTAGCGCGCTAAGGTCCATTTCTCTATCAAAAGTTATAACAATCGTCGGCTTCAGCGCCACATTTACCGAAGATTCAGTAGGCACGATGGCACTGATTTTTGGAGCAGACAGCGCGGAAAGAGTGACGGAATTCACACTACTGTTTCCCGCCCCATCATAAGCTTTGACATACAAGACATGCGTGCCGCTTTTCCCGGCAAGATCGTACCGATGAGAAAAAGCGACGCTTTGCAGATCATTCTCTGCCCGGTACACCTCGGCAACAAGAGTCCCGCTCCCTGGAACCCCATCCCATAATTCAAGCTTCGCGATACCGGAAAGATCGGCAATTGACGCTTGCAGATCAATCTTGTTATCCGTTTTTACCGGCAAGGTCATTGCAATCTGCGGCCCTTGGCCGATGGACGCGGACATTGACAAGTATTGATCTCGGGGATTAAGGGTTATTCCATTTTCAATTGAGTTTGGGATAATATCTATCCCCGCGGACTCATAACAATCCTCAACTAAACCGTCACAGCGCCATTTTTCAGGCCCCTTATAAAGAGTCATAAATTCCCATGATTCAGGATATTTTTTATCTATTAGAGCCTTCCCTCTTTCAACAATAGTTTTTCTTTGGCCCCAGTTGGGCGCGTCTTTAGTCCTTGCCGTACTATCCCAAAAGCTTCTCCCGCTAATATCTGTCTTTCTTGATATAAGGCCGGTGGTTCGAGCTTCAACAATTTCTTGCTGCAGTGGATCGGTCGGATTGCCAACTTTTGTCCAACCATAGTAAAGCATTGAATGACCGGCCAAGCCGCCAAGAAAACCGTTTGAAAACAAAGCATCTCCAGTCTCAAAGTTTATCGCCCCTGCAAGATTCGGGCTAATGCAGACAAAAACTAAGCTGAATATCAATACTTTATGGAGTAGTCCCTTTACCATTTTCCTTTTCCAATGTTTTTATCGCGTCCGATGCCACTCCGTGAACCCTATAATCATGAGTCGTTTTTAAATATTCCTTAATCGGCCCAATAACCGTCTTATCATCAATGTCCCTTAACGCCAGAAGCGCCCACCCCTTAGTCACGTCATTTAATTTAACAACTTTTTCCAAATAAGGATCATTTAATAAATCCAACAGAACAGGGACGGCTTTTTTGTCTTTAATCTCTCCCAATGCCCTAATTGAACAGGAGAGAGCGGCATCTTCAGGCTGGCTCCCATGATCGTATCCTTTCCATCCATTTGCCAATAATTCGTCAAGATGCCTTCTGGTTCGCTTCACCGATTCGATAAGTGGACCAACCGCTTTTTTATCTTTCAATTCGCCTAAACCATTCGCGGCACTGGCCACTATATCCCAATCATCATCTTTTAAAGATTCGATTAGCACTTCAACCGCTTCTCTCTTTTTAACACTCCTTTTGGTAGACGCAATGCTTCCAATCGCATGTCTTCTCAATTCAATTTTTTCCGATTTGTCTCTAAGTATTTTTACTCTAAGGTCAAAAGCCTCCGGTGGATTATCGGGATTCAAAGCCCCAATTATCGCGAACCGGTACTTCCAGTCTTGCTTTTTATCTAAGGCGTCTTTGACCAGTTGTTTTTCCGCGACATCATTAAACTCATACAAATATTTCTTCCCACTAAAAACATGATTAACAAATTTGCCGAAGGCCTCTTGCACATCTTTCGAATTAGTTGAGATATTCCTAAGATTATCGATCTGCTCTTTGGCTAGAGCCTCTTCGGAGGCGGTTGGCACGGGAGCAATCTCTTCAGTTGGCGGCGGCGGGGCAGAACCCATAGCATAGACAGCAGACATAGCACAAAGAACGGCAAGCATGATTAGCAGCAAAATCAACCTTTTATTCATTATTTATCTCCTTTTTGTATTAAAAGTTTATTTCTACTAGCTCTTCAACGTAATCAACTTTTCGCTCATTCAATCCATTGCTATCAACAATGGGAATATCTGGAATAATAGTTTTAACTAACCCGATATTTTCAACATACCACAGATAAATATCCCCTTGAATCCGTATTTTCATGGCCTTTTGAACCCTCCCCATAACAGCAATACTTTCTTCGACTTCAACTTCACAACTTCCATATCTACCCTCCCATTTTTGACCAACTGATAGAGGGAATGAGATGATTAGAAAACCTTCTGTTGTTGGATTGGTTGCGGTTCCATAAGAAAACACACCTGAATCATTAGCTGTTATGTATGAACAAAGCGCAGAGCTAATCATGATTTTCTTGGCAGTAAAAAAAACGTTGAAAGTATTCCCGGTGCTCTCATTTGAAGAATATTGATTTTGAACAACAACCCCATTTGGCAGAGTCGTCACTCCGCTGAAATATATAGTTGAGTATCCCGTCACAACTTCATTTGTCGGACCAACAATAATTTGTTTATAGCGCCAGCTATAATTGTCATTGTGTGGATAATAGGTCGATTTTGCCGAAGAATTATTAAATATTCCACAACCGGTAAGCAGGCAGAAACTAATTAATAAAAAAAAGAAAAAAAGGTGAAACTTATTGGCATCCATTTTCATATATATTTCCCCCTATGTTAATTATTAAGCAATCTAATTGCCACAAGTTATTATCCTCCATATCAGTCGAGAATTGCAATCAATTTTTCTCATAAGGTGGCGAGATTTCGGCACATCAGCCACAAATACCGTTTGACTTTGTCTCGTTAATCATGGGACAATCAAAAATATTTTGGAGGTGCCCATATTATGGAAAAACCACTGATTCTAGTAGTTGACGATGAGACGGAAATCGCGGAAGGAACCGCCAGATTAATCAAAGAAACCGATGAATTCGAAGCTTTGACCGCCAATTCGGCCAAGGAAGCGCTGGAAATCCTCCATAAACATAATCGCAAACTGCTCCCTTCCAGCAATCGCGTCAGGCTGATCCTTTTAGACATTAAAATGCCGGAGATGGACGGCCTGCAATTTCTCCAAAAGATCAGAAAAGAATATGAGGACCAGATCGGAATTATCATGGTCACCGCGTATGAGGACGAGGAAAAATGGGAAAAGGCAACGGGAGGCTATGTCGCCGGGTACATCACCAAACCCTTTGCGGAAGACGAACTGATCGGAACGATCAAACGGTTCTTTTCTAAATCGGACGCGGAAACATCGATGGTACTGGAAACCTTTAGCCGTCACATTGATAAAAGAGAAGAGCTTAAAAAGAAAGAATAAAAGTCGTCCTGAACTCCGGATCGGCGGAGGGGCTCTTCACTTCAATCTTGCCGCCGTGTTCCCTGACAATGCGGTAAACAATCGACAATCCCAACCCCGCCCCATCGTGCCGGGTCGAAAAGAACGGGTCAAATATTCTGGAGAGATTCTCTTTAGCGATCCCCGGTCCGGTATCGGAAACCTCGATAAAAACATGCCCTTCTGCCTGATACGTTTTTATTCCCAGAGCGCCCCCTTCCGGCATTACAGCCAGGGCATTATCAATAAGATTGATGAGCACCTGCCGAAGCTCTTCCGGATTGCCAATAATTGCCTTGAGCGGCTTTAAATCCTTCCGTAAGACGATCCGGCCTAAAGAAAAAAAGCCGATCGTCGCCTCAATAAGCGCATTGAGATCGACCGGCAACTCCACTCTTTTTTCGCTTTTTGTCAGGTTCAGCATGTTCCTGATAATAGCGGTCGCCCTTTTGATATGAGATGTTACTTTTTCCTGGAAAGCCTTTAACTCTTCCACCCCCTTCGGGGCTTTAACCAAAATATCGGTTTCCGTCTGAATAACGGTCAAAGGGTTGCGGATCTCGTGGGCCACGCCGGCGGCAATCGTCCCGAGCGATGCCAGCCGCTGGGCGCGGTCGAGCTGAACCTGGGTTGTTTCCAGCTCCTTCTTGATCTCATCGTAGGTCCTGGTATGATCGATCGCCACCGCCACCTGACTGGACAAAGAGTTAAGGAGGCGCAAATCCTCATCGGTATAGGCGTCTTCCGATAACTTTTTACCCAGCGCTATTAGGGCAATAAGCCGGTTTTCGATCCGGCAGGGAATAACCAGATCGTTCCCTTTGAAAACTATCTCCTCCGCAATAAGTTCCTTAACTTCCGGATTGGAAAAATCGGCCGGGAGAAAAAGCCTGGGGTTGGAAACTTCCATCACTTCAAAAAAGACCCGATTGAGGGTCGCTTTGATATTCTCCAGGGAAAGACTTTTATTGATCTCAAGGCCGACATTTGCCAATGATTGATAATAATCATATTTACCGCGCAAGATCAGTTTGTCGGAGGTGGTTTGGATAAACAGCCTGACCCGAAGATGGTATTGGGCGACAATAAAACCATAAATCAAAGTTAAAATAACAAACGGCAAATTAAGAGCGTTAGCGACATAAACTTTATATCCCCAAACTATGGCAACATAGATCACGCTAAAAAAAGAAGCGGCCGCCAACTCCGCAACCCACCGACTGATAACGACTGAAATATCGATCAGGCGATGCTTAATAATCGCGTAAGCGGTAACCGCGGAAAAGATTAACGTGGAAAAAGGCCCTAACACACTGAATTGCGAAAGACCATATTCAATTAAGATCAAATTGGTGCATAAACCTAAAAGCACGGCGATTAGCGCTCCTAAAAAAACGTACCTGATCTGGTTTTTGGTCGAAATTGGACCGGTTTGATAATTTCTGAACAAGAGAATAAAAGCCAAGCCAAAATAAACAATAAAATATGCCAACAGATAGCGATAGAGAACTCCCGGAAAAATCTCCGTCCCCCAACCATGGACCGCCACCGCCTCGACATTAAGCGCCGTCGGCGATAAAACAGTAAAGACTAAGGCCGGCAACAATATCGTTATTAACCGGGAAACGGTCAGATTTGCTTTTGGAAATACTAATGTAAAGCAAAGGAACAAGGCCGGAATAAAAGAAGGACCAATAATCGCCATTCTCCCCCAAAATAGAGCGGTCGACGGGTCCTGCGTCGTGTCAGTTATCAGCAGGCAATAGACCCAAACAAAAAGAGAGAAGATCAGGGCGCTTAAGACCCGATGAGGGCCATTTTTTGAATCACGGAATAGAATATACAGGCTTAAAACTAAAGAGGCCGCTAAGATTGGCGTATAAATGAAATAGTTCTGGTGCATCTAAGGTTAATATTACCCCGGCTGACGGTTTTTTTCACCATATATTTCAAAATAGACCTGCGCGTCCAATTTATTACCGATCACCGGGATATTATTCCGCCTGGCCAGCAGTTGGATCAGATCAGGAAGAAAATGATTTTTATTTTCCGAATAATCAAAGGCGACGACCGCTTCGTTTTGGTCGATAAAATGGATCATGGTCGTCAGCAATTCATTGATCCCCTTTAACTCATGAAAGCCGGAGATCACGCTTAGGGCAGTAACATAAAAGATTTTTCCGGCTTGAGCAAAATTGGGGTATCGGGTTTTGAAGTATTCCGGATTCATGTAGACAATGCGGGCCTTATCTAAATTATTGGTCGCCAGACTTAAGCCCTTGATCGAATCGTCTTTGACCAGAACGAATTTAAGATAATCCGGATCGGTCAACGCGTCAATAAAAGTCGATCGATCGTAAGACCGCTGATCCTGGCCGCC
>JBAZMB010000014.1:0-19515 GCA_041649975.1 Candidatus Margulisiibacteriota bacterium | reverse complement strand
AGGTCCAGAACGAATCGCAGACCCTGGCGACCATTACCTTCCAAAATTATTTCCGCTTGTTCAGCAAGATCGCCGGGATGACCGGGACCGCCAAGACCGAAGAAGGGGAGTTCTGGAAGATCTATAAGATGGAAGTCCTCCTGATCCCGACCCACCGCGATATGGTCCGGACCGACTATACCGACCAGATCTATAAGAACAAGCGGGCCAAGTTCCGGGCGGTCGTCAACGAGATCATTGAATGGCATAAAAAAGGCCGGCCGGTCCTGGTCGGGACGATCTCGATCGAAAATTCGGAATTAGTTTCGGAAATGCTCCGCCGCCGCGGCGTTCAGCACCATGTCCTCAACGCCAAACAGCACGACCGCGAAGCGGAAATCATCGCTAAAGCGGGACAGCATGGGATGGTCACTATTTCCACCAATATGGCCGGCCGCGGGACCGACATTGTTTTAGGCGATGGGGTGGCCGCTCTGGGCGGTCTGCACGTGATCGGGACCGAGCGGCACGAAAGCCGGCGGATCGACAACCAATTGCGCGGCCGCGCCGGGCGCCAGGGGGATGCCGGTTCGACCCGTTTCTATGTTTCACTGGAAGACGACCTGATGCGGCTGTTCGGTTCCCAACGGATCTCCGGGGTGATGGAACGGCTGGGGTTGGAAGAAGACGTGCCGATCGAACATAATCTGATTTCCAGGGCGCTGGAGAACGCGCAGAAAAAAGTGGAGCAGTACCATTTCGGGATCCGCAAGCAGGTCCTGGAATTCGACGACGTCATGAACAAGCAACGTGAATCGATCTACACTTTGCGCCGCCGCACGCTGGAAGGAAAAGACCTTAAGACCAAGATCTATGAAATGCTGGGGCAGGTCGTGACCGAGATCGTTGATGCCTTTTTGATCGATAAAGTCGCGCCGGACGAGTGGGATTGGGACGGCCTGATCAAAGCGGTCAACGAACTAGTCCCGGTCGACGGACTCGAAGGGCTCAAAGAAGAGCGGACCAGGCAGGAGGTCAAAGCTAAGATCATCAGCCTGCTGGAGCAAGCTTACGAAGAGAAGGAGAAAGAATTCGGCGCCGAGACGATGCGGTCGCTGGAACGGGTGGTCGTCCTCCGGACGATCGATGCCGCCTGGATCGAACAGCTCCACAATATGGATGTTTTGCGCGAAGGGATCGGGTTGCGCGGTTATGGCGGCAAGGATCCGTTGGTGGAATATAAGATCGAAGGTTACACGATGTTCCAGGAGATGATGCGCGGCGTCCGCGCCCAGATCATCTCGCTGATGCTCCGGGTCCAGCAGGCCGAAGGTGATCTTGAAGAAGCCCGGCCAAAACGCCGCGCCTTGACCTACGGCGCCCCGGAAAAAGGGGAAAAGCCGGCGACCGTGCACGTGGCGGAAAAAGTCGGCCGGAACGATCCCTGTCCGTGCGGTTCCGGGAAAAAGTACAAGAAATGCTGCATGAAGAGCTAAAAGAAAGTTTAGCTTCATTAAAGCGGAAGTGCCTCGAACTGGAAAAAATCCTCGCGATCGACGACAAGAAAAAACAACTGTCCGAAATTGAGGCCTCTGCCGCCGACCCCAAGCTTTGGGAAAACCAGGACCTGGCCAGGAAACTGATGCAGGAGAAAAGCCTCCTGGAGAAAATGGTCCGGCAATGGGAGACCCTGCGCGACCAACTTGACGAGCAAACCCTGCTGCTGGAAATGGCGAGCGAAAGCGAACTGGGGGAGCTCGCCCTGGAAGTAAAAAAACTGCAAGCCCTGGCCGGCGAGTTGGAGATCGCCATGCTTTTTAGCGGCGAGTACGACCAGAACGACGCGATCCTTTCAATTAACGCCGGCGCCGGCGGGACCGACGCGCAGGACTGGGGCCAGATCCTGCTTAGGATGTACACCCGCTGGGCGGAAAAGAAAGGGTTTACCGTGCAGCTGCCGGATATTTCTTACGGCGAAGAAGCCGGGATCAAAAGCGCGACCCTTTTAATCTCCGGGCCGAACGCTTATGGCCATTTAAGGAACGAAGCGGGGGTCCATCGCCTGGTTAGGATCTCTCCGTTCTCCTCGGAGGGGAAGCGGCACACCTCTTTTGTCGCGGTCGAAGTCACGCCGGAACTTACCGAAGACATCAAGATCGAGATCAATCCCGGCGACCTGCGGGTCGACACCTACCGCGCTTCCGGTCCCGGCGGCCAGAACGTCAACAAGGTCAGCTCCGCGATCCGGATCACCCATTTACCGACCGGGATCGTCACCCAGAGCCAATCCGACCGCTCCCAGCATAATAACCGCGACACGGCGATGCGGATGCTGAAAGCGAAATTGCATGAGATGATGGTTCTGCAGCGGAAAGAAAAGATCGATGAGCTCGTCGGTGAAAAGCGGAAGATCGAGTGGGGAAGCCAGATCCGTTCCTACGTTTTTCAGCCTTATACGCTGGTCAAGGATAACCGGACCGGGGTTGAAGTCGGCGACGTTGAGAGCGTGATCGACGGGGAGATCGATCCTTTTATCGAAGGGTCTTTGCGCGCGAAAATCCAATAACCGGAGGGTGCGATGCTAAAAAGAATCGTTTTTGGAATTCTAAAGATCAGCCTGATAATCTCCGTCCTGGTCGGTTGTTATTTCGGCCTGGAACGTTACTTTGCCGAGCAGGAGACCCGCGCGGTCCGGGTCGTCATTGACCTGAACGATCTTAAAAAAGCGGCCGCCTTTGAAAAGCGCGCTTTGACCGACGTCCTAAAAGAGGTCCGGAAGATCGGTTTTTCCGAGCTGGGAGTCTTTGAGGAATCGCTGCCCGACGCCAACGCCCAGGGGGAGATCTATTACGCCAAGGGGGGGAGTATCCGCCAGCTGGCCGCGTTTTCGCCGGTTTTTTCCGCCAAAATAAAAGAGATCAAGCCGGATCGGACCTATATTTTTGCCCCTTTCCAGGAGTCGCGCAAACGGATCGTCAACCAATTGACCTGGGCTTTAGGGGCGAAGTCGATCCGCTTTCTCGGCCAGGATGTGATCGAAGTTGATGAGGCGGAAGAAGAACTGCGGACCCTGGGGTTGGGTATTTCCGAAACGCAAAAAAATTATCTCGAAAAACTTGGTTTCCGTTTGGTCCCCAGGGTTTGGAACGATCCGCGCTACCACCTGGGGAACATTGAAGCGAAGCTTTCCGGGCTGAAGCATTACAAGACGGTCATTTTTGACGGGGAGGAGATCCTCGGCTATCCGGAGGCGATCCCATCCCTGGCGGAAGCGCTGAAAAAGTTCCGCCTTAAATATGGCTACGTGGAGATCGTTAAACAGGATGGCGATACCCGGCTTAAAAACTTGATGGGGAGCGGGGTCGTCCGGGTCCACAGCGTCCCTAAAGACGAATTAAAAAAATTGGAAAAGCCGGAGGTCCTCGACCGCTATCTTCGGGCGGTCAGGGAACGGCAGGTCAAATTGCTTTACGTCCGGCCTTTCCTGCCGCCGCAGATCGACGCCGTGCCGGTTGAATACAATCTCCGCTTTTTCGGCGAACTAAAAAACAAACTGGCCGCCGCCCACTTTACCATCGGCGAAGGGAAAGAACCGGCGCCGCTCAAGATCATCAGCTGGCAGATCGTTGTCATCGGCTGGGGTGTTATGGTCGGCGCGCTGCTGCTGCTCAATGCTTTTATTGCCTTACCGTTATGGGCCTTGGCGATCGCAATTTTAGCGGGAGCCAATCTCCTGCTTTTTTTGGCGGCGAAACTTTTCATTTTGCAAAAAATGCTGGCCTTTGCGGCGGCGGTCGTTTTTCCGTCGCTGGCGGTGATCAGCTCCGCCAATCGCCTTGACCGGCAAGGTGGCTTTACTCTTTTTCAAGCGCTCTATTTTGTCCTTCGGGTCGTGGCCATTACCGCCGTGGGGATCGTCTTTATCGTCGGTTTGTTGGCTGATTCGCGCTATATGTCCGGGGCGCTGGTCTTTCCGGCCGTTAAATTGGTCCTGGTCCTGCCGATCCTGATCATTGCCGCTTATTTTCTCTTCAAAGAAGGAGAGCAAAACCTGTGGAATCGGGCGAAGGAGATCTTACGGACCAAGATCAGCGTGGCCAACGCCCTGATCGGGCTCTTCTTGCTGGCGGCGCTCGGTGTCTTTCTGGCCCGGTCCGGCAACTTTACCATTCCGGTCCCCGGGATCGAGAAAGCTTTTCGCAACTGGCTGGAAGTACTCCTTTTTGTCCGGCCGCGGACCAAGGAGTTTCTGGTCGGTTATCCCTTCCTTTTTCTGGCGGCCGTATATTATTTAAAGTCCAGGGACCGGAACTGGCTCTGGGTTCTCATGGCGATCGGGGCGATCGCCCCGGTTTCGATCCTTAACACTTTTTCCCATATTCACACGCCGCTTATGATCTCGATCGTCCGCTTACTTAACGGATTGGTTCTTGGCTTGTTTTTTGGTATCATGATCGCGATAGTCGCTGGTCGCTGGATGCGAACCTCAAAAGAAGGTGGAAAATAATGCGCGTATTATTGTCCGGTTATTACGGTTACGGTAACGTTGGCGACGAAGCGGTCCTGGAATCGATTGTTGACGGCTTGCGGCACCAGGACCCGACCTTGCAGATCACGGTCCTTTCCGCCTCGCCCCAGACGACCGCCCAATTCTATAATGTTAAAGCGATCGGCCGTTACTCCTGGAGCGTGTTCATCGAAATGCTCAAGACCGATGTTTTCGTCAGCGGCGGCGGGACCCTTTTCCAGAATTCGACCAGCAACCGGAGCTTTTGGTATTACACCGGCTTGCTGCTCCTGGCCAAGGTCCTTTTTAAGAAAACGATGATCTTCGCCCAGGGTTTTGGCCCGATCAAAGGCCGGTTCAATCGCATGATCGCCTCTCTGGCGATCAAACGGGTCAACCTGATCACGGTCCGCGACGCCGAGTCGAAGGCCGGCCTGGTTGAGATCGGGATCCGGCCGGAAAAGGTCAACGTGACCGCCGACCCGACTTTCCTGCTGAAAAATCCTTCCGGGCTGGAAGGGCGCAAAGTCTTGGCGCTGGAAGGGGTGACGACGGAAAAGCCCTTGCTCGGCGTTTCCGTGCGGAGTTTGCCTCGCCGGCAGGGGATCGAATTGCAATTTTACCGGATGCTGGCCGAAACGCTCGACTCGTTCGTGGAAAAAAATAATTATCAGATCGTCTTTCTGCTCCTGCATTGTCCCGAAGACATGAGAGAAACCTCTAAGGTCATCAACTTCATGAGCCGGAAATCGAACGTCGTTTTCAAGATCTGTTCGCCGCACGAGATGCTCTCCGTTGTTTCCCAGTGCGATTTTATGATCGCGATGCGCCTGCACGCCCTGATCTTCGCGGTTAAATCGCTCGTTCCGGCCTTCGGCCTTTCTTACGATCCGAAGGTTAAATCATTCATGAACAGCGTCGGCTCGCCTTGCTTGACCGTTGACGAAGTGCTCGACGCGGCGCGGTTGGAAAAAGCGGTCGAAGCGCAATTCGCCATCAGGGAAGCGAGCAAAAAAATGCTGGAAAAGGTTTTAGTCCATCTGAGAGAGAAAGCGCAGGAGAATTTCTCGCTCTTTTTCCGGACCTTCAAATAAGATGCCGAAAATCCTGGTCATTGGGGCGGACGGCCAATTAGGGACCGACCTGGCTAGGACGATCCCCGGATCTGAACTTATCCCCTTAACGATCAAGGATCTTAATATCACCAAGCGGGAGAACACGATCCTGGCGATCAAGGGCTTTAAGCCCGATATCGTCATAAATACCGCTGGTTATTCGCGGGTCGACGAAGCCGAAGACCACCAGGAGCTGGCTTTTGCCATCAATGCCGAGGGGGCGGAGAATGTCGCGCTGGCTTGCCTGGAGGCGGGGGCGGGGCTGGTCCATATTTCCACCGATTATGTTTTTGACGGACGGAAAAACAGCCCATACACCGAAGACGATCCGACCACGCCGCTCTCCGCTTACGCCCGGTCAAAAGTCTCCGGTGAAGAAAAGATCGCCGCTATTTTGAAAAAACATTTTATCATCCGTTCTTCCGGTCTGTTCGGCGTTGCCGGCTGCCTGGGAAAAGGAGGCGGGAATTTTATCGATAGCGTTATCGCCAAAGGTAAAAGCGGAGTGCCGTTCAAAGTCGTCAATGACCAGTATTTTTCCCCCACCTACACGCTGGACCTGGCGAGAAAGCTGAATCAACTGATCCGAACCGATCATTATGGTTTATATCATATTGTGAATCATGGCGCCTGTTCCTGGTACGAATTGGCGGCGAAAGCTTTCGAACTTCTTGGCTTGGCGGTTAATTTTACCGAGCTGCCGTTTGCCGAGCTTAAGGCCAAGGCGCTGCGGCCCGCTTATTCGGTCCTTGATAATAAACGGTTAAGGGAAGCGGGGCAAGATGATCTCCGGCCCTGGCCCGACGCTCTCCGGGCTTATTTAACGGAAAAGGGGCTCCGATGAAACTGGCGATCGTTCATGATTATTTGAACCAATTCGGCGGCGCGGAACGCTGTATTGCCGATCTCCACGAGGTTTTCCCGAACGCGCCGATCTACACCGCGATCTACGATCCGGAAAAAATGCCGCCGGTTTTTCGCGAAATGAAGATCGTGACTTCCTTTATGCAGCGGTTGCCGGGGATCTTTAAGCATTTCAAAAAGTACCTTTTTCTTTATCCGTTCGCCTTTTCCGGCTTTGATCTTTCTGGATACGACGTGATCCTTTCTTCCAGTTCCGCGTTTGCCAAAGGGGTCCGGAAACGGCCGGGGCAGGTCCATATCTGTTACTGTTATACCCCGATGCGCTTTGTCTGGCGCTATGACGACTACATAAAACACGAAGCCGTGCCGGGCTGGCTGAAGCGGCTCTTGCCGTTCTTAATGGGCCCGCTCAAAAACTGGGACCTGAAAACTGCCGGTCAAGTCGACCATTTTATCGCTATTTCCAAGCTGGTCGCCCGGCGGATCGCTGAGATTTACCATCGCGAATCTGATATAATATACCCGCCTGTTGATTGCGATCTTTTTCAGCCGACGGGGCGTTCGGGCGGCTATTTTCTGGTCCTTTCCCGGCTTAACGCTTACAAGCGGATCGATCTCGTGATCGAAGCGTTCAATCGATTAGCCTTGCCGCTCAAGATCGTCGGGGATGGTCCGGATCGGGAGCGCTTGCGGTCCATAAGCCTGCCGAACGTCGAATTTCTGGGCCGCTTACCAGACGACGCGGTCAAAAAAATAGTCGCTGAATGTCGCGGCCTGATCTTTCCAGGTGTTGAAGATTTTGGGATCGTGCCGGTAGAAGCGATGGCGGCCGGTAGGCCGGTGATCGCTTTTCGCGGCGGCGGCGCCCTGGAAACCATCGTCGAGGATGAGACCGGCCTCTTTTTTGACGAACCGACCCCGGAATCACTGGTAAAAGCGGTCGAAAAGTTCGAGCGTTTGACCTTTGATCCCCGGATCGTGCGGGCCCAGGCTTTGAAATTCGATCGTAAAATCTTTAAACAAAGGATGGCGGAATACGTTGAAAAATACAAATAAAAACCCCCAGAAGAAAGCCGGGAAAGCCTGGAATATTTCTTTTGATCTGGCGCTTGAACTCCTTATCCTGCTGATCATTTTTTTGGTCCCGGTCATCTTTGACCGCCGGATCGGGATCGTTTTTTCCGGGACCAAGATCGTCTGGCTCAGGACTTTTGTAATTATCGCCCTGAGCCTTTGGTCGGCGAAATTGCTGATCACCGGCAAGCATCGCTTTGTCAGGACCCCGCTCGATTGGCCTGTCCTGACCTTTGTTTTGACCACGACGGTCGCGGCGCTGACTTCGGTCCATGTCGCGACCAGTGTGGCCGGTTTTTACGGCCGCTTTGAAGGGTTGACGACCTGGTATTCCTACGCGCTCCTCTTTTTCCTGACGACCAACTATATCCGTTCTTTCGACCAGATCAAGCGTCTGATCGTGATCGCCATTCCGGCGGCGACGATCCAGGGGATCTACGGGATCATCGCCCGGGCCGGGATCGATCCCTACGCCTGGGGCGGCGTTCCGACCGTCATGCGCGTTATCGGGTTGATCGGCCAGCCCAACTTTTTTGCCGCGTTCGTGATCATGACCTTCTTTTTGACCCTGGCCCTGTTCCTGGAAAACCGGCAGGACGGGAACGATAATCCGGTCGGGTGGAAGGGGTTGACCCTGGCCAATTGGCTGCCGCTTTTAGCCTTTGTGTTCGTCAACGCCCTTTTTGTTTTCTTGATCTATTCGTTGGGCGCGTATGATGTCCCCCAGTGGATCATTGGTTTTGCTTTAATGGGGGCGGCCGCGCTTTACCTGGCTTTTACTTATCGGGAACTGCCGATCCTGGTTTGGGACGGTGTTTTGCTTGTTTCCTTGCTGCTGATGTACATCGCGCTCCTTTATACCCAGAGCCGCGGCGGCTACATGGGTTTTTTTACCGGGGCGGTCCTTTTTGCCCTCTATACCGGCCGGGCCCGGATCTTCGACAACCTTAAAAAACTGTTCTTGTTGACCGCCGTGATCGCGGTCTTTACCGGAGTGATCGCTTTTGATCCCGCCTTTTCACCCTTCCAGCGTTTTTCCAATGAAATAACGATCAAGAACAACTTTGATATCGGGCAAAATAACGTTCAGGAACAACAAGATGCGGCTCCCCGGTTGGAATTGAAAGGGGCGGCCGGTTCCCGCGGCGAGACCTGGAAGAGCGCGGCTAAAATTATCGTCGATTATCCCTTGTTCGGGATCGGTCCGGAAGTCTTGAAGATGGTTTTTCCCCGCTATGAGACCGACATGTTCCGCTTCCTGGAAGCGTTCCATGTCAAACAGGACCGCTGCCATAACGAATCGTTTGATGTCCCGGTCACTAAAGGATTGATCACCTTTTTTGTTTATCTCTGGATCATCTTTACCGTATTTAAAGTCGGCACAAAGATCGCCAAGCGGACGACCGGGACGCACAATCTCCTGATCTCCGGGACGATGGCGGCGATCATTGCCTATCTGATCCAGAACCAGTTCAGTTTTGGCGTGGTGGCGATCACTTCTATTTTCTGGGCTCTTTGGGGGGTGGTCATGAATCTCGAGGCCGCCGACCGACTGCCGGCGCCTGAAACCGAGAAGAAAATTTCCTGGGAAGATGTTCCCTGGCTGCCGCTGGCGGCTGTTGTGGTCATTGCCGGCGGTTTGATCTACCTGTCGTTCATCCCTTTCTGGGGGGACCGGGATTTCAAGACCGGCAAAACTTATCTGGAAGTGAAACGGATCCCGGAAGCGGTTCTAAACCTCAATCGTTCCCTGGATCTTTATCCTTTTGAAGGGACGACGATCTCGCATCTGGGGATCGCTTATCTTAACCAGAACGACTTTGAAAACGCGATCAAGGTCCTGATCTTCGGGACTAAAGCCGATCCCTACAACGCCGACAACTTCCTGATGCTGGCCAAGGTTTACTTGGTTCAGTCCGACCAGGGGCAGAAAGCGAAGCTGGACGAGTCTTACCGGATGTGCGAGATCGGGGTGAAGATCGATCCTTATTACGCCGAGATCTTCCAAGTGATGGGGATGATCTGGGAGAGGCGCGGCGATAAATTAATGGCGGCTAAGATGTACCAGAAGACCTTTATGATCAATCCGAACCTTGGTGACGCGATCATGGCGATGGAAAGAGTGGCGCCGCCGGAATTCACCCAAAAGGCGTTTCTCCAATTATTTGATAAGTACAAGGACCGGGCGCCGGTTTTGGAAAAACTGGGGACTTATTATTTAAGTCGGGGGAACCTTGACAAAGCGCTCGATATTTCCAGGCGGATGGTCAGGGTCGAACCGGCCGGGGTCTTCGGCTATTTACTGGCCGGTGAACTCTATTTCCGCAAGAACGACCTGAAGATGGCGCGAAAAGCGTTTGAGCAAGTGGTTTTTCTCGATCCCAAAAATGTTTCCGCCCACCAGGGCTTAGGGGCGGTTTATCTGAAGCAGGGGGATCGGACGAGGGCCCGGGCCGAATACGAACAGGTGCTGATCGTTGAGCCAGGGAATGAACAGGCCAAAAGAATGGTCGCCACTCTCCGATAAGGGAGCAAGATGCTCAAAATATTCTTAGATATCGTCCTGATCAATATTTCTTTTGTCCTGGCCTATTATTTCCGGTTCAAGGTCCTGATGTTCATCGCTCCGACCTCGATCCCGGTCTTTGGCCAGTATCTTTCCTCGCTGGTTTTTATTACCGTAATGTGGCTGGCGGTCTTCCGCCTGGTCGGCCTTTACGATCAGAAGAAATTTACCGCGTTGTTTGACGAACTCGCCCTTCTGCTTTGGGGGGTGATCTGCGCCAGTTTAGTTTTGGTCGGCCTGCTTTTTCTCTCTCGCGGACTTTGGTTTTCCCGGTTAGTTTTGGCCAATGTCTGGTGGATTTCTTTTCTGCTTTTAGCGGCCAGCCGCGCGATCATGGCTTATGCCCGACGGATATTATATGCCCGCGGCTTTGGCTTGAAAAGGACGCTGGTCCTGGGAGCGGGGGAGATGGGGGAGACGATGACGGTGAAAATGATCGCCGACAAAGGTTTGGGTTATCAGGTGGTCGGCTTTCTTGACGATGATCCGGCCAAGTCTGGGATAACGATCCTGGGCCTGCCGGTTATGGGGCCGCTTTATAAGGCCAAGGAAGTTGTGCGCGAGCAAAAGATCGACCACGTGATCATCGCCAGCGCTAAGATCCCGGCCGAGACCACTCTTGATATTATTACGGAATGCGAACGTTACGGGATCGAATTTAAGATCGTACCGGGGATCCTGGAGATCATTGCCAGCCGGGTCGATGCCGACGAACTGGGCGGGATCCCGATCCTGACCATTTCCGAGATCAGGCTGAAAAGTTTCAACGCGATCATTAAGCGTTCCGTCGATATTGTTTTGTCCGCCGTCGCCATTATTATCCTTTCCCCGATCTATTTTTTATTTTCGATCCTGGTCAAGCTGACTTCTCCGGGACCGGTGTTTTATTGCCAGGAAAGGGTCGGCCTTGACGGCAAGCACTTTAAAATGTTCAAATTCCGTTCGATGGTCGATAAGGCGGATGAAAAGATCAAAGAGCTTCAGCCGCGTTCCGAAGTCGGCGAATATATTTTTAAGATGAAGAACGATCCGCGGATCACGCCGCTGGGCCGGTTCATGCGGCGGTTCAGCATTGACGAATTGCCGCAATTCTTCAACGTCTTTTTGGGTACGATGAGCCTGGTCGGTCCGCGCCCGCCGCTGCCGCGCGAAGTCGAGAAGTATAATTCCTGGCATAAGAAAAGATTACGGGTCCGCCCGGCAATTACCGGCCCCTGGCAAGTTTCCGGGCGGTCACATTTGCCGTTCGAAGACATGGTCAGATTGGACATCTACTACATCGAGAATTGGTCGCTTTGGCTGGATTTTAAAATACTTTGTCGGACTATTCCGGTGGTTTTGACCGGGAGCGGCGCTTATTAGCGATAAACTATCAGTTTTCCTCTCATTGTTTCGCTTTTCCCATTGCTGGCCAGCGCGATCGCGTAAGGATACAGGCCGTTGGCGACCAGCAGACCGAAATGATCCCGCCCATCCCAGGTGAAGATGTTGGTTGCCGTGGCGTTGTATTCTTTCTTCCAGATCAGTTCGCCGGTTAAGTTGAAAATGTATATTTTAACGTCGATCGGCGGAGTGAGCCCGGACCCTAACCGGCAGATGAAATAGGTCTGGCCGTCTTGTTGCGGCGAGAAAGGGTTGGGGGCGTTGCCGATCTCCGTGAGCATCGTGCCGAAGGCTTTGACCGCTGAAAAGTAGCTGATCGTCTGGGCGGAAGAATTGCCGGCCAAATCCCGCCCTTCGACCATGATCAGGTTGTTTCCGGTCAGGACCGGGACCTCGATCGAAAATGAGGTCGAGCTCGGAACATAGGAGCCGATCTTTTTCCCGTTATTGGAAATCACGACTTCGGTGAGATAGCGATCTTCGATCGCCCCTTTAATGAGCAGTGTTTGCCGGCTGGTCACTTCCGGCGTTCCATCAAGTCCCAATCGAGGCGGTAAAGTATCGACGCAAAAACGGTAAGTAAGTGCTGGCCCGCTATTGCCGACCCGGTCGCGCGGCAAGACGGTTACTTCATATGTTCCGTCGGTTAGCGGTAAGCGGCTCCGCGCCATCAGCGCTTCGCCGCTGCCGAAGACTTCGCAGCTGACCGGGCCGACCTTGACGATCGTGCCGGAAAGATCGAGGCCGCTTCCCAAGTCGGTGATCGGGATCGGCAGTTCAAAGGGGGATTTGCCGTAGACTGTCGCGCCGCTGGTCACGGTTAAAGTCGGCGGCGTGGCGTCAATGTTTAACTGGAAGGTCTTATGGTTTTCCAGTAGTTTGATTTCCAGCTGAGAGGACCCGTCTTTAAGCGGCGCGGGGAGGGGGATTATCCCGGAGAAAGTCCGGTTCGCTTTGTCGTAGATCAAGGTTTCCGCCAAAGACTGTCCGCCGATTGTCAATCCGGCTTCAACTTCGTCCTCAAGTTCGTTTTTCGGGTCGATGGCCTGGAGTTCAAGGAAAACGGTCGCCCCCGGCCTTAACCAATCGGTTGTTGTTGGTTTTATAAGCTTCAGCTGGATCGTGGTCGGAACGGCATAGTTTACGGAGAAAAGGTGCCGGATGGAGTTCCCGGCTTCGTCCGTTGCCGTTAAGAAAATGGTGTTTGGTCCGGGCGATAGCTGGCAAGACAGTTCGAACGTTCCGGTCGGACTGAGCGCGACCGACTGGTTATTGATGGATAAAATCGCGGTTTCGTTCAAGCGACCGGTTAACCGATAGGGAATCTCCAGCGTTTCCTGGCTGGAGGTAATGGCCAAGACCGGGGCGGTTCGGTCCAGTTTAAAGACCGGAGTGTTTACCAGCGTGAAGGTCGTCAGGCCATCGCTGATCTTTAAGCGGGTGAAATAAGCTCCGTCCGCGAGGTCGGTCGGCAGGGGGAAGGTTGTGTCGACTGATCCGGGCAAGACGGTCTTGGTTATGGTTTTGGTGCGCAGTGGAAAAAATTCCTGGTCGGGCGAGAGCGAGATCGTCCAAAGGGCAGGGTTGGGGAGGCTCAAACTTGTCGCGGCTTCCAAGGAAGCGACTGACCAGCTTTTCTTAACAGTAAATTCATAATTTTGAGCCGCCGGCGGAAATAATTCTTTCAGCGCCAGTTCGGTGGGGAATGTTCCGGCGAGGGTGGTCAGGTAACGCCATTTGTCCCCATCATGGAATAAGCGGATCGGTGGTTCGATCTCGATCGGTTTTGGCGAGGAAAAGGTGAGTCCTCCGTCCAACGAAGTTATCAGTTGGGTTTCGGTCCGGTCCAAATAGCGCTGCTGCCAGAGGATCAAAGGGCCGGCCGGTCCCTGGGCCAGACGCGATGAAATGATCGGATCAAAACTTTCGACCAGTTTTTTTAAGCCGGTCCCGGCCGAATAGTAATAGAGGCGTGACCGTTTCGGTTGCTGGCTGGTCGTGACCAGGACCAGGGCGCAACCATTTTGGCCGTCCGGGCGGAGCTCCAGCTGACTGATGCTTTCGCCGGTCGGGGCGATCAATTCCGCCGGTAGCCAGGTTTCGCCGCCGTCTTTGGAACTGGTCAAATAGACGACCGGTTTAAGTTCGAAGGCGATCGGCGTTTCGCTCCGCCAGGCGGCAAATATTTTGTCGCCGTTGCTGATCAACCTTGGGGCGGAAGCGGTCCCGGCCAAGCGGCGGGGTGGTAAAAAGGCCAAGTTGTTGCCGCTCGATCGGGTAAAATAGACTTCCCGCGAAACTCCAAAGATCAGATAGTGGATAGAATTTGGATCGACCGCCAGGTCGAATGATTCGACCGAGATGGGTAGGGTTTGCGTTGGCGCGAAGGATCTTCCCTGATCGGGTGAACGGGCAATTTTTATGCTTTTCCCTTCCAGCCAGGATTGAAGCAGATTTCCGGAAGCGTCGTAAACTACCTGCGGAGCGGCAAAAGCGCCGCCGACCCCGAAAATAAGCAATAATAACGCTATTTTTGCTCTCACGCGCGAATTTTAGCATTCTTTACTTGGCATAGCAAATCGGTTATAATCACTCTGAAAGATGAAAAAACCGTCAAAAATCGTGATTGTCGGGGCCGGTCCGGTTGGCTGTTATCTCGGCCAGCTTCTTAAACAACATGGCTTTGATCCGATCATTCTGGAAGAGCATCCTGAAGTCGGCAAACCGGTCCAATGCGCCGGGATCGTCGGTCGGGGCCTTTTCGAGGACCTGCGGCTGCCGCTCTCCCAAAAATCCGTCCTCAATGTTATCGACGGGTCAAAAGTCTCTTACCGCGACCAATCGTTCGAACTAAATCGTCCCAAGGTCGCTTATATCATTGACCGGGAGATCTTTGACAAAGAGCTGAGCCATAAGCTGAACATCGAATATAATACCCGCCTTAACGACATCAAAAAGATCAAAGACGGGTACGTGTTGGAAACAAACAACGGCGAGTATTTTACCGAGATCGTGATCGGGGCCGATGGCCCGAATTCCCGGGTCCGCAAAGCATTGTCGTTCTTTTCCGAAATGCGGCTTTACCGCGGTTATCAGTACCGAGTCAAAATGAAACTGGAGCGGCTTAATCAGGTCGTGACCGACTATAACGTTCCTTTCTCTCTTTTTAACTGGATCATTCCCGAAGGGGAGAATGGGCTGGTCAGGATCGGGACGATCTCCAACAATCCTTACCAGGACCTGAACGCCTTTATCGAGCGGCAGAAACTGGAATTCGAACTGGTAGAGAAAAATGCCGGAGCGATTCCGATCGGGACTTGCCAGCTGGTCAAGGAGTGGGCGGCACTGGTCGGCGACGCCGCTTGCCAGATCAAACCGATCACCTCGGGGGGGATCTATTACGGGCTGAAGTCGGCCGAACTGCTGGCCGATGCCATTAAAGCCGGGAATCTGGCCCAGTATGAGATCCGCTGGGCCGAAGAGTTCGGTCAGGAAATTAAGACCTGTCTTCTGATCCGTAACGTTCTGGAAAATATGGACGAAAAGGTCCTGGACAAAGTTTTTGATTACGTCCGCGATAACGCCAAGGTCCTGGAAACGATGGGTGATTTCGAGAACCATTCTTCCGTCGTTTGGGCGTTGCTCTCCAATCCGCGGACCTATTCGACCGCCGGACTGGTCTTGATGGGGATGGTCAAGAACCCTAAATTCCTGCTCCAGTCGCTGCTTAAGTTTCCCCGCAACAAATGATCAGAAAATTCCTCAATTTATTAGTGATCTTCCTGGTCGTGGGCGGCGGTCTTTATTTTGCCCATCCGCTGATCCTCCAGAGCCTGGCCGACTTTCTGGTCGTTAGCGACCAGCTGGAAAAAGCCGACCTGATAGTGGTCCTGGCGGGCGATTATAACGGCGAACGGGTCAAACAAGCGGTTGATCTCTATCGCCGGGGATACGCGCCGGTCATCTTGATGTCGGGGGGGCCGATGAGCTGGAAGCTGACCCATGCCGGGAACATGAAAAAGGAAGCCCTGGCCTTGGGAGTTCCTGCCAAAGCGATCCTGACCCAGGACCGGTCGCTGTCGACAATTGAAGACGCTAATTATTCTTTGCCGATCATCCAGGATCATAAAGCTTACTCGATCATCGTCGTTACTTCGCCGCAGCATTCCCGGCGGGCGGCCCGGGTTTTTCGCAAGATCTATGAGCCGGAAAAGATCACCGTCATGCTTTGTCCGGTCAAAAGCAGCAGTTTCAACGCTAAGCGCTGGTGGACCAGGCATGAAGATACGTCCGCCGTCCTTTGGGAATTTGGCTCGTTGTTTTTTTACTTTATCAAAGGGTATTAATGCGTTAGAATTACGGAGAGGAGTAATTATTGTGAGAATAGGTTTTGGTTATGATGTGCATAAGCTGGTCAAAGGACGGCCCCTGATCATTGGCGGGGTTGAGATCCCGCACGAGAAAGGACTGCTTGGCTGGTCGGATGCCGATGTCCTGCTCCACGCCATTATCGACGCGATGATCGGCGCCATCGGCGAGGGTGATATTGGGGCCCATTTCCCGCCCGGCAATCCGGAGTATAAAGGGATCTCCAGTTTGAAATTGCTGGAGTTCGTCAACGAACTTTTGCGGAGCCGCGGGTATTCTATCGCTAATATCGATTCGACCATCGTGGCGGAAGCGCCGTTTTTTGCTCCTCATATCCCGGCGATGCGCCAGGCGATCGCGGGAAAACTTGAGATCCCGGAAACGGCGATCAACGTTAAGGGGAAGACCGAAGAAAAACTTGGCTTTACCGGCTCGAAAAAAGGTATCAAAGCCTATGCCGTCTGTTTGGTCCATCGGGAGATCGCCGCTAAATAAAAATGCTTAAACTTGGAGTTAATATCGACCATATCGCGACCCTGCGGGAAGCCCGCAAAGAGGCTTTCCCTGACCCGTTGCTGGCGGCCAAAGAAGCGCTGGCCGGTGGGGCGGACGGGATCGTTTGCCATTTGCGGGAAGACCGGCGCCACATTCAGGAGCGGGATGTTCTGGGTCTGAAAAAAATGAAGGTCCGTCTTGATCTCGAAATGGCCCCGACGGCGGCGATGCTCGCCTTTGCCCTTAAGATCAAGCCGGAAATGGTTACTTTGGTGCCGGAAAAAAGAGTGGAGATCACGACCGAGGGCGGGCTCGATGTCGTCAAATATTCGCGCAAATTGAAACCAATGGTCCTGGCTTTGCGCCGGGCCAAAATCCTGGTCAGCTTATTTGTCGATCCGGAGCCGAAACAGATCGCTGAAGCGGCGGCGGTGGGGGCTGATTTTATTGAACTGCATACCGGACGCTATGCCCAGTCGTCTTACGTCAAAGGGCGATTGGCGGGGCTGAAAAAGGAACTGGCCCAACTGAAAAAGGTGGCGGCCCAGGCGGTCAAATTAGGCTTGCTGGTCAATGCCGGACACGGTCTGGACTATAAAAATGTTCAGGCGATCGCCGAAATAGCTGGAATCAAGGAATTGAATATTGGGTTTTCGATCATCGCGCGGGCCTTGACCGTCGGTCTAAAACGGGCGACTGCTGAAATGAAGGAGATAATAAAATGAAAATTGCTTTAGCGTCGGATCACGCCGGATTTGCCATGAAGGAACTGGTCAAAAAACACCTTCAGGACAGAGGCCTGACCCTTAAGGATTTCGGGACTAATTCCGAAGAGTCGGTCGATTATCCCGATTACGCTTACCCGGCTGCCCAGGCGGTAGCGAAAGGGGAGTTTGACCGGGGGATCTTTGTGTGCGGGTCGGGGGTTGGGGTGACGATCGTGGCTAACAAAGTTAAAGGGGTCCGGGCGGTCAACGCGCCGGATGTCTATACCGCCAAACAAAGCCGCGAACATGGAAACTGTAATGTCCTTTGCCTGGCCGGGAAGCGGCTTTCGCCAGCCGATGGGCTGGAGATCGTTGACGCCTGGCTGGAAACAGAATTTTCCGGGGATGAGCGGCACCTGCGCCGCATCAATAAGATCGACCAATGAAAGCGCTGATCATGGCGGCCGGTTACGGCACCAGAATGGAACCGCTGACTTTAGCGGTCCCTAAGCCGATGACCCCGATCGTCAATTTGCCGACCATGCAGCACAACATTGAGCTCCTGAAGCGCTACGGTTTTGAAGACCTGGTCGCCAATATCCATTACCACCCGGAGCAGATCGAGAATTATTTCGGCGACGGTTATGGTTTCGGCGTCAATCTGACTTACTCCTACGAAGAAGAGCTTCTGGGGACCGCCGGCGGGGTCAAGAAAATGGCGGCCGAGATTGCCCGGGTCGACGATTCTTTCCTGGTCCTATCTTCCGACGCTCTCACCGATATCAATCTCCAGCGCTTGGTCGAATTCCATAAGAGCAAAGGAGCCTTGGCGACCATTGCTCTGGCTAAAGTGGGGAGCGTCAGTGACTTTGGGGTCGTTTTGCATGATGAAGAGGGGCGGATCACCGGTTTCCAGGAAAAACCGACCCCGGAAGAAGCCCTGAACGACCTGGTCAACACCGGGATCTATATCTTTGAGCCGGAGATCCTAAAAATGATCCCATCCGGTTTTTATGATTTCGGCAAACAACTCTTTCCCGAGCTGGTCAAGCAAAAGGCGCCGATCTATGGGTATAACATGGTCGAATACTGGAGTGACGTCGGCGGCCTGGATAAATATATCAGCTCCAATTACGACGCCATGAAAGGGCTGGTCCAGATCCGGATCCCGGGGAACAAGGTCGCCAGTTCGACCTGGATCGGGGAGCGGGAAAAGATCGATCCAAGCGCCCGGTTTGAAGGGTCGGTGATCATCGGCGATCGCTGTCTGATCGGCAAAGATGTTTACATCAAGGATGCTGTGATCGGCGATAAATGCGTTATCCGGGATGGCTCCAGCGTGACCGGTTCTGTTCTCTGGTCCGATGTCATTGTTTCCAGCGGTTCCCAGGTCAATGGTTCGGTTATTGGTAATTTCTCATATATAGGCGAAAAAGTTACGATCAAAGAAAATTCGGTCATTGCCAACCGCTGCGTCGTTCGGAGCGGCTCCACTTTGCCGGACCCCTTGCGCCTCCGCCCCAATTCGATCATCTAGTTATCATTATAAGAACGCAAGTTTTCACCCTTGAGACCCGATAAGAATTGTGAAGGGGTGAGCGAATGAAAAAATTTGCCGTACTTTTCCTATTGGTTATGTTAGCGGTTCCGTCTTTCGCCTTGGATCTTGGGGCGCGCGCGATGGGTATGGGTGGCGCTTTTACCGGATTAGCCGACGACGTTAACGCTATTGTCGTGAACCCGGCCGGGTTGACCTCGATCAATCGGGAATCAAGCCTGATCGCGACCCGACTTTCCAACTACCGCCAATCCAGCCTCATCGGCGGGGTAGAAGTGACCAATATCGGTAATTTCGGGATAGCTTATTCTTCCTCGACCGACCAGGCGGCGATTGGCAACCTTGATTTCAGCCAGTTCTATTCTGAAAATATCGTTTCTTATAGTTCCCAAACCGTCTATCTTTCTTACGCTAACGAGCTTAATAAGGCGATGACGGTCCCGAACAGTTTGGGGGTCTTGTCTTACGGCGTGAACGTTAAGCTTTCCAGCCGGAAATTCAACTCCGCTCAAGGGTTGGCCCAGGACGCGGGGTCGAACGTCGACGTCGATCTGGCGACGATGTTCAAACCGAACGGCAACCTTTCGCTGGGGATGGCGGTCCAGAACATGATGAGCAGCGAGAAAGCCAATCAAAGCGGTTCGTTAGTCGCCAATGACGGCAAAGCCGGGTTGCTACTCGGGATTTCCGGGAAGCTGCTCGATGGGGGACTGATCTGGAGCGCCGATTCCAACCAGCTGGGTTGTGAATGGCGGGCGTCTGACGGTTTAGCCTTTCGGATCGGCCGGGATAAAGAGAGCGTTACCTCCGGTTTAGGGCTTAATTACCGGGGATTTAGCGTCGATTATGCTTGCGCCCAGCGGGGCGGGCTGGTCCACTATGTTTCGGTCGCCATTACA
>JBAZMB010000013.1:0-24645 GCA_041649975.1 Candidatus Margulisiibacteriota bacterium | reverse complement strand
GCGATAATGAAGGCGGCAACGATCCCGACCCAAAGAGAGCCGTGATTAGTCGTGACCTTGATGTACTTGACCCCGATCAGGATCAATGAGACCAGCCCGCCGGTGAGTAAGGTGCTTAATAAGTAATAAATCGTGTTTCGTTTGACCGCCAGGTCGACGTCGAGCAAGCGGACCTTAGCCGTCGCGTAGATGACGATCGCCATGAAGATCAGGGTGGAGATATAGCCGATTGGATAGGCGGACGCCTGGTAATTTGGCAGAAAATCGGCAATGCCGAGCAGCGTGCTGGCGAAGGCGAGCAACAGGAAGAATGATTGGCGAGCTAAAAGTGGGCGGCCCTGTTTACGCGCCTGAAAATAGTTCAAGGCCAGGAGCCAGACCGCGACGGCAAAAATGATGAAGAAATAAACCGAAAAAACCAGGTATAACTGGCCGGCCTCCGGATAGTAGCCCCAGAAATACTGGGTCACGCCGGTATAAACCCGGCTGGTAAGAAGTCCGATGATCGAGCCAATGCCGCTGAGGCAAAAAAGCGAGGAGAATATCCATCGCGGAAGCTTGAATTCAACGAAAGCGGCGCTGAATTGAAGAGCAAAAACAGGGATAAAAGCGATCCCGATAAAACCGATCCTAGCCCAGACTTGAGCGATCAATTCATTCGGGCTTAAATACATACCGGCAAAGGAGGCTAACCACCAAGCGGCGCTTAAGCACAAATAGGCGAAGGGCCCATTAACTTTTGAGCGGGGGTTGCTGGATAGGACAACCAGGCCGAAGAACGCGGCCAAGACCCCGGTAAACAAGGGAGGTAGAGCGTAAAAATTCATTAGTTATCTCCGGTAAAATTATCCCACAATAAAGTTAAGATATCAAATGAGAATGACGAAATATCGGCGATCACTCGCCAACTAGCAATGGTAATAAGATTGCTTTGTTTGTTTTATCCATAATTGGAGAATTGAGTTATTTCGGCAATGCATTATAATGATATAGTAAGATTCTTAGGGAGGGATTGATTATGAAAAAAATATTATTAAGCTTAGTGGGTGTTTTCTTCCTTTCAACGACATTATTTGCCGCTTCCATGGCTTCAGTTGAGTTGATCGTTAAGCAGGTTCAGCTAAATCAGGATAAGATCCGCGATATGTACGCGGAAACGACCACGACCATTAGCTCCAGCATGTCTGTTCCAGGGTCCGAAAAAAACACTCCGCAAACGATGGTCCAAAAAGGACGAGTTTGGACGAAAGGAAAAGAAAAATCGAAAGTTGAGATGCTTTCTCCGGTCAAGCAGATTACCGTGACTAATGGCGATCAAATGATGGTGATTGATGTTGAGACTGGGCAGAAAGTTGTCCAGGACCTAAAAAAACTTCGCGAAAAGAGCGGTCTGCCGGCTTCCTCGCAGCAAATGGACCTCGAAAAAGCCAAGGAGTACTTTGATTTTACGGTCGCCAGTCAGGGGGTCCCTGGCGGAAAGACGACCTATGTCATTTCCGGTATTCCCAAGAAAGAGAACAAATTTCTGGCCAAAATGGAACTTTACATCGATGGCGACCGCTGGGTTGCCACCAAGATCATGATGTATGGCGAACAGGACCGGGTCGTTAGCCAATCTGACATCAGCTATGAGCAGTTTGGCGGGGTTTGGGTTCCGGTCAAAAATATCTCTTTTGTCAGTACCCCGGCTGGCCGGATGGAGGTTGAAATGGTCTTCAACAACATCAAGATCAACCGCGGGATCAGTAATTCCTTCTTTAAGGTGGAATAGCCGGACGGTGCCGTTCCCCGACCCCGAAACCTTGACTTTTTTACGAATAACGGGGTATGCTTTATACGGGTGTAATATTGGCAAATCAAAAAAAGAAAAGAAAACATTTTACTTTTATGATCGTTCCGCACGACGCGCAGGGGCATCCGATCAGCTTTAAGCTGCCGGCCGTCTGGCTTTATGGCGCCGTCTTTGCTTTGATTTTTTGCGTTCTCCTGGCCGGCTCTTCGGTTGTCTACTCCACCTTAATATCTCGCCGTTTAGTCGGCTACAGCCAAGCCCTTAACCAAAATGAAAAGCAGGAAGCGACAATCGTCACTTTTTCGCAGAAAACCGAAGAAATAATGGGGACGATCAATAAGCTGGTTTCGGAAGAGAACAATTTGCGCCGGATGCTTGGTTTAAAGAGCTGGCGGAGCCAGGCCCGCTTACCATTTGACCAGATCAGTTCTCCAGAAGCTAAAGACAAGATCTCGAACGACCTGCAAAAAATGACCCTGCAACTGGTGGAAAGGAAGAAAAGTTTAGATGAACTAAAAGCCTGGGTGAAGCAGGTGCAGGATCGTCTGGCGCAAACCCCGACATCCTGGCCGATCTATGGTAGAATAACTTCGGGTTACGGGTATCGAACTTCTCCCTGGCGCGGTATGCACAAGGGGATCGATATTCAAGCGGATTACGGCGCGCCGGCCCGGGCGACAGCCAGCGGTTTGGTGGTTGAAACTGGTTGGATTAGAGGGTATGGCAAGACGGTTGTCGTTCAGCATGAGAACGGCCTTACCACTTTATATGGCCATTGTTCCGGGTATGCGGTGAGTGTCGGTCAGAAGGTCAATAAGAACCAGATCATTTGTTATGTCGGGATGACCGGGTGGACGACCGGGCCTCATTTGCATTATGAAGTCAGAAAATATGAAGCGGCGCAAAATCCGATGGCTTATTTAGATATGAATGTCGTAACCGCCAGTCGGATGTGGAGGGAATAAAAATGGGCGTATTTAATAGTACCGGGAAAAAGGGGCCAATGTTCGAAGGTGTCAATTCCGTGCTGGGTGAGCATTCGACCTTTAAGGGTGAAATTGTGACCGGCGGGTCGATCAGCGTCAATGGTTTCTTCGAAGGGAAGATCAAAGCGGACGGCGAAGTCCTGGTCCTGCCGAGCGGGATGATCTCCGGCGAGATCTTTGGCGGGTCGGTCGTTATTTCCGGAAAAGTTGAAGGGAACATCAAGGCCAGTGGAAACCTGGAGATCGCCAAGACCGGCAAGGTCAGGGGCGAACTTTGCGGCGAGCGGATCATTATTGAAGAAGGGGCTTCCTATAACGGTAAAGTAACCGTTAATCCGGGGGCGAAGGACGAAGGTCTGGGGGACGCGATGATCGAGAACTATTCCGAACGGAAAACCCCGATCTTTTCCAACTAAATGGCCGGGACCCTGTATGTTGTCGCGACTCCAATCGGGAATTTGGAAGACCTAACCTTTCGGGCGAAGCGGATCCTCTCCGAAGTCAGCCTGATCGCGGCTGAAGATACCCGGCAATCAAAGATCCTCCTCAATCATTACGAGATTAAAACGCCGCTGACCTCATATCATAAGTTCAATATTATGTCGAAAGCCGAATATTTGCTCGGCAAACTGGAACTTGGCGCTGATCTGGCCTTGGTCACCGATTCCGGTACCCCTTGTATTTCCGATCCCGGTTATGAGTTGGTGCGGGCAGCGGCCGCCCGGGGGATATCGGTTGTACCGATCCCGGGAGCCTCGGCGGTGATCACCGCGCTTTCGGCCGCCGGCTTGCCGACCGACCGTTTCGCTTTCGAGGGTTTTCTTCCCAAGCGGCCGGGGAAGAAGCGGAAACTGCTTGAAGCGTTGAAAAGTGAAGCGCGAACGATTATAATCTACGAATCGCCTTTTCGCTTGCTCAAGACCCTGCAGGAGATCGTCGACTCGATGGGAGATCGGCAAGTCGCCGTCTGCCGCGAGCTGACCAAAAAGTTTGAAGAGATCAAACGGGGGAAAGCCTCCGAAGTGCTGGCCCATTTTCAGGCTAAAGCGATCAAAGGTGAAATAGTGATCGTCGTCGAGGCGGAAAGAGACGACGAAGAAAAGGAGGTGCCGGAGGTCGGTTATTAATCTGTTTTTTCGGATTTCTCAACGGGAGAGAGCTAGATATTAAGTAGGTTCCAATCCTACTCCGAAAAACTGAATTAGGGTTTTCCCGAGAACTCTATACTTCAAAATTTATGGAGGTATAGAGAAATGTTTAGATTTATCGTGATTTTGTTAGGTTGCTGTGTCGCTTCCCCTTTATTTGCCGCCGATGTCCCGACCTTTTACGGACAGGAAGTCCTGGTCACCGGTTCCCGTTCCGTCCAACTGCTAAGTGTTTCTCCCTGGAACGCGACCATTATCAAAGAGGCCGAGTTGCGCAACTTCCATAATGTTGGGGAAGCGGTCCGGAACGTTGCCGGCCTCGACCTGATCTCCTACGGTTATCTTGGTGCCGTTAATTCGGCCCGTTTGCGCGGGGCGAACGCGACCCAGGTTCTGGTCCTGATCGATGGCCGGAAGCTGAATTCGCCGACGCTGGGGACCTTTGACCTCGGTGATATTCTGATCTCGAATGTCGAGCGGGTGGAGGTCGTTCGGGCGCCGCTTTCCGCGCTTTATGGGTCAGACGCCGTTTCCGGCGTGATCAACATTATCACCAAAGAACCGAAGGAAGAAAAAAGTTTTTCCGTCACGACCGCTTCCTTCGGAACCTGGCAATATAACGCCCGATTATCCGGCGGGAACTATTTCCTGTCGGCGGATTATCTGAAATCCGATGGCTTTCGCCAGAACGGCGCCTATGCCGCAAAAAATGTTTATGGGAAATTAACCCTGCCGCTTGGCTTTGCCGACCTGGTGGTTGACGGCGGGTATTACGACGCGGTCAAAGGGATCCCGGGCGTCCCGACCTCGGAAAGCGACCCCGCTTCCGCGACTCAGCCGAACGACCGGCAAACCGATAAAAATATCATGATCAGCGCCGCGTTGAAAAATGAAACTTTTTCTTTGCGGGCCTATACCAATAGCCTCGACCAGCAAATCGACCCTTATATTTTTGGGGCTTGTTATAACAAGGGGTGGCGTAACGCCTTGGAATGGCAGCAGGACCTCAACCTTGGCTTGGGAAAGACCCTTTACGGGGCTGAAGTAGTTGAGGACCGGGGGGATTCGACCCTGGCGGGACAGCATTCGATCCGTAATTACGCGGCTTTTATACAAGATGAGCTGCCATTAGGAAGAATGGCCTTGTCGGCGACTGTTAGGGCCGACAAACATAGCTTGGCCGGGACCTCGGTCAATCCCCGGGTCGGTTTGACCTACCAGTTAAACAAAACGATGGCGCTCAAACTTTCGGCCGGGACCGCTTTCCGGGCTCCGACCCTGAACGAACTCTACTGGAACGACCCCGCCTGGGGGATGTTCGGTAGTTCCAGCCTGAAACCGGAAAAATCGACTTCTTATAATATAGGTTTAGAGCGGAACCTAAATGACCGGCAGATTGTCAGGCTAAGCTACTACAATGCCAGCTTCACCGATATGATCCTTTGGGCTTACGACCCGGTAACCTACTTGACCCAAGCGACCAACATCGGCGAGGTCCGGTCCGAAGGAGTAGAATTTGACCTGGAGCATGACTTTGCCGCTGGGAAAGGGTATGTTAATTATACTTACCAGAAGGTGGTCGACAAGAAAATGGCGGTCGATAAGATCGTCCCTTATACGCCGCAGTCCAAATATAATGTTGGCCTGGTCGCCGGGGGGAATAGCGTGCTGGTTCGCTATGTCGGTGTCCGTTTTATCGATTCGGCAAACCTGATCGAGCTGCCGGCCTACACTGTGGTTGACCTGAAGCTGACCCGGCCAATCGGTGGGGCGGAAGTTTCTTTTGGCGTTAATAATCTCTTTGACGAACGCTACAGCGAAGCGATCGGGGCCGATCCCTCAACTTATGAACTGCGCAAGTACCCGATGCCGGGGCGCAATTATTCGCTGGGCGTGAAATGGGCGATTTAGTCTGATATAATAACCATGGAGGTAGCACAATGAGAGAACTTACTTTGCCGAGAGTGGCGATGTTCCTGGGCTTAGGGATGGCGGCGACCGCGGCCCTTTTTATCATGAGGACCAACCTGTCCGTCGATCACGCTTACCCGGTTTTTGCCGGCGAGGAGATCCAAGCCATTCGCCCGACTGCCGTCAAAACGGCTACTGTTGTCGCGGCAAAAACCGCGGTCTTGCAGCCGACGATGCAGCCGATCCGGTCGGGCCCCTTGCCGATTGTTCCGCCGTCGGTGACCCAGCAGATTACGCCGGTCTACCCGCAGGCGGCGCTCGATAACGCCCAAGAGGGCCAGGTTCTCCTGTCGGTTTATATTGGCGACAACGGGCAGCCCTGGAAAGTCGAAGTTAAAAATTCTTCCGGCAACAACGACCTGGACCTGGCGGCGATTTCCGCCCTCTGGCAATGGCGTTTTAGTCCGGCCAGCCAAAGCGGCGCCGCGATCGCCAGTTGGTTTGAAATTCCGGTCAAGTTTGCTTTGCAATAAAGGAAAGATCTGATGGCTATTGAGTCACTGGGACGGATGTTAATCTATATTGGCGTGATTGTGGTTTTAATCGGGGGGTTCTTTGTCCTGTCGGCCAAACTCCCCTGGATCGGCCGGTTGCCGGGCGACATTATGTATCGCCGGGAGAATCTGACGATCCTGGTCCCAATCACCACGATGATCATCGCCGGTATTGTTTTAACGGTCCTGCTTAATTTTATCCGTCGCTAAATCAAATAAAAATCGGGGCGTGGCCCAGCTTGGTCTAAGGCGCTACCTTGGGGTGGTAGAGATCGTGGGTTCAAATCCCGCCGCCCCGATTTTAAATATTATGAAAAGACAAACTTTGGCGTTATTTTTATTGATCCTTCTGCAGGCGTCGGCCCTTTTTAGCCTGCCGCCCTGCCTGTCGGACTGCTGCTGCTCGGGCGAGGAAGCCTGTTGGGTCAGCCTGCCTGAACCGGACGCGGTCACTTCGGACAATCGGATAGTTTGGCAGCCTGTTCTGCTGGCTTCAGTAGAACGGATAGAGATTGTGCCGGCTTTCCAGCCGGTCTGTTTCCTAGATGATGTTCCGCCGCTCTGTTTACTGGAAAAAACCGCTCATCCAGCGATCGCGCCTCCTTTGGTTTAGATCAGCCATAAACCAAATTTAAGGAGTGATAATTATGAAAAATATTATATTAATGGTCCTTGGGCTCGTACTAATGGCGACTTTGTCCTGGGCGGCTGTCGAAAAACCATGCCAAATCGATTGCGGTAAAAGATGCGTTTCGGCCGCTTGTTCTAAAAAGTGCGCGAAAGCTTGCCAGAAAAATGTTTGCAAGGGGCAAAAGGATTGTTCTAAGTGCGGTTGTCCGACGAACTGCCAACCCAAGTAATTTGGGCTAGTTGTGAGGCAGGACCGCTCGAGGTCCTGCCTCTTTTTTTAGGAAATTATGAAAACAGCTGATTTTGATTATAACCTGCCGGAAGAATTGATCGCCCAAACGCCGGCCGCTGACCGGGACCACTCCTGGCTGATGGTTCTTGACCGGAAGAAGGGGACAATCGATCACCGAGTGTTTCATGAGATTATCGACTATTTCCAGGCCGGAGACTTGTTAGTTCTGAATAATACCAAAGTGATGCCGGCTAATCTAGTTGGCAAAAAGGAAGCCGGCGGGAATAAAATTGAAGTTCTATTGAGCAAACAATTGGCGTCAGTTGATAGTGATCGGCCGCGGTTCGAATGCCTGGTCAAACCGGGGAAAAAGCTGAAGGTTGGCGACCGGGTTGTTTTCGGTGAGGACGAAACTATCGGCACCGTTCTGGAAAAGACCGTCAGCGGCGAACAGATCCTTGAGTTCAATGGAGACCTTTGGGGGTACATGAAAAAGGCCGGAGAGCTCCCCCTGCCGCCTTACGTTAAGGCCGATCGCCGCTCGCCGGAATTGCGGGCCCGTTACCAGACGGTCTTCGCGGAGAAGGAAGGAGCGTCCGCCGCGCCGACCGCCGGCCTTCATTTTACTCCGGAACTTCTCGCCAGGATCGAAGCGCGCGGCGTGAAGATCGCTTACGTTACGCTCCACACCGGATTGGCGACCTTTAAACCGATCTACGCGGAAAATCTTGAAGACCACCCGATGTATTCGGAGGCTTTCGAGGTCCCGGCCGAGACGATGAAGCTCTTAGGCGCGGCTAAAAGGGTAATAGCGGTTGGGACAACCGCTATCCGGACCCTGGAAACAGTTGCCAACCAGGTCAAGGCTGGGGAAACCGGGCCGATCAAGGGAGAGACCTCGCTGTTTATCTACCCCGGCTACCAATTTAAACTAGTGGACGCCATAATTACCAACTTTCATTTCCCCCGGACTTCGCTGATCGCCCTGGTCGCCGCTTTTGCCGGGCAGGCGTTCACCCTTAATGCTTATGAAACGGCGGTTCGGGAGAAATATCGCTTTTATTCATTCGGCGACGCGATGCTCATCTTATAATGATATAATTTAATTAAGGAAGGTGTTGTTATGAAAACCGGGAAAATATGGGCACTGTTATTAATTGGTATTGTTTTAGTTGGCTTTCAGTTCAAGGCCGAAGGGGCTAAAATTATCCCTGGCGGGCAGAATGAACTGATGGGGTTGGAGGGGAAAGTCGGGCAATGGCTGGCTAATGGGACCTCAAAGTTTAAAGTGGTTAGTTATAGCAGTCCGGATGCCGGACCGAACGGGGTAAAAGCCGACCCCGGCAAGAAGTATCTAGCGATAGAGGTAGAGATAGTCAATAATCAGAAATTTACGACCTCGTATGGCGGAGCGATCGGTTCCTTGAATTTGGTTGATAAAGACGAACAGTTGTTTGCCCGTGTATATAACGTCCAAAAAGACGAATGGAGAAAAAGGGAGTCTGGCAAGCGTTTGGCGCCCGGGGAGAGCTTAAAAATCTTTTATCTGGCCATTGTTCCCCAGGATTATGCGCCGGTCAGAATCGTTTATATCCTTGGGACAAAGATCCCGGTCTATCGGGTAAATTTAACGGATGATATCGATAAGGCGGCTCAAGAAGGGCCCGGGATCCAAGGGCGGGCAGGGAAGGTCAACGATTGGCTTTTTAACGGGATGTCAAAATTTAAAGTTTACAGCGTAAGTTTCTCGGAAACCGATCCGCTTGGCACGAAAGCCCCAAATGGGAAAAAATGGGTCGCGATCGATTTGGAAATAAGGAACGCCCATAAATTTACCAGTACGTTTGGCGGCCCGAACTGCGTGTTAACCCTGATCGATCAAAATGGGCAAGCTTTTGACAAGGTGTTTCACGTAAAAAGAGGCGATTGGCGAAAACGGGAAAATTCAACCAGGCTGATCCCTGCCTCCGGTTTGAAGGCGTTATATGTTGGGCAGATCGATAACGGATATTTACCGGTCAAATTGACCTTTTTGCCGGAACCAAAGGTTTCTCTTTTTGAGGTCGACTTGCAAACGGAATGAATTTTAAATTTGAAATAATAAAGAAATCGAGCAAGTCAAAAGCCAGGGTGGGGAAACTTTATACCCCTCATGGCGTAGTCGACACGCCGATGTTCCAACCGGTAGGGACGCTGGGGACGGTCAAGACGATGACCTTCCGCGACCTCAACGAGTTGGAAGCCCAAATCATCCTCTCTAATACCTATCATCTCTATCTGCGGCCGGGGATCGAATTGATCAAAGCGGCCGGCGGACTGCATAAGTTCATGCGCTGGGATAAACCGATCCTCACCGATTCGGGCGGGTTCCAGGTCTTTTCCCTGGCTCACATGCGGACGGTGACCGATACCGGCGTGGAATTTACCTCTCATCTGGATGGGACCAAGCATTTCCTGACCCCGGAAAAGGTAGTCGATATCCAGACCGCTTTTGGCTCGGACATTATGATGCCGCTCGACGAATGCGTCGCTTATCCCTGCGGGAAGCAGGAAGCGGAAGCGGCTTTGGTCAGGACGACCAGTTGGGCGAAGCAGGCTTATAAGTATTGGCAAAATAAAAAGCAAACGGAAGAGTGCCCAACCCTGTTCGGGATTGCTCAAGGCTCCACCTATAAAGACTTGCGGAAGATCTCGGCAGAACAGGTCGCCGAGATCGGCTTTCCCGGTTACGGGATCGGCGGCCTTTCCGTCGGCGAGCCGCAAAACGAGATGTTCGAGATGCTCGACATTGTCACCGATATCCTTCAGCCCGACCGTCCCCGGCATTTATTGGGGGTAGGGTACGCCCCCGATATCTTAGGCGGGATTAAGCTGGGGGCTGATCTCTTTGACTGCGTGATCCCGACCCGGCTGGCTCGGCACGGCTCGTTTTTAACCCTTGAAGGGAAAACAAGCATTAGACGAGCGGAGTTTGAAAAAGACTTTTCGCCGATCGATCCGGACTGTGATTGCTTTGCCTGCCGCAATTTTTCCAAGGCCTATATCCGCCACCTCTTCTGGGCTAGAGAAATTACCGCCATGCACCTTTTAACGATCCACAACCTCCGCTTTTTTATGCGTTTGATGGCGAAGACCCGCCAGGATATCCTCGAAGACCGGATCTAAACTGAAATTTTACCAGGAAACCAACGATTAGCTACCGTAAGGAGCTAAATCATGGTTGGAACGATCAATTTAAAGAGTTTTACCGCTGAACAAGTTAGAACGGCGCGCGCCGCTTCTTCTTGCCATCGATATGTGTCACCTGTTATCAGCAAAGCACCGGAGCGAATTGCCCGTCTTGCCGGTTATCAGGATTATGAAGAGATGTCATTGTCTTATGAACTACATTTCAATGCCGGGAGGATGATTGATATTCCGGCCTCATTTTATCCGATTTACCTTAGCGCGCCAGATAATTATAAAAAAACACCTAGTTATTATCGAGCGGTCGAAATAACCTTAGATCTTTTATTCGGTCATAAATTAAAAGAGAGCCAGGGTATTCAACTGGCCTCAAATTATGGCCCGTTTTTAGCTTATTTGCAGGAACAAAGAGGGATTTCTGGCCTGATTGGGGTAGATACCGATCCGATTGCGGTCCAATATGCGGAGCAGAATGGCTTGCCGGTCATTAAGGCTGATGTTAGAAATCTTCCTTTCCCTGATTATAGCCAAGATGTCGTGATCAGCGGTCTTTTTCTGGACCCCTGGTATTTAAGGATTATTGCTGATTTCAGCGGCTATGGACGAGGCGAGGAAGACGCTTTTTTAAAAGATGTGCTAAGTGAAACTTATCGGGTTTTAAAGCCAGGCGGCTGTTTGATCTCTCTGCACGAGTGGTTTGTTCATCCTAATGAAAAAAAGACCGAGTGGCATCCTTTTTCAAGATCGCAGTTTTTTTCTCAAGAAGCGATCAATGATTTCTTATCCTTGGAAGATATCGCGGTTTTGCAAAAGCCTTTCTAGGCTTAGTAGTACACGTAATAGTAATTATTGTTGGTCGGTTTGAGGGTTGTGGTCAAAGTCGGCGCCCCTTCAATATTATAGCGGATGCCGTTTTCAGTGAAATCAGTCGAAAAAAGGGCGTCCCAAGCCAGGTAGGAGCCGTTCCCCAGGTCGGTCGCGAAATATTTTATCCCCGAAGCGACATTAACCCCGAGCCCGCCGGCTACCGCGCCAATTCGAACTTTGACCGGGATCGCGTACTGCGGGTTGCCGGAATCAAAGTAGTAGTTCCCGTTCAGCGTGAACAAGATCCTTTCCCCGAACATGAAAGTGCACCCCAGGCCGATCCCCTCCGCTGAATTACCTTCAAATTCTAGCCCGGCGCTCGCTTGGTTGTTGGCCAGGTTCATGGAAAAGAGGATCGCCAGCGAGATCCACCCGTCTTTATTGTTCTTATAACTGTCGGGGAGGGCAAAAGAACAAGATGCCAAATATAATACGAAAATGATTGTAAGAGTTCTTTTCATTATAATAAAATGGGCAGTGCTGGACTCGAACCAGCGACCTCCTCGGTGTAAGCGAGGCATTCTAACCAGCTGAACTAACTGCCCGGAGATGGTGGGCGCGAGAGGTATCGAACCTCTGACTTCCTGCGTGTGAAGCAGGCGTTCTACCACTGAACTACGCGCCCCTAAAGGGAAATCGGCTCTTCTATGGTAGCATGCCTTGACGCCTCCAGCAAGCTGGGGTAGACTGATTATCAGACGAGAAGGGCCCTTAGCTCAATGGTTAGAGCAATCGACTCATAATCGATTGGTTATAGGTTCGAGTCCTATAGGGCCCATTTTTTAAGGAGGCTGTTTTATATGGTTGAAAAAGCAAAAAATATCGATGAGTTGTTGGCCCAGATCGACGAATTCGAGAAAACGATCCACGGTTTAGCCGAAAATGTCGCCAAGTTGAAGGTCAAACTGGTGGAGAACAAGGCCAAATACGGGCCAGATCTCTCGACATGGCCAAAAGAAGCCTAGCGTTTTTCCTGGCCTCGTTATTTTTGATTTTGACCGCCTTGCCGCTCGCGGCTAAAAGCGCGCCGCCGTACCCATCAATCAAAATCCTGGTGACTACTTATTACACCCAAAATTGGAGCGAGACTGGGCGCTACCGCCGGGTTTCCAAAGACGGCCATCGCCTGGGTAACTTCGTTGCCCTGAACTTTCTCCCCGGCGGCAGTATCGTGATGATCCCTCGCTTGTTCAAAAACCAGCTTTTTGAGGTTGCCGACACCTTTGGCGGGCGCGGCTACGATTATTTCAAGGGGAAACGATACTGGAAAATCGATATTCTGCGGGATGAAGGGGAGTTTTACGAAGATATCGATTCACCGGTCGACCTCTACATTGTTAAATATAATAAGCGGGGGGAGTTCAAGAACCGGGAGGTTAAAAGGAACGCCCTTCTGATCTACAAACACTTTGAAAAACAATTTAAATGAAAACTGCTTTTAACCGCGCAATTTATTGCGCGGTTGCAACAATATTAATCCTTACTGGTTGCGCTGGGCCTTCAGTTGAGATCAGCCGGCACAAAGATCTGCCGCCCCAGCCGGTGAAAAGGTATTCCTTTAAGAAGTTCCCTGTCCTGGAATACCACCTGATCCGCCGGCCGGAAGCCCGTTGGTCGCGAACCCCGGAAAATTTCCGGCGCGACCTGGAATGGCTCCGCGCCCACAATTACTATCCCTTCAATCTACGCGATATTCTGACCGGTTTCCCGGGTTTGCCGAAAGGCAAGATCCCGGTCATTCTGACCTTTGATGATTCTTCCTCGAGCCAGTTTCGCTACTTACCTAATGGGGAAGTCGACCCGGAGTGCGCGGTCGGGATCATTAAACAATTTTCGGCCAAGTATCCGGACTGGCCGGCCCGGGGGACCTTTTTTATCGTCGTCAGGACCAATAATCCCGACCGGAATATCTTTGGCCAACCCGAACGGCCGGAATATAAAGGCAAAAAACTCCGTCAGCTGGAAGAATGGGGGTTTGAAGTCGCGTCGCACACCTACAGCCACGAACGGTTGGGGGATGTTTTAACTAAAGAAGCGGCCTATTCGCTGGCCCGCTCGGCAAAAGCTTTGAGCGAATTGACCGGCCGGCCGGTCGTCAGCCTGGCCTTGCCGATGGGGCTCTATCCAAGCGATGAGGCGGTCTTTTCCGGCGAGTACCAAAAGATTGCCTATGATTTCAAAATAGCAGCTGAAGTAGCCGGTGGCCTCCAGCCGACGCCAGGGAGTCCCGGTTTTAATCCGCTTCATATCCACCGGATCCAAACGATCGCGAGCGAGTGGCGTAAGTTTTTCAACCGTCCCCAATAAAAAAGCCGTGTGGTTAGCACGGCTTTTCATTAATCCAAAACGTCAGCTTCTTACTTCAAATATTCTTTAAGCTTCCTGGCCCGGGTCGGGTGTTTTAATTTCCGCAACGCTTTGGCTTCGATCTGCCGGATGCGCTCGCGGGTGACGTTGAAAACTTTGCCGACTTCTTCCAAGGTCCGCGGATGCCCGTCGTCCAGGCCGAAGCGGAGCTTCAAGACCGTTCGTTCGCGTTCCGAGAGAGTGTTCATGACTTCTTCCAGGTCGTCGCGCAGCAGGCCCTGCAGGACGATGTCGTCCGGCGCCTGAATAGTGATATCTTCGACGAAATCACCGAGCCGCGAACTTTCCTCGTCGCCGATCGGCGCTTCGAGCGACAGGGGGACCTGCGAGATCCGGAGGATCTCCCGGACCTTGTCGACCGACATTCGGCAGCGCTGGGCGATCTCTTTTTCCGTCGGCTTATGGCCGAGCTGTTGCAGGAGGATGCGCGTGGTCTTGCGCAGCCGGTTGATCGTTTCGATCATGTGGACCGGGATCCGGATGGTCCGGGCCTGGTCGGCGATGGCGCGGGTGATCGCCTGGCGGATCCACCAGGTCGCGTAAGTCGAGAATTTGTAACCCTTGCGGTAGTCGAACTTTTCCACGGCGCGGATGAGCCCCAGGTTCCCTTCCTGGACGAGGTCGAGGAAGAGCATGCCGCGGCCGGTATATTTTTTGGCGATAGAGACGACCAGTCGCAGGTTGGAGTTGACCAGTTTGTGTTTGGCGCGGATGTCGCCGGCTTTCAACCGTTTGGCCAGGACGACTTCTTCTTCCGAAGTCAGCAGCGGGAACTTGCCGATCTCGCGCAGGTACATCCGGACGGTGTCGTCGACACCGACCCCTTTAAGGCTGAGGAGTTCCTTCTGCAGGTCCTCGGCTTTCGGGATCGCCTCTTCCTTGGCCATCTTGCTGTTTTCCGACAGATCAATGCCGGAGCTCAGCAGCAGTTCGATCTGGTCGAGTTTCTTCTCCGGTTCAGGATAGACCGAGAGGATCTCTTCGGGCGTTAAAAAACCCTTGCGGGCCCCCAAAGTCTTCAATGTTTCAAAATCTTCTTTTTTACCAAAATACATGCAATCCCCTCCAATTTGTTATCGAACACCCGGCTAGGAAATTTCAGTCTTTAATGCCGAGAGAAGTTCCGCCGCCCGGACCGCGTCGCCGGCCGCTTCCGCCTGGAGCAATTCTCCTTTAATGGCGCTGACCCGCCCCTTCAAATGCTCTCCCTTAAGGGACTGGATGCAATCGCGCAGGATCTCCTGCGGATTCTCCACCGTTTCACCAAGCAGGGCGGTGGTCAGGAGCCGTTTGGCCCCTTCGTCCTCGATCATTCCGAGGAGCGCGTGCTCCGGTTGTTCGGCGCCGCTTAAGTCCGCGCCGTATAACAGCGTCGCGACTTGGCGGGCTTCCGGCGTTACGAAATGATCGAGCGGCAATTCCGCTTTCAAGGTCTCTCGCGCGTCGTTGTTTTGCGCCGCCAGGGCTAACAAATGTTTTTCGGCCGCGATGATCTTGGAAGCGGGTTTCTCCACTGTCCGGCGCAGGTCGCGCGCCCCGTGATTGCTATAGAAGCGGAGCTTTTTCGCTTCGGCCAGGACCTGTTCTCCCGTCGTCTTGAGCAAAGTCGCCGCCAATTTGGCGTACTCTTTTTGCGCGAATTGATCGGTCTCCTGGGCGAGGAGCGGGCCGATCTCTTTCAGCGCCCGGCCGCGCCCTTCGATCTCGGTCAGATTATGACGGCTCAAAGTCCGCCTGAGCTTGAACTCGAGATAGGGGAGCGATTCGCTCAAGGATTTTTTCAACGCTTCGGCGCCCAGCTTTTGGACCAGCTCGTCGGGGTCTTTCGCCCCGCTGAATTGGGCGATCCTAACTTTAAGCCCGGCCGACCGGACGATCTCCGCCGAACGTTCGGCCGCGGTTTCGCCGGCCGGATCGGCGTCGTAAGCCAGTACTACTGTATCGGCGAAGCGCGCCAGCAACTTGCACTGGCCGATCGTCAGGGCCGTGCCTAGCGGCGCGACGACGTTTTTAACTCCGGCCTGAAAGGTCGAGATCAGGTCGACGTTCCCTTCGACCAGGACCGCGGTCTTGGCCGCTTTGATCGCCTCTTTGGTGAAATTAAGCCCGAAGATCGCGTCCCCTTTGTGAAAGACCGGCGTGTCGGGCGAATTCAAATACTTCGGTTCTTTACCGTCAAGAGAGCGGCCGCTGAAACCGAGCAGCCGGCCCCGGGTGTCCATGATCGGGAACTGCAGGCGGCCGCGGAAACGGTCGTAGTAGCTCCCTTTTTCGTTTTCTCGCTCCAGCACTAAGCCCGCCTGTTCCATCATTTGCGGATGGGCGCCGCGGGAGAGGAGGTGACGGTACAAATGGTCCCAACCTTCCGGCGCGCAGCCGAGATTGAACAGCGCGGCAGTCTGGTCGCTGATGCCGCGCGCTTTCATGTAGTCGCGGGCCGCTTGTCCTTCCGGTTCCTGCAAGGTCTTGACGAAAAACTTGCCGGCGATTTGCATCAGGTCGTAGATCTGGTCGCGCTGGCTTTTTCCGGCGCCGCCCGTACCGGCCCCTTCGACTTCGATCCCCAGTTTTTCGCCGAGCTCGCGGACCGCTTCGGCAAAGCCGAGGTTGTCGATCTGCATGATAAAGTCAAAAACGTTCCCGCCCGCGCCGCAGCCGAAGCAGTGGAACAACTGTTTCTCTTCCGAAACGGTGAACGAAGCGGTCTTTTCAGAATGGAACGGGCAGAGCCCCAAATGGCTGCGGCCCCGTTTGCGGAGCGGCACATATTCTGAAATGACCGAGACGATATCCGACTTTTTTCTGATCTCTTCGATCGTTTGGGCTGGGATCAAGCAGTCTGCCTCCATTCGTCGGGGACGAAAAGCTCCTGGAATTTATTGATGGCATAGCGGTCGGTCATGCCGGCGATGAAATCGACGGTGTGCTGGAGTTGGTCGCGTTCTTTAACGCCTTTTTGGAATTGCAGGTTGTAGTGATAGTAGCGGAACAGACGCTGCAGCAGTTCCGGTACTTTTTTCTCTTCTTGTTTGGCGGCCGGGTTGGTGTAAACGTTTTTATACATAAAATCGTAGAGACCGTCCATGGCGGTCTGGACCTCCCGGCTCATCCGGATGACCGGTTTGCCCCGGCTGTGTTTGACGATATCGGTCACGATCCGGTCGAGAATGTTCTTCCCCAGGACCCGCATATGCTGGCGGGGGAGCTGTCTTTCTTTCAGGACTCCGGCGACAATGGCGTCTTCCATGTCGTGCCGCAGGTAAGCGATCCGGTCGGCCAGGCGGACGATGCATCCCTCGAGCGTCGCCGGCCAGGGATCGTCCGGCGTATGGTTGCGGATCCCGTCGAGTACTTCCCAGGTCAGGTTGAGCCCTTCGCCGTCCCGCTCCAGGTGTTCGACGACCCGCAGGCTCTGTTCGTTATGATAGAAGCGCCGGCCGTAATGTTTGACCACGTCGTCTAAAACATACTCGCCGGCGTGGCCGAACGGGGTATGTCCCAGGTCGTGGCCCAGGGCGACCGCTTCGGCCAGATCTTCGTTCAAGGCGAGAGCCCGGGCAATGGTCCGGGCGATCTGCGCCACTTCCAAAGTGTGGGTCAGCCGGGTCCGGAAGTGGTCTTCGACCGGTGAGATAAAGACCTGGGTCTTATGCTTTAAACGGCGGAACGACTTGGAATGGATAATCCTGTCACGATCACGCTGGAAAGCGGCGCGGAGCGGGCATTCTTTTTCCTGCTTTTTGCGGCCCCGGGTCTTGGCCGAGAAAGCAGCGTGGGGCGAGAGAAATTGCTTCTCCCGCCCCTCGATTTCCTCACGAATTAGCAGTCGGAATCAACTCCTATTTTTTTGCTTTCAAAACTGCTTGAGCCGCCGCCAGTCTGGCGATCGGCACGCGATACGGAGAACAGCTGACGTAGGTTAGCCCGACATGGTGGCAGAACTCGATCGACGACGGGTCGCCGCCGTGTTCGCCGCAGATCCCGAGCTTGAGGTCCTTCTTGGTCTTGCGGCCTTTTTGCACCGCCATGGCAACCAGTTGGCCGACCCCTTCCTGGTCCAGCGACTGGAACGGATCGTCTTTATAGATCCCCATCTCGACGTAGGTCGGCAAGAACTTGCCGGCATCGTCGCGGGAGAGTCCCATGGTCATCTGGGTGAGGTCGTTGGTCCCGAAAGAGAAGAACTGGGCTTCTTCGGCAATCTTGTCGGCGACCAGCGCGGCGCGCGGCACTTCGATCATCGTGCCGACCATGTATTCGACCTTCACGCCGAATTTGGCGATGGTCTCTTTGGCGACCTGGTGGATGATCGCGGTCTGGTTCTTGAGCTCGGCGACGGACCCGACGAGCGGGACCATGATCTCCGGTTTAACGACGATCCCTTTTTTCTTCAGCTCGCAAGCGGCTTCAATGATCGCCTGGGCTTGCATTTCGGTGATCTCCGGGTAGATGATCCCGAGGCGGCAGCCGCGATGGCCGAGCATCGGATTGAATTCATGGAGCGAATCGACTTTCTTCTGGACGTGTTCCAGGGAAACGCCCATTTCAGTCGCCATTTCCTGCTGTTGCGCCGTTTCGTGCGGCACGAATTCGTGCAGCGGCGGATCGAGCAGGCGGATGGTGACCGGCAGTCCCTTCATCGCTTCGAAAATTCCGATGAAGTCGCCTTTTTGCATCGGCAGAAGTTTGGCCAGCGCTTTTTTGCGTCCGGCCACGTCGTCGGCCAGGATCATTTCGCGGACCGCTTTAATTCTATCCCCTTCAAAGAACATGTGCTCGGTGCGGCAGAGGCCGATCCCTTCGGCGCCGAAGTCGCGGGCGACCTGCGCGTCTTTCGGGGTGTCGGCGTTGGTCCGGATCCCGAGTTTTCTGACTTTGTCGGCCCAGGCCAGGATCTTGCCGAAATTACCGGAGAGCTGGGGGAGGCTGGTCGGGACTTTCCCCTTCATGACCTGACCGGTGCTGCCGTCGATCGAGATCCAGTCCCCTTCTTTAATGACGACCCCTTTAGCTTCGAATTGTTTGGTCTTATAATTGATATCGATCTCGCCGCAACCGGCGACGCAGCATTTACCCATGCCGCGGGCGACGACCGCCGCGTGAGAGGTCATCCCGCCCCGGGCGGTGAGGATCCCTTCAGCGACGTTCATCCCGCCGATATCTTCGGGCGAGGTTTCGATCCTAACGAGAATAACTTTCTTCCCGTCCTTGACCCACTCTTCGGCTTCGTCAGCGTGGAAGACCGCCTGGCCGGTTGCCGCGCCTGGAGAGGCGGGGAGACCTTTGGCAATGACTTCTTTTTTCGCTTTCGGGTCGAAAGTCGGGTGAAGGAGCTGGTCGAGCTGTGATGGGGCGATCCTAAGCAGGGCGGTGTTGGTGTCGATCAGTTTTTCGGCGACCATGTCGCAGGCAATTTGCAGGGCGGCGGCGGCGGTCCGCTTGCCGTTCCGGGTCTGGAGCATCCAAAGCTTACCCTTTTGAATGGTGAACTCGATGTCCTGCATGTCGCGATAATGCTTCTCAAGTTTCTTGTAGGTCGCTTCGAGGGTCTTGTAAGCGACCGGCATGACTTCTTCCAGGGTCTTCTGGTCGGCGGAAGACTTGGTGGAGTTGTTGACCGGCTGCGGGGTCCGGATGCCGGCGACCACGTCTTCACCCTGGGCGTTGATCAGGTATTCGCCGTAGAACTTGTGTTCGCCGGTCGATGGGTTGCGGGTGAAAGCGACGCCGGTGCCGGAGTCGTTCCCCATGTTGCCGAAGACCATGGCCTGGACGCTAACGGCGGTTCCCCAGTCGTGCGGGACTTTGTTGATCTGCCGGTACTTGATCGCTCTCTCGCCCATCCAGGAACCGAAAACGGCTTCAACGGCGCCCCAGAGCTGGGTCCACGGATCTTCCGGGAAATCCATCCCTTTCCGTTTTTTAATCGCCGCTTTGAAGCGTTTCACTAATTCTTTGAGGTCGTCAACTTTGAGGTCGACATCGAGCTTGATCCCTTTTTCTTTTTTAACTTCGTCCATGATCTCTTCGAACGGATCGATGTCGGTCTTGGTCTGTGGTTTGAGGCCGAGGACGACGTCGCCGTACATCTGGACGAAGCGGCGATAGGCGTCCCAGGCGAACCGTTCATTGCCGGACTGTTTAACCAGGCCGACGACGGTCTTATCATTGAGGCCGAGGTTAAGGACCGTGTCCATCATCCCCGGCATGGAGACGCGGGCGCCGGAGCGGACCGAAACGAGCAGGGGATTGGTTTCACTGCCAAATTCTTCTCCCGCGCCCATGGTCTTTTCGATGTGTTTCATGCTTTCGCGGATCTGGGCGTCGAGCGCTTTCGGATATTTCCGGTTCAGTTTGTAATAAACCGTGCACATTTCCGTGGTGATGGTGAAGCCCGGAGGGACAGGGATCCCGATGTTGGTCATTTCCGCCAGGTTGGCCCCTTTACCTCCCAGCAGATTCTTCATTTCCGCCTTGCCGTCCGCCTTTTTCCCGCCGAACCGATAAACGTACTTGGTCTCTTTCTTACCTTTAGCCATTGTTCTTTACCCCTTTCTGAATTTTGCTTTCGCGAATCGCGGATCCAAGGAGGGTCTCGTGACTCGTTTTATGCCTAAATAAATGGTGGAGCCGAGGGGGATCGAACCCCTGACCTCTTGACTGCCAGTCAAGCGTTCTTCCAGCTGAACTACGGCCCCACACTTCCCGCCGAAGGCGGGGAAAATCTAAATACGAAATTCGAAACAAAGGAACACGAAATACGAAACAAAGGAAAAAGGATCGCGAACCGTTGTTTATTATACACCAAAAGGGCTGGGTTGGGAATTAATAATGGTAGATTATCGCTTCTTTGCCCCAGAGCTCTTCTAAATTGTAATATTCCCGCTCCACGACGCCCAAAATGTGGACGACGATCGAGCCGAGATCGAGGATGATCCAGCCGGAACCGAGCACTCCCTGCCAGCGATAGCCTTTAACGTCGGCTTTGCGCAGAACATGGTCGATCTCGTTGCCGATGGCGCGAAGCTGGGGCTCGCTTTCCCCGCTGCAAATGATCAGGTAATCAACCAAGTTGGAGGTCTTGCGGACATCGAGCGCCTTGAGGTCGATGGCCAGTTTGCTTTCGGCCGCTTTGGCGATCAGCTCGATGAGTTTTTCGTCGCTTTTTCTGGTAATGATTATTCCCTCTCTTTTTTGAGATAACTGCCGACGGTCGAACGGAGGAGTTCCGCGTCCGGCTTAAAATAGTAAATGCCGTCGACCATCAGGCTGCTCCCCTGAACGGTCGTCATCCCGATCTGGCCGGTCTCTTCGGCGCCGCGCAAGGCGAGCGAGAGTCCCAGGACCTGGCGGGAATTAAGGTTCGTTTCGATGCAGCCGAGGAGGGTGAAGAAAATATCCGGGCTCTGCAGGATGTTTTCGCGCCGCATCAGCTGTTTGCCGACGGTCTTCACGAAGTCCTGCTGGCGGTTGATCCGGGAGAAGTCGTTGTCGGAATGGCGGAAACGGAGGTAGCCCATGACCTGATGGCCGTTCAATTTCTGGCGGCCGGGTTGGAGGTCGATCCGCAGGTCGTCGGCATAATCGACGTAATACATCCGCTTGGGGACGTTGACCTCAACGCCGCCGATCTTGTCGATGATCTCTTCAACCCCGGTCAGGTCGACGGTCACGAAATAGGGGATCTTGATCCCGAGAAACTCTTCCACGGTCAGCCGGGCGAGCTCGACCCCGCCGTAAGCAAAGGCGTGGTTGACCTTGTCGAGGCCGCGGCCGGGAATGGTGACCAGGGTGTCGCGCGGAATGGAGACGACGCCGACCGCCCGTTTGTCCGGATCGACGTGGACGACCATGATCGAATCGGAGCGGTGGGAATATCCCTTGTCGACCCCGAGGACCAGGATGTTCGACTTTGGAAAGATCGGCGAGGTCGGGGCTAAGCTTAAAAAGACCTCCAGCAAGGCGAGTCGGGAGGCGACGCCGATCGCGAAACCGGCGAACATGCCGAAAAGGATCACGGCAATGGCGATCACGACAAAGATTTTTTTCGAGCGTTTTTTAGTTTCCATTTTTCAGCAACAGGTCGTTCCTTGTTTCAACGGTGACCGGATCGAACGGCAATCCCCGGCCCAGAAAATAGGCGACCGAGTGGCCGGTGAATTCAATGATCGCCCGGTCCAGGTCCAGGAAAGCGAGCTTTCTGACTTGATCGATCCCGGCGAACTGCCGGTCGACTTCGATGTGATCGGCCAGGTAGATCACTTTTTCCAGCTTGGTCATCCCGGCCCGTCCGGTCGTGTGGCTGGCGATCGCCTGGAGGACCGCCTGATTTTTGACGCCGAATTCTTTGGCCGCCAAATAACGGCCGATCTCAGCGTGAAAAAGTTTCGGTTCGAAGCGCCGGACCGGATCGATCTTCAACTTGAGCTTTTTGGCCATCCGGAGGAGGCCGGGCCGGTCGTAACGCCGGGCGCAATCGTGGAGCAGGGCGGCCAGGCTAGCCTGGGACGCGCTGACATGATGCTTGGCGGCGAGCTCGAGAGCGATCTTTTCTACCCGGAGGGAGTGGGCAAATCGTTCCTGATCGAGAGAGTTTTTTAGCCGTTCGAGGATGGCCGCTCTTGATATCATGTTTCCGTCTTGAATTATAACAATGTAGAAAATGCTTGTCAACCCGGGCGGCGGTTGTTACAATGGACGTTAATGAACGATTTAGCGGTAGTGATCTTAGCGGCCGGCAAAGGGGTGCGGATGCAATCCGACCTCCCCAAGGTTTTTCACCCGGTGTTAGGCGAGCCGATGCTGGCTCATGTCCTGAAAACCACCCAAAAGCTCCAGCCGGCCAAAACTCTGGTCGTCGTCGGCCACCGGCGCGAGTTGATCGCCGATTTCTTCAAGGATTGGCCGGTCGAGTTCGTCGTCCAGGCGGAGCAGAAGGGGACCGGCCACGCCGTTTTGATGGCGGAGCCGAACTTAGCCGGGTTTAAAGGGACGGTCCTGATCCTGGCGGGGGATGTCCCGCTTTTGTCAGAGAGGACCTTGCGCCGCTTGCTCGATTTCCACCGCCAGCAGAAAGCGGCGGCGACCGACCTGACCGCGGTCTTGCCGGCAGGCGGGAATTACGGCCGGATCGTCCGCCAGCCAAACGGCGAGATCTTAAAGATCGTCGAGAAAAAAGACGCCTCCCCGGAAGAATTAAAGATCAACGAGGTCAACACCGGGACGTTTTGCTTCGATAAGGAAGCCCTTTTTGCCGCTTTAAAAGAGGTCCGCTCCGAAAACGCCCAAAAGGAATATTACCTGACCGACACGATCGAGATCTTACGGAACCAGAAACGGCCGGTCTATGCTTTCAGCACCGACGATCCCGCCGAAACGCTTGGGGTCAACACCAAGGACGAACTGGCGGAGATCGAAGAGCTCCTGCGGCAGAGGCTCCAAACTAATGCGGCCGTTTAATCTCCCCCTGTTGATTTTTTTCGGTATCGCTGGAACTTTAGCCCTGCTAATTTTTCGCTTACCGCACTATGTTTTGCCTTTCTACGCCGGTTTGGCCAGTTTGGCGATGGGGTGGGCGGTTTTGTCGGCCGCTCCCGGTAACCGGATCAATTCCACTTACGCTTTTCTGGCCGGTTCGATCTTTATTTTCGCTTTAGCCCTCTTCTTTTTTGCCACCGCCAAAGTTCCGGCCGAAGCCCTTTTCTATTTAAGGGTCGCGGCGATCAGCGGCCTGGCAATGGTGGGCAGTTTCCTCTATTTTTCTTTTATTTTTCCGAAACTCGATAACTTGCCGAAGCTGACGACGTTGATCGCCTGGGGGATTGGGGCCCTGGTCCTGCTGGCGCTTTCCTTTACCGGCTTGTTGTTTGAAAACGCGGTCATTTCTCCGGAAGGGAACGGCTTCAACGCCGGGTTAGGATTGCCTATATATCTCTTGTTTGTCGTTTGGACGATCTTGTACGCGGCGCAGGTCCTCCGGCGGAAGCGGAAACACTATTTCGGGACCAGCCGCCTCCAGGTCGGGTACATTATACTGGGGGGCTCATTGGCGTTGATCGTGCCGATCCTGGGGAATTTCCTCCTGCCGCTGATCGGTTTTAACCAGCTTCTCGGCTATGGGCCGTTTTTTCTGATGATACTGACCGCCTTCGGCTATTATTCAATCCTGAAACATCGCCTGATGAGCCTGGATATTATCATCCACCACATCACGGTCTACGGTTTGGCCGCCCTTTTTTCCCTTTTTCTCTTTTCGATCATCGCGTTGGTCGGCCAATTGTATTTTGCCGGCCAGCCCGGTTTTGGCCTGCTGACCTTTTCCGCTTTCGACGCGCTGGCGGTCGCCATTCTTTACCAGCCGCTGGTGACCATCTTTGGCCTGATCGCCGACCGCCTCTTTTTTAAAGGGCGCTACGACTACCGGAACACACTTCTTAAGATCAGCCGGGAGATCGCTTCGGTCATCAAGATCGAAGGACTCACTAAACTGATCGTCATGTCATTCGTTAAAACAATGGAGGTCTCGGAGATCTCCTTTTTGCTCCTTGACCAGGAGCGGGAACATTTCCGTTCGATCCCGATGTCGATCCCGCGCTACAAACGGATCGAGATCGACGTCGACAGCCCGATCGTCTCCTGGCTTTCGATCATGCAGGACGTCCTGGTCCGGGACGAGATCGAAGACGAGATCGAGCGGCAGTCGATTCACGTCCAGGCGGTGGCCGACCCGACCGACCTGGAAGAGGTGCGGGACGAAATGGACCGGCTGGGGATCCCCTTTTGGGTGCCGATCATTTCCAAAGACCAAATGATCGGGATCATCGCTTTGGGGAACAAAACTTCGGGGGACATTATGACCTCGGAAGATATCGGGCTATTAAGCACGCTGGCGAGCCAGACGGCGGTGGCGCTCGATAACGCCCGGCTCTACGCCCAGGTCGTCAACATGAAAGATTACAACGAAGAGATCCTG
>JBAZMB010000012.1:0-25163 GCA_041649975.1 Candidatus Margulisiibacteriota bacterium | reverse complement strand
TCGCAGTATATCCCGGAGCGGCGCAACCTGAAGTACTTCCAGCGGATGATCCCCAAAAAATATTGGCGGTGGGTCACGGAGTTAAAGGAGTTTGGGCTGAATTAACGTCGGTTGCGCAAAGTGGTCTTAAATAATACCCGTCCAGCCGGGTCCCTGATCGCTAAAACGCCATTTTCGCCTGAAAGAGTAATGTCGGCAAAGGCCCAATTGTCGGTCTCACACCAAAGGCTGGCCGGCGAAATATAGATCGGCGGCTTGCTTAAAACTCCCCCAAATGTTCCGACCACCGCGTAGGTCACCCCGTTCTTTCGCAGGACTTCGGCGTGATGTTCGTGGCCGGAAAGGACAATGTCGACTCCGTTCTTCTCGAAATATGGAGTGACCCGACCGATATTTTTTTTATTATCGAACCAATCCCAGCCATCCTCCCTTCGCCCGGAACAATAATAGAACGTGTGGCTCATCACAACGCACCAATCTTCCCTGGGTATCTGGGCCAATTGCGCCTGGAGCCAGCTCTCCTGTTCCCTGGTAAAGAGCTGGTCGTCCCACTCCAGGTCAAGGAGAAGAAAATGGACCCTCCCCCGGTCGATCCGCTGCCAGAACGGAGGCTTTCTTACATACTTGGCAAAAAGAGCATCGCCAAAGAACATCGCGTCATGGTTGCCTAGAACATATCCGACCGGCACGGGGCCAAGCAACGACATCGTCATCAGGGCTTGTTTCCAGAGCTGATCGTTAAATCCCAGCTGAACCAGGTCGCCAAGCAGAAAAAAGGCCTGATATTTATTGGTTTTTACCTGTCCGATCATTTTCAGGGTCAGGTCAGGCCGGTTGTCTTTGGCACCAAGGTGGGGATCGCCCGCCGCGGCAAAACGGAAACTGGGCTCAACCCGCTCGTCGCTTTGCAGAAAATTGATCGGCTGAACAACTCCTCGCTGAATAAGCCGGGGGATCGTCAAATAAGACCAAATAAATATCGTTACCATAATGGAAAACGAAGCGACGATCAGGGCCAGCGGCCGACCACCCCATTTTCGTTCGATCAGCGCGGCGGCTAAAACCGCCACAGCCAACCCGCCCAGCCCCCAGAAGCCAAGCTGAACCGGGTAAAAATCACGAAAATAATCAAGCATGCCGTGACCGCTTATAATATAAATAGCGAAGATAATGGGGAGAAAAACACCCAGGATCATGATTGCCGCGGGGCTCTTCTTCATTGAGCGCTCCTTAGTTGGGAACCTTGCCTCCGGCAGAGGATCAATCTTTTAATAAAATAAAGATATTAAATATCTTTCAAAAAATTAGACAAAAGATCTTTTAGATAGTCCTGGTCCTGAAGGAGATACGAGATCATAAACGCTGTCGAAAGAAAGAAGGTATCTTGCATCGCAACCACCCCCTAAATAACATTTATGAACAGTTTTCATGTCTCGCCCTCACCTCCTTTGTTGATCCCCTCTGCCGGAGGGGACAGTATTCTAGTAAAGTCCAAAGAAGAATGCAAGGGGTAAAGGGTTATTTTCGGGTTATGATTTTGGCAACCTGAAGGTGACGATTTTCGCGCCTGAATTAATTTTACGACTTTGTTTAGAGTTCAGAATTTAGTGTTTCTCAATTTTGCCAGGCAAAATTGAGAAATGGTGGGCCCAGGTGGAATCGAACCACCGACCTCACGCTTATCAGGCGTGCGCTCTAGCCATCTGAGCTATGAGCCCATGGGAGGATAACGTCTAATTTTAGCAAAATTAGGCCCTTTAAGCAATTGCAATATTGGCTGGATAGGCTTAAATTATTCCCCCTTTAGTGCATTAAGCTGAAATTTACGCCAAAAAATAGCGATATATATGAGAGAAGGCCCGAAGCTTTTGAGCCTTGAAGGTGATTATTATTAATTTATCAGTGCAAAGGGTTTCATCATTTGGCCGAATGTATCGCCGAGCGGGAGAAGTGCTTGGGAACAAAGCAAGACCGCTGGCAATCGCCGCGTCCCTCTTGGCCGCATCAGGCTATGGCTTAGTAGATTCACCGCACAGATCCTCCCAGGTTGAATTATTCATAGCGGAAAGGGATATTCTCCACAATCAGATCTTAAAATTATTTGGCACATTGTGCGATGATAAGGACCCGGCTAATAGGGCGAGAGTCGCTGATGAAATCGGAGAAAAAGGGAATAAATCAGGCTTTAGCTCGGCGGCAGCTTTATTGGGAGAACGCTTGCTAAAAGATGAAAGTCCGGCGGTCAGATTGCGCATAGCGGAAATATTTGGAAAGTATGGACAAATTGACGAGGCAAAATATCTGACCAGATCATTAAAGACGGAAAAAGATCCCTCCGTAAAAACGAGAGTGGAAACGGCCAGAAACAAGATAAGAAAAGACCATCAATTAAACGACTTAATGCCTGAAATAGCCACAATAAGAGAATTGGACGCTTTGAGGGAAAACCCGAATAATATAATTGTTGTCAGTTTCTCGGCCGATTGGTGTTCCCCGTGTAAAATATTTGAGCCAAAATTGTTAAAGCTGGCGGCCAAATATAAAGGTCAGATAATCTTTGTAAAGGTGGATGTAACCGAAGGGGACGCGTATGATGAACTCTTTGAAAGATTTCTTGGCAAGGATCAAACAATCCCGGCCATATTTATCATAAAGGGAGATGCTGAAAAACGGCTATCAGCCAGCACCGATCTAATTGAAAAAGAAATCGAAATGATTTCACGGCATTAAAAGCTGGGGGACAGGGATTCGAACCCCGATACGCAGCTCCAGAGGCTGCAGTCCTACCGTTAGACGATCCCCCAATAATAACCTAATAAGGCGGGTTCCACCAATGAGGCTGAAAAACCAAGATAAACAAGCCATATAGGATAATAAAAATGGCCAGACCGAGAAAGACTTTAAAGCCCCCTTCTAACGGTTCCTGCCATCTTTTCCTCATCCACCAGGCAAAAAGCAAGGCTACTACCCCAACAATTAACGCCCCCAACCCCTTAAAAACCGGGCTGGTGTTGGTAAATTGGACGATATCGACGACCCATTCGAACATGACAAGATTATAACCTACTTTAATTTAACTTTCCACTCCCCTGGTGTATAATGGATTTATGTCGGATAACCACTATTCCTGTGATTTTCTCATCATCGGCGGCGGGATCGCCGGACTCTCGGCCGCGCTGGAAGCTAGTTCTTACGGCCAGGTCATTCTCCTAACCAAAGGCAAGATCGGCGAAAGCGCCACGGAAAAGGCCCAAGGCGGAATAGCGGCCGCCATCGACCAACCCCGGGATTCCACCGAATTCCATTTTGAAGACACCATCGCCGCCGGCGCTGGATTGTGCGACGAAAAAGCGGTCCGGGTCCTGGTCACCGAAGGGGTTGACCGGGTCAAAGAACTGATCGAAATGGGAGCCCGCTTCGACCGGGCCGAGACCGAAGCCAGCGGCGAGTTTGCCCTGGCTCTTGAAGGAGCGCACAAACGCCGCCGGATCCTCCACGCGGGAGATGAAACCGGCAAGGAGATCGAAAAGACCCTTGGCCGTCGGGTCGTTAGTGAAAATAAGGTCATAATTCACCAGGGGATGATGGGGATCGACCTGTTAACCGAGACCGGCCGCTGTGTCGGCGCCAGGGCGTTGGAGAGCAAAACCGGCTTGGTCAAGACTTACCAAGCTAAAGCAACCCTGGTGGCAACCGGCGGAGTTTCCCAAGTCTATCTCTATACGACCAACCCTTCTTTTACCACCGGCGACGGGATCGCCATGGCTTACCGGGCCGGCGCCATCGTGACCGACATGGAGTTCGTCCAATTCCACCCGACCGCGCTCGTTCAATTCAAACAATTCGAAGATATCGTCGCCCTCCCCCGCTTCCTCATCTCCGAAGCGGTCCGCGGCGAAGGCGGGGTCCTGCTAAATAACCGGGGAGAGCGGTTCATGGAAAAATACCACGCCAAACTCGAACTGGCACCGCGCGATATTGTTTCGCGGGCGATCATCGAGGAAATGAAAGCGACCGGCGAAGACCACGTCTTCCTTTCGCTAAAAGGGATCGCCGCCGAAAAGATCAAGCATCGTTTTCCGATGATCTATAAAACCTGCCTGGAACGAGGGCTCGACATCACCAAAGATAACATCCCAGTCGCTCCGGCCGCCCATTATTTTATGGGGGGAATTAAAACCGATATCGACGGCCGAACAAACTTACCCGGACTCTATGCCGCCGGCGAATGCGCCTCGACCGGGGTCCACGGCGCCAACCGTTTGGCCTCCAATTCCCTGCTTGAAGGGTTGGTCTTCGGCCACCGGGCGGCACTGGCGGCTAAATCCGAAATACTAACGAAATTCGAAACAAAGCTAGAATCTCAAATTCCAAATCTTAAGCCGCGTTTTAAAGACTTCGAAATCCAACGTTACAAACTGATCATCAAAACCGCGATGTGGAACGGAACCGGCATTATCCGCTCGCGGGAAAGCCTGGAAAACACCTGGCAGAAGTTGGAAAAACTAGAGAAAGATCTGATCTATCCGGTCGGCTTAATAGAAGAATTGGAATTAAAGAATATGCTCTTGATCTCGAAACTGATCACCAAAGCGGCGCTTGACCGTCATGAATCAAGAGGCGCGCACTACCGGACCGATTATCCCACGACCGACGATAATTGGAAAAGGCACCTGACTTACCAGCTCATTGGTTAAGCGAAACTCCAAGATCGGCAATGTAGCCCAACATCACTAACCCGTCCGAAATATCGGCCCGGTATTTTCCGCCAACTGTCGCTATGGGATGAATCCCTTCTCTACAGGCGGTCAGCAATTTAAAGGCGATCTTTTTCCTCTCTTCCAGTTCAAACAACTGGGGATCAAGATAGGCATTGATGTATCTGTTCCTGGCCTCCGGTTCCAGAGAGATCAGTAGTTTTGCTCCCTTGTCCGCGTACTTTCTTCTTACCATTTCGTCGTCTTTAAGCGCCAGCGCCTCTTCTCTCTTGGTCTGCATAACTAAGCGAACCAGCCGGATCAAAGCCAATTCGGGCTTTTCCCCCGTCTTTAAATATAAAGATAATAATCCACTTAATGTTTTACCGCCGAACAATTGACGCGGGGAACGGTAATCGACAGCTGACAAGCGAAGAAAATGTTTTTCCGCATGCCAGGCCGCCAATAAAATAAATTTAATCTTGACTGAAGGCGGGACAATTTTCCAGTTAATATTGCCAGCCCGTAATTGGCTCAACCAGTAGCCAATGTCCCGTTCTTCACCTGTCAGCTGAAATCTCTTTTTTATTAACACTAAAGTTTGCGGGTCGGTCATCCCTTCCGTCCGATAATGCCGAAGCAAACCCATAAGATTTTTGCCAGCGAAAACCGGCAGGCAAGCCTGAAAGTCGCCAACCATCAACATGCCCGGATCTTTATTCAGCTCGGCCGCCAAGATCGTTACAAACCACTTCTGGACATTAATCGGCACTTCCCCCCACTGGCAAGGTTCGGCGCGAAAAGAGCCCAGCCAGTCCTGTAAAGGAATGTTTTTCGGAAATAATTCAGGGAAAGCGACCCGAAGCAACGCCGCCCGGGAGCAACCGTATTTTACCCTGAACATCTTTTTTGAAAGCCCATGGGCGAAAAGAACTTTTTTGCGCAACCCTTTCCAAAGCGAATCACGGTCCAAGGCTAGGCCCAAATGTTGGACCGCGATATGGCGAAGGCTAGTCTTAACGATTTCATCCGCTTGCTCATCGCTCATTTTTTTACCGGAAGGGAGTCGCCATGGATGAAGATGTTGCCCTTCTTCGGTTTTCAGGTCAAAAAGCCAGGGATAAGCATCAGCTAACAGCTCTTTCGGCCTCCCCCGATAAACAACCCCATACAAACCAGCCAAGCCTTCATCCGCCAAAACGCTATGCCAGCCACCTACAGCTGGAACGGCTCCTTCCTTCAACTGGGAGCTAATCGTCCTTGTTTCATCGTTAATTATTCCCAGATGCCGACTAAATATATGCCTGACTGCCGTGACCGCTTCTCCCCTCCCAGCTTCCCTCCCCCAATTGGCACGGAATAACCACGGATGCAAGTGAGCTCCCTCCGGAGAATTTTGATCAAAAGCGAACGGATACGCTTCCCGCAAGGCAGCAATCGCTTGGACCTCGGTCGTATTTTTCACTTCATATGAATAAAGCAGACAAACTAAGCCGTGTTTTTCAAACAGCTCATTCCAGCCGTTGACCCCTTCTCTTTGCAAAACGGTTTTAATCCCCCGGGCAGTAGTAATTTCCTGGCTGATCTTTTTGGGTTCGACAACCAAACCCAAGTGCCGTTCAAATAAATGCTTGAGCGCAACAATTCGCGTTTCCCGGTTAAGCCAAATCCCCTGAGGCGAAAAATCCCAAGGATGCAAATGACGTCCTTCCGGAGTTGACAGGTCAAAAGCCCAAGGGTAAGCAGTTTTTAAAGCCAGATAAAATGAATCTTTGAAAACACCACGGACCAGACCAGCCGCTTCGATTTTCACCAGCAGATCAAGCCACCGCGCAACTCCTTGCGACGCTAAATACGCTCTCTGATTAGTGCCTAAATATCGCTGATCGATCGAACCGGTTGCTTCATCCATTTCCAGGCCAAGGTGTTTTTCCAAAACATGCCTTAATTCGGCACATCTCGCCTCATCGGGACCGCTCACTTTAGGCAACCGGGGGAAATCGAGCAAATGTAAATGCTGGCCTTCGGCTGTATGAGAATCGAACATCCAGGGATATGTCCTTCTTACCGCCTCAACCACCGAATTAGGCTGTTCTAACGCTCTAATCATCATCCCTTTTAGCTTATATTGGGCAAAGAGCGCCGGCCAATCCGTCACTCCCTGGCTGCCTAAAAATGCTTTTTGGTTCGGCCCAAACAACCGCTGGTCGATCGTCCTAGTCCGCTCGTCAATCCGCAGTCCCAAAACTTGTTCAAACAAATATTTGACCAATATTTTTAAGTGAACCCCGCCCTTTGCCCCCTCCCAAAAATCGTTCAACCTTAGCGCTTCCCCGTGACGTACCATTTCATAGCGGCCAATAATCAGCGGGGCCAATCTTGCTTCATATCTGGCAATAATTTCGTCCTTGGCCATTTCATGGCCAAATAATGCGTCCTCCAAAGCTCTGCCTCTGATCAATGCTAAGTGAACTTGATTCGCGGGGTTTAATAATGAGGAATCAAAAGTCTGGGCAAACAACACCCGTTTTAAAGATAGTTGTCCTCTCGAGTGAATTCTGGTTAGATTCGTAGATAAAACTGTTTTCATTAGCTTTCAAAGCTAATTCGTTAATATTTGCGGTAAATTTCAGGAATATTACGGATAAATACGGACCCGCCGCTTCGGCTCCTCGCCCACCGATTCGGAATGCAAACCCGCTTCATCGGCCCGCTGGTGCTGGAGACGGCGTAGATAAGAGTTCTGGGGGTTGAGATCGATCGCCTTCTTCCCTCTCTTGACCTCCACAATCGCGTCTTCCACTTCCCGCATGGCGACCGCTTCATTCTCTTCTTTGCCGGCGGTACCAAAATAAAACTTCAGGAACTTAATGATCTGTGAGGAGACGTTCTTTTTGATCACGTGGACCTGGATATTCCTCTCTTCCGCCGCCAGCATGATCTTGGTCCCCGCCCGCGCTTTGGACTTAACGGTCAGGATCAGGTCAGCATTATCAATCTCGGACGCGACGACCGCCGGCAATTGCAGCGCCCGGAGCGAACGTTCGATCGTCTGTTTATTGACCCCAAAAGGATAGATGCGGACCGGACCGTCCCCTTTTTCCGCCTCGCCTCGCATGATCTCTTCATCCGAAGGCATCTCCATCGGCTCAAGCGCTGTTTGCGAAATTTCGATCTTGCCGTCCGGTTTGCGGACCCGGATCTCCGGCTGGATCGGGAAACCGCGCAGGATCGCGTCAACCGACCGGGCGACATCGCCGTAGATCGCGAACTTATCCCGTTCCTGGATCTCGACCGCAATCTCGAAAGCCGGCGGCCCTTTTCTTTCCAGGACCGCTTTCTGGGTATGGCGGCGTTTGGCTTCTTCGTCGCCGAGAATAACCGATTGGATCCCGCCGACCAGGTCGGTCAGGGTCGGATTGCTGATAATATTACCAAAAGTCACCCCGTGGGCGGTACCGATCAGCTGAACACCCCGCTCGGCAATCGTTTTGCAGGCGGCCGCTTCCGCTTCGGTCCCAATTTCATCAACAATAATGACTTCCGGCATATGGTTCTCGACCGCTTCGATCATGACCTTGTGCTGGAAGTCGGGGGACGGGACCTGCATCCGGCGAGCGCTGCCGATCGCCGGGTGAGGAATATCACCGTCGCCGCCGATCTCATTTGAGGTGTCGACCACGATCACCCGCTTCTTAAACTGTTCGCTCAAGACCCGAGCCGCTTCGCGGAGCTTAGTGGTCTTCCCGCTGCCGGGAGGTCCAACAAAAAGGACGTTTTTTCCTGATTCGACAACATCCCTGATAATATCAATGGTCCCGATGATGGTCCGTCCGACCCGACAGGTCAGGCCAATGATCTTCCCCCGCCGATTGCGGATACAAGAAATCCGGTGCAGGGTCCGTTCCACTCCGGCCCGGTTATCAGATGTAAAGTCACCGACTTTACCGACCACGTGGTCAATGTCATCCTGGGAGGTCAACATTTCGGGAAAATAGTGAACGTTGTGGGCAAATCTAGCTTCGGCTGGTTTGCCAAGGTCTAAGACGACCTCGACTAACCCTTTAATTTCAGGATGAGCGACTATCGATTGCTTGACGAGCGGCGGCAGGACCTCTAACAGGCTGCTTAGCTCTTCATCAAGAGTTGTCATTAACTAAGCGTTCGGTTTGCCCTTGATCGCGTTCTTGAGGTTGATCCCCGGAACAAAAGCCGGAGATTTGGAATCATCGATCGTGATCTGCGCTCCGGTCTGAGGGTTCCGGCCAATGCGGCCTTTTCTTTTCCGGACCACAAAATTACCGAACCCGACCAGTCTGACTTTATCATTACGGGTTAACGCTTCTTCGATCTCTTTCAAAACAACGTCGATCAGGGCTTCGGCTTGAGCTTTGGTCAGATCAGACTTATCCGCGACTTTTCCCGCTAATTGTTTCTTGTTCATACTATCCTCCCCTTATCCCGCCGCCTTCGCCGGTGCTTCTTTGGCCAGAAGCAATGCCCAGCGCTGGTCGACTTCCGCTTGAATATCCGCGATCAATTGTTCGTTCCCCGGCTTAAAAAGATGGCGAAAACGGTCCTGGGTCTTCAGGAACTCGGTTATCGGTTTCTTTTCCCGCGGCTTGGTCACTTTATAAACACCGTTCTCGACTTCATAGAGCGGCCAGAAACAGGTCTCGGCCGCGAGGCGCCCAACAACTCCGGTATCTTCCGGCTTGTAAGCCCAGCCTAAACGGCACGGTTGCAGAACATTGAGAAATTTTGGTCCGCGGATCGAAAACGCTTTCTCGGCCTTGCGGGTCAGGTCGGCCCAGTTCCCGACTGTCGCTTGAGCAACATAAGGAATCGCGTGCGCGACCATGATCTCGGTTAAGTCCTTCCGGTTCATCGTCTTACCTTGCTTAACTTTACCGGCCGGTTCGGTGGTCGTGTTCGCCCCTTTCGGCGTGGCGCTCGACCGCTGGATACCGGTGTTCATGTAAGCCTGGTTATTATAACAAACGTAAGTAAAATCGTGTCCCCGCTCCATCGCGCCGGAGAGCGACTGTAAGCCGATATCATAGGTTCCGCCGTCGCCGCCAAAAGCGACGAAATTGATATGCTGGGAGGTCTTCCCTTTTCGCTTCAGAAACTGGTAGTAGGCTTCAACGCCGGACATGGTCGCGGCGGCGTTCTCAAAAGCATTGTGCAGGAAAGGAACCTGCCAGGCGGCATACGGAAAGATGGTGGTCGAAACTTCCAAACAACCGGTCGCTGAAACGACCACTACGGGGTCTTTCGAAGCAAGCAATACCTGGCGGACGACGATCGAGGCGCCGCAGCCGGGACAAAGCCGGTGCCCGCCGGTTAAGGGTTCTTGTCTTTTAGATAATTCCTTTAAATTTGCCATTACTCTCTTACTCCTAAATATTGGATCAAAGGCTGTTTATCAACGTTCTGGAGATCGCCAAAAACCTGGCGGATATGGTCCAGATTGATCTCGCGGCCGCCTAATCCATAGATATAATTGATCATTTTGGGCCGGGCTTTAAGATCGAACATTCCCGAACGAACTTCGGTGAAAACATGCCCCCCCTGCGCCGACCAGGTATCGGACCGGTCAAGGATGGCAACCGCCTTGGCTTTGCTTAACGCCGCCGTGATCTCTTCCGCCGGGAACGGCCGGAAGACCCGGATCTTAAGGAGCCCCGCTTTGACCCCTTTGGCCCGCATTTCGTCAACGACCACTTTAGCGGTCCCGCAGGTCGAACCGAGCGCGACCACGACATACTCGGCGTCATCGAGCTGGTAGCCTTCGATCAGCCCGTATTTGCGGCCGAACTTTTTGGCAAACTCGTCGGCCACTTCCAGGATAACTTGCTTGGCGTTTTTCATCGCGTCAGCGACCTGACAGCGGTGTTCGAAGTAATAGTCCTGTAGATCGATCAGGCCGATGGTCACCGGCTTGTCGAGGTCCAACAAGCGGACATCGGCTTTGCGCTCGGCGCCGATAAATTTTTTAACGTCGGCGTCATCCAGCAGTTCAATTTTGTCCATGCAGTGGCTGATGATAAACCCGTCGGTCGTGACCATGGTCGGCAAACGGAGCCGCGGGTCTTCGGCGATCCGGATCGCCTGGATCAGGCCATCGTAGGCTTCCTGGGAATTCTCGGAGAACATCTGGACCCAGCCGAAATCTTTGGCCGCCATTGTATCGGAGTGGTCGCAATGGATGTTGATCGGCCCGGAGATCGCCCGGTTGACGTCGCACATGACGATCGGCAAGCGGAGCGAGGCCGCGATCGGCAGAATTTCGTACATATAGACCAAGCCTTGCGAAGAGGTCCCGGTCATGACCCGTCCGCCGGCCGCGGAAGCGCCGACACACGCCGACATCGCGGAGTGTTCGGACTCGACCGCCACGAATTCGGTATCAACCAGACCGTCGGCCACGTACTTGGCGAAGATCATGACGATCTCGGTCGCCGGAGTGATCGGGTAAGCCGCGACAACGTCGGGATTGATCTGGCGCATGGCCTCCGCCATCGCCTCATTACCTGTTTTTGCTACAACCTTAACCATACTACTTTCCTTCCGGCCCCATCGTGATCGCCTTTTCCGGCTTCACGGGGCATTCTTTCGCGCAGATCCCGCATCCCTTACAGTGCTTGTAATCGATGCCGGTCATTTTCGCGTCTTTAACTACGATCGAAGAGTCGGGGCAATAGATCCAACATTGCAGACACTGGATACAGCGGTCGGCATGCCAGGTCGGCCGCTCGCTCCGCCAATCGCCGGTCTCAAAAGCTGCCGCGGTCCCCGCCTGAACAACATCGCCTAGGGGCAATTTTTTCCAGCCTGGTTTTTCCTGTTTCATTCTCCGTGTACCTCATTAAACGCCCGTTTGATCGCTTCCAGGTTTCCCTTGACGACCTCGGGTTTATTCTTGAATTTTTCGGACAGTTTCTTTTCCATATCTTTCATCATCATATCGAACTCAAGCAAGCCGCTGACCTTGGCCAAGGCACCCAACATCGGGGTATTGGGCATCTCCCGCCCGATCGTCGCCTTGGAAATGCCGGAGGCGTCAACGGTAAAGACCTTAAGCCCCTTTACCCCCAACTGTTTTTTGATCTCCGCCGGGGCCAAGGTGGTGTTAACGATGATCGAACCATCGGCCGGCAACCCTTCGGTCACGTCAACTTTCCCCATCAGGGTCGGGTCAAGGACCACGACCAGGCTGGGATTGGTGATCGAACAATGGAGATTGATCGGCTGGCTGGAGATCCGGTTAAACGAAGCGACCGGGGCGCCCATCCTTTCCGGCCCATATTCCGGGAACGCCTGAATATACTTACCCAGAGACATTGCCGCCTCTCCTAAAAGAAGCGCTGCGGTCTTAGCCCCTTGTCCACCACGTCCATGCCATCTTATTTCAACGGTGTTATCCATGATTTTAACCTTTCCATTCCGATTTTATCAAACACGAACACAAAAATCAACATTATTACCACGGGGACCAGCGCGCCGGCGAAGGCTTTCCACTTAGGCACGCCGTACACTCGGCGGCCGACCACCGCCCAAATGCCGTAAACGTAAACGATCATCAACACGAAAATAAAATTGCAACCGACCCGGAAAAGCTCGAAGGACAAGAGCTCATAACGGGTCAGGAAAGCCACAATAACCATCAGGAAGGCCCCCAGCAAGAAAGCGGAGCTGTAAAAAACGCATTGCAGGGTCCGCTCAACCGACCCTTTACCGCCCAAAAGCAAATATACGTAATGAAAGACGTAAGAAAGAACAAAGAAAGCGGCGGTTACGCCGACGACCAACAATCCGGCCAGGATAAAAAAGGTGATCAGGAAAAAAACAAAAGCCAGGGTGATCATCACCGGCATGATCAAAATAAATTTATAGCCGACGATCCCTTCGATCAGGGTCTGACCGATCGGCAGATACTGGAAGAAGAAGATCGCCAGGGTCATGGCAAAAGAAAGAAGCCAGGCGGTGACCAGGAAAAACGAATACGATTTCTCTTTCCAGTTTTCCTCGGCCAGCTTGGCGTAGAAATAGATCGGCCGGACCATGATCTGCCACCAGGTCCCCCAATACCATTTTAATAAGTTCATCATGACATTACCTCTCTTCGCCCTTCCAGGGCTTTGTAAAGAGTCGCCGGATCGGCGTAATCCATATCCGCTCCGACCGGCAGACCGTAAGCGATCCTGGTCAGTTTAATCCCCAGGGGCTTGATCAATTTGGTCAGGTAGATTATGGTCGCTTCACCTTCGGTCGTGGAATTGACCGCCAGGACCACTTCCCTGATGTCCTCTTTGCCGAGGCGGATAAGGAGCTCTTTGATCCGCAGGCTTTCCGGGTCCATCCCGTCCAGGGGAGAGATCACTCCGCCCAGGACATGATATTTGCCATTATACACACCAGAACGCTCGATTGCCACCAGATCTTTCGGCTCGCCGACCACACAGAGGGAGGTGGAATCACGGTTAGTATCGGCACAGAGCTTGCAGGGGTCGATATCGGTAATGTTAAAGCAGACCGAACAGTGGCGGATAGTCTCCTTGGCCAAGCGGATCGCCCCCAATAGGTCAGAGATCCCCTTATCGGTACATCCTAATAAATGAAAAGCGAGCCGCTGGGCCGACTTCGGCCCGATCCCGGGCAGCTTTTGCAGTTCATTGATCATATTGGCCAGTGAATCGGCGTACATAGCTCGGGTATTATATCACAGTTACTCCCGCGTGCTATAATAAGCGCATGACAGCACTCAAACCAGCCGTCTTTCTTGACCGGGACGGGACGGTCATTTTAGACGCTCACTACTTAAGCTCCCCCAAGGAGATCGAATTCCTACCGGGAGCGATCGAGGGGATCAAAAAGCTGAACGAAGCCGGCTGGCGAGTGATCATCATCAGCAACCAGTCGGGGGTCGCCCGGGGAATAATCTCCGAAGATATGCTCCAGACGATCGACAAAACGATGCACAAACTCCTGCTCGCTCAAGGCGCCCACCTGGACGGCACTTACTACTGCCCCCACCACCCCGAACACGGGGTTTATCCTTACAAAGAGGATTGCGACTGCCGCAAACCCTCGCCCGGCATGTTAAAACAAGCCGCCCGGGAACACCAGCTCGACCTTAGCCGCTCTTTTATGATCGGCGACAAACCGAGCGACATCGAAGCCGGGGAGAACGCCGGGACCAAAACGATCCTGGTCCTGACCGGTCTGGGAGAAGAATCAAAGAAGAAGCTCCGGAAACCGGCCGATTTTATCGCGCCCGATCTCCTGGCGGCGGCCGACTGGCTTCTTGGCCAATCAGCTCTTGAAAAATAGCCCTCACTCCTATACCATTACAGAAACACCCTTGTAAGGAAAGGACTAAACCTTGGACAACCTAAAAAAATACATCGCTAATTTTGCCGGTAAAAAAGTTTTGATCGTCGGCGACCTGATGCTCGACGAACACATTTGGAGTACCGTTTCCCGCATTTCACCGGAAGCGCCGGTCCCGATCGCCGACGTTAAAAAGACGACCCATGTCCCCGGCGGCTGCGGCAATGTCGCCGCCAACATCGCCGCCCTGGGCGGGACCCCCTACCTGATTGGGATCATCGGCCGGGACAGTTCGGGAGAAAAACTCCTCAACGCCCTGAAAAAGATCAACGTCAGCACCAATTTCATCATCGTCGACGACGTCCGGCCGACCATCCTCAAATCGAGGATCATCGCCGCCTCCCAGCACGTCGTCCGGGTCGACCGCGAAGACAAATCGGTCCTCTCTCCCGCCTTGACCCAGCAGATCACCCGTCGCTTAAAAGAGCTCATTCCGCGGGTTGACGCGGTCGTCATTTCCGATTACGAAAAAGGGCTGGTCACGAAAACGATCTGTCAAACGATCATTAAGCTGGCCAAAGCCCACAAAAAGCCGGTCGCGGTCGATCCGAAAGGCCATGACTACGCCAAATACGCCGGGGTTACCATCATCACCCCAAATTTACGGGAAGCAATTGTCGCCGCCGGGATCGAGATCAAAGACGACCTCTCGTTGCGGCAGGCCGGAAAAACGCTCCTGCAAAAGACTAAAAGCCGTTATGTCCTGATCACCCGGGGGCGCGACGGCATGACCCTCTTCGACGCCAAAGAGGCCAAGACCTTTCCGGCGGTTCCCCGTGAAGTATTCGATATCACCGGCGCGGGCGACGCGGTCATCGCCACCCTGACCCTGGCCCTGGCGGCCGGAGCCTCGACGCGGGAAGCGGCCCTCCTCTCCAACTTCGCCGGCTCGGTTGTCGTCGGCAAGATCGGCACCGCCCCCTGTTTCCGGGAAGAACTGGAAGAATCGCTGGCCGGGCATGAACCGGTCACCCGTAAGATCAAGACCCGCCAGGAGATCGCGCCGATCGCCAAGGGGCTGAAAAGCGAAGGAATGAAGCTGGTCTTCACCAACGGCTGTTTCGATATTCTCCACCTGGGCCACGTCCGATATCTGCGCGAGGCCAAGAAGCTCGGCGATATTTTGATCGTCGGGGTCAACACCGACAAGTCGGTCGCCGCCCTCAAAGGACCGGCCCGGCCTTACGTCTCCGAACTGGAACGGGCGGAGATCCTCGCCTCGCTTGAATGCGTCGATTACGTGATCCTGTTTGGCGAACTCCGCCCCGACAATCTGATCAAAGCGGTCGAACCAAATCTTCACGTCAAAGGCGGGGACTACAACGTTAACGACCTGCCGGAGAAAAAACTCGTCGAAGCGCTCGGCGGCAAAGTTGTGGTTATCCCGCCGATCAAAGGCCGCTCGACCACCAACATCGTCGCCAAAATACTGGGAGGGAAAAAATGAACTTTTCAAAACGCCTACTAATCCTGGCTGGGTGCTTAGTGCTTAGCGCTTCGCTCGCGAACGCCTGGCGGATCACCCCGGAACTGCAAAAAGAATTAGAAGCCAAACAAGCGGCGGTCCGGGCTAATCCCAACGACGCGGCCACCCGCTTCGACCTGGCCATCACCATGGCTTATACCAACAACCTGCAGGACGGCTGGAACAACCTTAAAAAAACGGTCGAGATCGACCCCAGCTTCAAGAAAAAAGGGCTGGAAATGTACGAGAAAAAGGTTACCGAAAACCCCAGCGACTGGCGGCTTCGCTTCCGCCTCGCCTTTGCCTACTACTTCAATGAACGGAAAAAAGAAGCGATCCGGGAACTGGAAAATGTCCTCAAGATCGATCCTTATAACGTCTGGGGCTACGGCTATCAGGCGCTGATCTACGGGGAACTCAACGAAACCGACACCGCCATGGAGATCACCAAGAAAGGCTTGGCGATCGACAGCAACGTCGCCGCGCTCCACTTGCTGCTGGGTGAAGGTTACAACCGCAAAGGGGACAAATGGAAAGGCTTCATGGAAACCATGGAAGCGGTCCGTTTGCGCGCCCTGGGCTATTAGACCATGAAACTCAAGGCCTTAATCCCGATCCTGGCGGCGGTCTTTTTCGTCTGGGTCTTCTACTGGGCCCTTTTCGTCCCGAAAGAAGACGTTTCCAGCCGGATCTACAATTCCCTGAAAGAACAAGAAAAGAAAGCCGACCTGATCTTCAAGAAAGTCACGGTCGAAGAGGTCGTCAACGGGGTTAAATACTGGGAACTGGAAGCCGACACCGGCATGCTCAATAAAAACGCTGGGATCGCCGCCTTGCAAAACGTGGAAGGAACTTTCTTCAATAAAGGAAAACCGGTCTTGCGTTTTTCCTCCCCCGCCGCCCTCTGGGAAAAAGACAAAAAAGAGATCTACCTGGATAACCCTGTCGGCTACGACCTGGCGGCCGCCGGGAAGATCAACCAATTGCTAAGTTCGATCAAGACCGGCAAGCTCTCCTTTTTCTCTTTCCCCAAAGAGTACAAGCAGGGCCTCGGTTACTGGTTCAAGGCCAAGAATCTCCGCTGGCGGCTGGCCGACCAAAAGCTCCTCTGCCAGGGCGGAATCATGCTGAACAAAGGAGACGCTTCGGCCTACGCCGAGACCTTGAGCGGCGACGTCGAATTTAAAAAGATGACCTTGTCCGGCTCGCCTAAAATAGTCATCGCGCCGGCCGGCAGTGTCCCGCTCACCCTGGAAGCGGAATCTTTCAGCGTAACCGGAGCGCAGGATATCTTTACCGCCAACGGCAACCCCCGCATCAGCTGGCAGGACGCCCGGGTCACCGCTAAAGCGATCCAGTATTACCAGCAGAAAAAGAAATTGAAGCTTAAAGACGAGGTCCGGATCGCCTATCGCGACATCAACGCCTGGGGAGACACCGCCGACTACTTTACCGACGAACAGAACATCATCCTGTTCGGCAACTCCCGGGCCGAACAAGGGACCAACAAGCTAACCAGCGACCGGGTCATGGTCTCGCTTAAAGACCAAAAAATCTCCCTGGTTGGAAAAAGCAAACTGGTCATCAACAAATAATATGCCGACAAAATTACAAACCAAACCGCAGCAGTCGATCATTATTGAAGAGCAGAAGCACTACGACCTGATCATCATCGGCGGCGGGCCGGCCGGGATGAGCGCCGCCCTTTACGCCCTGCGGGCCAGGCTCAACGTCCTGCTGATCGAAAAAATGATCCTGGGGGGGCTCGCCTCCACCACTTACCAGATCGATAACTATCCCGGCTTCCCCGACGGGATCTCCGGACAGGAACTGGCCCAGCGGATGGAAAACCAGGTCAAAAAGCTTTTCCCGAAGATCATCTGGGGGCGCGCGGTCCAAGTCAAGAACGGCAAGCATTTCCGGGAAGTCACAGTCGATGGACAAGCCCATTTGGCCAAAGCGGTGATCGTCGCCACCGGTTCGGAACCGGCCAAGCTGGGAGTCCCGGGTGAAGAGACCTTCACCGGCCGGGGAGTCTCCTACTGCGCGGTCTGCGACGGCGCTTTCTATCAGGACAAAAATATCGTGGTGGTCGGCGGCGGCAACGCGGCGGTCGAAGAAGCGATCTTTTTAACCCGTTACGCCAGCAAGGTCTCGATCATCCACCGGCGCGACGAACTGCGGGCCGACCGGATCGTCGCCGAAAAAGCGCAAAGCCACCCCAAGATCTATTTCTACTGGCATTCGACCGTTGAAGAGATCGTCGGTGATAAAACGGTGACCGGGGTCGTCATCAAGGACCTGGCTAATAATAAGAAAACCACGGTCCCGACCAACGGAGTGTTCGTGTATATCGGCTACCACCCCAACATTGAAGCGGTCAAAGGGATCGTCAAATTAGATGAGCGCGGTTTTATAGTTACTGACGAAAACATGAAAACTTCGGCCCCCGGGATCTTCGCCGCCGGGGATATTCGGGCTAAATCACTCCGCCAGGTCGTCACCGCCGCCGCTGATGGGGCAATTGCCGCCAATTCCGCCCGGGAATTCATCGAAAAAGGGCATTAAGCCCCCCTCGTCCTTACATTGACTTATTGGCCAAAAAGAGGTACAATAGATAAAGTAAAGGCTGAAATATCGTCTAGCAAGTTGATCCCGGTGAGGGTAATCAGGTCAAGCATGTCACGGTTATTCCAGCCACTTATTTATCGTTCCCCTGCCCTAAAAATTTCACTCAATTTTATTTCGCCCGGTTTGACCACGTCTATAATCCATGTTAAACTGACTTGTCTTTTGCGGGGTGTAGCTTAGCTTGGTAGAGCGTCCCGGTCCGACCGGGAAGGTCGCAGGTTCAAATTGTTTTTCTGGGGTGGTTGGGGATGTCAGGCTTGATTTATTATGTTTATATCTTGAAAAGTTTGAAGAATAATCGATATTATGTTGGTTCTACTTCGAACCTAAAAAGAAGATTAGTAGAACACAATTCCGGAATGACAAAAGGGAATCGCTATTACGGTCCATTTGAATTAGTTTATCAAGAAGAATATCAATCTCTTCTAGAAGCTCGAAGAAGAGAATTATATATTAAGGCCCAAAAGAGTCGGAATTTTATTGAAAGCTTGATTTATCGGGGTGTAGCTTAGCTTGGTAGAGCGCCTGGTTTGGGACCAGGAGGCCGTAGGTTCAAATCCTATCACCCCGATTTTAATTAAATGGTCCTGTTATTGGATGAAGGTGACTTGGTAGAGCGTCCCGGTCTGACCGGGAAGGCCGTAGGTTCAAATCCTATCACCCCGATTTCTATCAACATATTATGAAGAAATTCTTCGGTTTTTTGATCGTTTTTGTCATTGCTACCCTGCTATTTATTACTTATCAATTTCTCTGGGGGAAACTATTCCCCTTTTCCCCGATCTTTCCTGATTTTTCCCGGCATGAATTAACCAATACGGTGATTTACGTCCAAAATGGAGTGATGTTCGGTGATTACGCGAACATCGACGCGTTAATTCCAGGCGTTGAGAGTTTCCATGAACTTAAGTTTACCAAAAAACCAAAGATCTTTATTTTCCGCGACAAAGCCAGTTACTTGCAGCGGTCATTATCAAAAGCCAGGTTCTGCGCTTTTCCCAGCGGCAGCCTGGTAATCTCCCCCTGGGCTTTGCAAGAAGCAAAAGAAGGGAAGATCTCTTTGGCTATCTATTTACGGCACGAATTGTCGCACGTGCTCATCTTCCAGCATAAAGGCTTCCTGGGTTCATTTTATTATCCAAAATGGCTCCTCGAAGGGATTGCCGTCTACAGTACGGACCAAATGGGGACCTCTTTTTATCCAAGTAAAAAAGAAACTTATCGACTAATAAAAGAAGGCAACTTCCTGCCGCCTCAAGACTTTAAGACAAAAAAAGAAGACCGGGTTAAGCTGAAAGTTAAATTCAGACCGACTTTCATGTATTCCGAGTTTGGCTGTATCGTTGATTATCTAATTAAAACAGAAGGAAAAGCCAAATTTCTGGCTTATATTAAAGGTTTATTAAAAAACGATAACCACGATCAAGTTTTTAAAGAAGTTTACGGCCTGGATTTCGACCAATTCCTCGAGCGTTTTAAAGCTTTCGTCGAAAAATAAAGGCTACTTCACTTCGACCGAGGTATTCCTCATGTAGATGCACTTTTTGGGGCAGACTTCCGCGCAATAACCGCAGACAATACACTTATAAGGGTCCATCGTCCACGATTTTGGTTCACGGGAAACGACAATGGCGTTGGCCGGGCAGCGGCGCTGGCAGATCCCGCAGTAAATACAAAGCGCCGGGTCCATATCGAGGCTAAAACGTCCGCCTTTGAACGGTTCCCGCTTTACAAAGGGATATAACCGGGTCGCCGGCTGGCGGAACAAGTTCATAAATATAAGCTTTAGTAAATTTACCATTATCTCTCCGTACAACTGATGCAGGGATCGATCGAAATGACGATCACCGGCACATCGGACAGTTGACAGCCTGGAAGCATTTGGAGGAGCGGCGCCAGGTTGGCAAAGGTCGGCGTCCTGACCCGGAAGCGGTCCAAGTTCTTGGTCCCGTTCGCTTTGAGGAAATAGACCACCTCGCCCCGCGGCTGTTCGACCCGGGAAGCGTATTCACCGTTAGGATTCCCCTTCACTTCAACCGACAATGGACCGGCCGGCAGCTTTTTGATCGCTTCCCGGACTAACCGCATCGATTCGTACATCTCAAGGAGCCTGACCTTCATCCGGCCGTAGGAATCACCGGTCTTTTCAACGACCATCTTAAAGCCAAGATCCTTGTAGGCGGCGTAACCGGTCGTCCGGAAATCCATCTCCACCCCGCTCGCCCTGGCGACCGGACCGACCGCGCCGAGAACGTGGGCCTGCTCTTTGGAAACTACGCCGACCCCGATCAGCCGTTTCTTGATGCTGTAATCGTTGAGGAAGCCCGGAATAAATTCGGTAAATTCCTTCTCTAACAGGTCCAGAGTTTTAAGCGTTTCTTTGAGCAAGTCGTCCGGAATATCCCGTTTGACCCCGCCGATCTGGCAGGTCCCAAGCATGACCCGGGCACCGGCGGTCTTTTCCATGATGTCGAGAACGTACTCGCGGCAGCGCCAGCTCTGCATGAAAAGGTTCTCAAAGCCAAAAGCATCGGCCAGCAAACCGAGGAACAATAAATGGCTGTGAATACGATGGACTTCGCTCCAAATGACCCGGAGATATTTCGCCCGGTCCGGGACTTCGATCCCCATGATCGTCTCGATCCCCTGGCAATAGCAAAGGGAATGGATAAAACTGCAGATCCCGCAGATCCGCTCCGCCAGATAAGTCGTCTGGATGAAATCTTTTTTCTCGGCAACTTTCTCTAAGCCCCGGTGGATGTAACCGATCGCCGGCAGGGCTTCAACAACCTTCTCGTCTTCCAGGACCAGGCGGAGCTGGATCGGCTCCGGCAGGACCGGATGTTGGGGACCGAATGGTATTAAGGTTGTATTGACCATTTATTGCTCCTCTTTCACGCGGACATCGAGCGCCATCCCGCAGTTTTTGGTCAGCGGCGCTTTCGGAGAGTTTTCCGACAGGACAAACCGCCCCTGGTAATCGATCGGCAAGCCGGAAACCTCGATCCCAAAAAGGTCCTTGATCTCATTCTCGGCCAGGACCGCCGGGAAGGTAATCTCGGCGACGCTCGGCAGGATCTCGCCGTAAGCCAGCTTTAACTGCAGGTTCGAGAGCTGGTAATTGAGATCGAAATGATAGTATATGTCGAAGTCGCTCCCGGTATCGACGCAGGTCATGGTCACGAAACGGTTGCCGCCGTCAATCTTGGCTTTGACTTCGGCCTTGAGAGTTTCTTTGGTGATCGCTTTAACTTCCGCGTTGATCATGCTTGCTCCTTTGGCACCGGTGGGACCATGAAAACCTTCGGCTTCTCCGCCCCACCCTGCTTGGCGCCGCCGCGCAGCGCTTCGAGTTTGGCGGCCGCTTTGACGATCCCGTCGATCATCGCCTCCGGCCGCGGCGGGCAGCCCGGAACAAAGACGTCGACCGGAATGACCTTGTCCACTCCGCCGTAAACGTTATAACAATCGGCAAAGATCCCGCCGGAAGAGGTGCAAACCCCTAAGGCCACCACAACCTTGGGATCCGGCATCTGATCGTAAACATTTCGCAGAACGCGGACGTTCCGGTGGTTGACCGAGCCGGTCACCAGCAGGACGTCGGCGTGTTTGGGATTACCGACATGGAGAATGCCGAAGCGTTCCAGGTCGTACATCGGCGTCAAACAAGCGACGATTTCAATGTCGCAGCCGTTACAGCTGTTGCAATTGTAATGGACTACCCACGGTGATTTCGCTAATTTAGTCATAACCCTCTCCCCATGTAAAGCCAGATGATATTAGTAAACGCCATCCCCAGCCCGACCGTCCACATATATTGCAGCATCCAGATCGGGGTCAAACGGGCAAAAGCGTTATCGATCACTATCTCCAGGAAATAACAGCCGGCGGCCAGCGCCAGCGCGATGTAAATGTTGGGGAGCCAAAAAAGCATCAGCATTATAAAAAGCAGGGCCACTTTGTAAAAATGAGCGATCTCCAGGATCGCCAAATAAGGGCCGGAGTATTCGATCGTGATCCCTTTGACGATCTCCTGGTGGGCATGATGCGAAGTCGCCAGATCAAAGGGGGATTTCTGCAGTTTTACCGTTAAGACCAAAAGAAAAGCAACAAAGATCAAGGGGAGCGAAAACAACAGCGGCCGCCCGGAAGAGGCGATGTCGCTGGCCAGGAAGCTCCCGGTGACCAGGTAGATCCCCACGACCATCAGGACCAGGATCGGTTCGTAAGCGACCATCTGGAGGATCTCGCGCTGACTGCCGATCCGGCTATAAGGCGAGCGGACGCTCATTCCGCCGAGGATCAGAGCGATATTAGCGAAAGCGATGATGAACAAAAGCATCAGCAGATCCTGCCCCATGACCAAAAAGATCACCGACAAAACGATAAAGGCAAGATGAAGAAAAGCGTAAATAACCTGGATCCGGTTAAGCAGGATCGGTTCTTTCCCCAGCAGTTTAAAAACATCATAGATCGGCTGGAGAAGCGGCGGGCCGACCCGGCGCTGCATGCGGGCGGTTAGGATCCGGTCGATCCCCATCAGGACCGCGCCGCCGATCGGCGCCAGGATCAGGACCATTAATATTTTAAACCAAACTTCCCACATCATATCATTAACGCTCCAAACATTATTAGAATTAAAGCAATCGCCACCGGATTGAACCAACCGGTCAGTTTATCCTCGCCGAAAACCGGCGACATATAGTACGAAGAAAGATAAGCGGTCTCGCGTTTATCGGCCAGACTGCGGAACTCAAAGCTCGTAACTTCCTTTTCGGCGTTCTCGCCGCAAAGGAAGGGTTGGCGGATATGACTTTCTTTAATGCTCCTCATCGCCAGGAGGATCGCGACTAAAACTACGAATAAACTGATGAAAAGCGGCGCCTCCATAAATTTGTCGACCGATTGCATCACCCGCCAGGCGGCGGCTACCGTCGTCACGTGCTGATAAGCCGCCATCGCGACCGGGCGAACAAATAATTGATAAAGCGGCACGGCCGACAAACCAAGGACGATCACGCCGGTCACCAGGGTCAGCATTGTCCCCATCATACTGAAGGGGATCTTTTCGATCTTATATTCCTCATGATAAGAAGCGGTCACGATCCGGCCGATCCACTTGGCCCAGAAAAAGATCGTCAGCGCGCTGCCGATAATGATCAGAAAAAGGACCAATGGATAACGGACCGCCGCTTCGATCGCCATCCACTTGCTGATCAAAAGGCCGAACGGCAAAGCAAGCATCGAGATCATCCCGATGATCGCGATGGTCGTCGTCACCGGCATCTTGAACATGATCCCGCTCATGTCCTCGATGTCGCGACTGCCGATCGTCTGTTCGATCGTGCCGACGCAAAGGAAGAGCAGGGCTTTGGAGATCGCGTGGTAGCACAGGATCATGATGGCGGCGGCAAAAGCGAGCGGCGTATTGATCCCGGCACAGGCAACGATCAAGCCGAGGTTGGCGATCGTCGAATAGGCCAGAACCTTTTTCCCGTTGCTCTGGCCGATCGCCAAAGCGGACGCCCCCACAAAGGTCAGCGCGCCGATGATCGCGATAATATTCGCCAGCGGCGTGCCGATCATCGCCGGCGCGATCCTCAATATAATGTACGAACCAGCCTTGACCATGGTGCTGGAATGCAGCAAAGCGGAAACCGGGGTCGGCGCGACCATCGCTCCCAAAAGCCAGCTCTGGAACGGCAGTTGGGCTGACTTAGTAAATGAAGCCAGACAGATCAGGGCCATTGGGATCAGGAGGCCGGAACCCATGATCCCAGTAAGACTTTCTCCCCCACCCTGGTACAAAGCAATGACCGGGGCCAGGGCCAAAGCGGTCCCGCCGAAGATGTTAATATTGATCGCCCGGGTCGCGCTCTGTTTGGCTTCTTCAGTCCCATCGGTCCCGATGAGCATAAAAGAGCAAAGTGTGGTCGCTTCCCAAAAGATCGCCAGCCAACGGAAATCGTTGGCCAACACTAAGCCGTTCATAAAACCCAAAAAAGCGATCAGAAAAAAGAAGAACTGCCCCAGAGGGGCGGCGGTTTTTGGCGAATGTTCGGCATGCTTGGCCATATAGCCGATCGCGTAAATCAGGATCAGCGACCCAATGACCGAAATGATCAGGACCAAAATGATCGACAACGGGTCAATCACAAAGGTCGCGGCCTGCTCTTCCCCATGGCGGGGATAGAACTTTTCGACTAGGGCCAAGACCAGTTGAACTCCGGCCAGGGAAGCAACCAGCCAGTTGCGCCGATTTACCCCTATATATATGAAAAGGGAAATTAAGGCGAGTTCGAGCAGGAAAGCCGGACCGGCAAAAAAGACCGGCAAAGAATAATTAAATATCCCCTGAAAAGGAAGGAGCAGACCGAAAACAGCGGTCACCACCGCGGCGGCAACGATCAGGCTATTGCGCAACAGCCCCCGAGTAAAATAGGCGGCCAAACCAAAAGCGATCGGCCCCAGAATTAAAAACGCTAAAATTAACCCTTGCACTAAAGAGTACCTTTCTTAAATTAAAAATTACGGCTGCCTATTTATTAGGCAGCCCTTCTCTACCGCAGGCACACAAGGGGCAATTGTAATGCCAAGCCGGCCAATTGTCAACGCCGGGAAAGGCCACCTTGTGTTTTGTCCGCTTATTTGTTAAAATAAATTGGTTTTTCTTGGGGCTTAATTTTAAATTTCGAAAGGAGAAAAAAATGTCTGAATCTAATGTTGTGCTCCCGGCCCTGCGAATGGTTGAAATGAATCTGCTCTGGTTCGTCTTCGGTTCCGCGATCCTGGCTATTTTATACGGTATCTATCTCGCCTGGAAGGTGCTCGACGCGCCGGCCGGCTCAAAAGAAATGGTGGAGGTCGCCAAAGCGATCCAGGACGGCTCCAGCGCCTATCTTTCCCGCCAATTTAAGGTCATGGGCATATTTATTGCCCTGATTGGTATCGCCCTCTTCTTTATTTACCTGCCG
>JBAZMB010000011.1:0-26790 GCA_041649975.1 Candidatus Margulisiibacteriota bacterium | reverse complement strand
ATCATGTTTCAGCCGCTTTATGTCGCCGCTACCGGCCTGGACGCGGTCCAGGACGAGATCCTGGATATCACCAACAACCTGGCCAACGCCAAGACCGTTGGGTTCAAAAAAGGCCGCGCCGAGATGGAAAGCCTATTTTACGTCGAGAAAAGTTTTAAGGACGTGCTCTACGAAGAAATGGCCGGCACGGAAAATACTCCGGTCAACGTCGAATACGGCACCGGCGTGCGGATCGCTTCAACCCCCAAAGACCACAGCCAGGGAGCGATCGAAGTGACCAACAACCCGCTTGATCTGGCGGTGCAAGGTGACGGCTTTTTTATGGTCCGGATGCCCGATGGTTCCCAGGCGTACACCAGGGCGGGCAATTTCCGGGTCGATAACGATGGTAATATCGTTGATCCCAACGGCCGGATCCTGGAGCCGGGGATCGTTATTCCCAAAGACGTGACCAGCGCTACCATTCGCCAGGACGGGATGATCCTGGTCGCCCGCAATAACGAAAGCGATCTGACCGAACTTGGCCAGATCACCCTGGCCCGCTTTACCAACAAAGCCGGCTTGAAATCAGTCGGTCAAAACCTTTACCAAAAGAGCGAAGCGTCGGGCGAACCGGTGGTCGGCTTGGCTAATGCCGATGGTTACGGTTCGATCAATCAATATTCGCTCGAACAGAGCAACGTCGACGTCATTTCTGAAATGATGCGCATGGTCATGGCCCAACGGGTCTTTGACACGGTGACCAAAGCGGTCCAGAGTTACGAAGGGATGCTCGCTTCGCTCGATAAAATGAAATCATAATTAAAGATGAAAAAAATTATTAGCGTTTTACTATTGTGTTGTTCTTTAGCCGGGGCGGCTTTGGCCGCGACCCCGGAAGAGCGGATCGTCGAAACGATCAAATCTTTTGTCTTGTCCCAGTATCCCAGCGTTGTCCGGGAAGAGTTGAAGGTCGAGATTAAAATTGACGAGAAGGGGAAGGCCGCGCTCCTCACGGCCGACGACGCTTCGACCTACCGGGTCATGGAAGTCTTTCCCGATTTCAAACCGATCGGCAACGTCATTTTCCCGATCGAGGTCAAAAAAACCGGCGGGATCAGCAAGCTTTTTGTGCGGGCGAAGGTCGAGGTCTTAAAAAAGATCGTGGTCGCGGCCGCCAGCCTGGGCCGGAATAAGCCGCTCCAAGCCGGCGATTTTATCTACCAGGTCAGGGACGTCGCCTTGCTCCCGCAAAAATATTTTACCGATTTTCAGCCGCTGCTCGGCAAAGAAGCCAAGATCCCGGTCCCCGCGAACAGCACGATCTTTGAATGGATGATCGGCGAGCCGCCGGTCATTAGGGTGGGGAGCGAGATCAGTCTCGTTGTGGCCGCGTCCGACATCAGCGTCCGGGCCGACGGCCTGGCCCTGGAAAATGGTTATCTCGGCGAGCAGATCAAAGTCCGGAAAAAAGAATCCGGCAAGATCTTGTTCGGCAAAGTCCTTTCCAATAATGAAGTTGAGGTGGAATTAAAATGAGAAAGCTCTCCGTCGCTTTGTTGCTTTGCTGTTTGGTTGCCGGGCTGGCGACTGCCGATTCTTTGTGGAACGAAAAATCGTCTTCGCCTTATTCGCCCCAGAAACCTTTTAAGGTGGGGGACCTGATCAACGTCATCATCATGGAAAATTCCAACGCCAGGAACCTGGCCAATACCAAGACCGACGTCAAAGACGATCTCTCCGCGAAATATACCCAGACCTTCGCCCGGCTGGCGCCGGTCCTCGGCACCAATAATTCAGCGACCGTTAATTTGAGCAATAAATATGACGGCGGCGGCCAGACGACCAGGGGTAGCAATGTCCAGGCTCGCTTTGCCGCTTGGGTGACGGAAGTTCGGCCGAACGGGATCCTCTCCGTTGAAGGACATCATAAAGTTGAAGTTAACAACGAACTCCAGGAGATCACTTTTACCGGCTTGATCAGGTCGAAAGATATCTCCAACGCCAACTCAATCTTTTCCTATCAGGTGGCCAACGCCAGCGTTTCGGTGAAGGGGACCGGGTCGGTCGCCGATTCGGAAACGCCGGGCTGGTTCACCAGAATAATTAATTGGCTTTTCTAAAGCAAAAAGAAATGATATTATTGCCTGAAATGAATAGAGCGAAAAAAATATTTGCCATAATTCTAGCCGTATCATTTGGGTCGGCCGTTTTCGCGGCTTCGCCGCCGGTCCGGCTTAAAGATATCGCGCGGGTCCTGGAAGCGCGCGAGAACCAGCTGATGGGTTTTGGCTTGGTGGTCGGTCTTAGGAATACCGGCGATCGCTCGCAGAACGAAGTGACCCAGCAGGCGATGGCCAATGTTCTTTCCCGAATGGGGATCATTCCTCAAGCGGTCGATTTTAAGACCCGCAATACCGCCGCGGTCATGGTGACCGCCGCGCTTCCGCCGTTCGTTAAGCCGGGGGACAAGATCGACATTACGGTCTCTTCCGTCGGCGACGCGACCTCCCTGCAGGGGGGGACACTGCTTACGACCCCGCTCCAGGGAGTTGACGACCAGATCTACGCCGTCGCTCAGGGGAACGTGGTGGTCGGGGCGGAATCATTCCCTTACGTTAAACAGCAAACCACGACCGTTGGCCGGATCCCCGGCGGAGCGCTGGTGGAAAAAGAAGTTCCGGTGACGACCGCGAAAACCGGTTCCGTGACCCTGGTCCTGACCCAGCCTGATTTTACTTCTGCTAACCGGGTAGTCGCGGCTTTGAGCAAAGCGGGACTTAACGCGGAAGCGAAAGACGCGGCGACGATCGTGGTTTCTTCCGATAAAGGTGAGGATTACGTCGCGCTGGTTTCCAAGATCGAAGCGATCCGCGTTACTCCAGATACCGTAGCTAAAATTGTCATCAACGAACGGACCGGAACGATCGTTATTGGCGAAAATGTCGTGATCGCGCCGGTCGCTATCTCTTACGGCGGGATCGATGTTACGATCCGCGACGTTGCGTTGTATTCCGAAGGCGGCGGGAATTCCGATCAATATCAGGCGACGACCCGGGCCAGGTTAAATAAGACCGGCGGTAATTTCAAAGTTGTGCCGGCCTCACCGACCTTGGCCAGATTGGTCCGGGCGCTCAACGCGGTCAACGCTTCGCCGAAAGATATGATCGCGATCCTGCAGGCGCTGAAAAAAAGCGGCGCGATCAAAGCTGAACTGGAGATCATTTAAATGATAGAAGGAATTTCACCGATCGCGGGCAGCGGGCCGGAAGATCTTTATCAGGAGCCGGTCGCGGTCAGCCGGGACGAGCAGGTCAAAGAAGAATTTATGACGATGTTTTATAAGGAAATGTTGAAGCAGACGTTCAAGGCGCCCAAACTCGGCCCGGTCGCGGAGGACGACGCCAATCCGTCAATGTATTCAACCATGACCTCAGATTTGATGATCGATCAACTTGCCAAACAGATGGCGCAGAGCGCGAACGCCCGGCCAGCCTGGTTGGATGAGCGGGTTAGAGAAGAGGGAGCTCAATGAGTAAAAAAGCAGCGATCAAGTCAGCCCCGTTTTCCGTTGAGGCGTATATGCCGCTGGTCCATTCGATCGCTTCAATGGTCTCGGCCAAGGGGTTGCCGCCGAACATCGAATACGACGACCTGGTTTCCGACGGCACGGTCGGTTTAATGAAGGCCTGGGATAATTTTGACGTTAAACGCGGGGTCAAGTTCGAGACCTACGCTTCCTACCGCATCCGGGGGGAGATCCTCGACGGCTTAAAAAATTATAATCCCGTCCCTTATCGGGTCCAGGTCATGGTCAGAGACCTCGCCAAGAAGGGGGTCAGTTCCGTCGTCGATCGCAAGAACAAGAAAGATGACGATGAAGAAGAACAGCTCTTGGAGAAAAAAGAGCTTTCCGAAGATGAATTTAAGCAGGCGATCAAGCGGATCAAAAAAATTGTTTCTGCTTCCGCTTTGATGTATCTCCTGTCGATCGAAGACATGCAGACCACCGGGACCGAAGTTTTCGCTCCGACGGACGGGACCCCGGCTTCCGATGCCGACTTTGCCGAGCTTAAGGACCGGATCCGGTTTGAGATCGGCAATTTACCGGCGCAGCAGCGGCAGGTCCTGGAACTGTTTTTCCATAAAGGGATCAATCAGAAAACTATCGCCGAGAAGCTTGACCTTTCCCGGCCGAAGGTCTGCCGGGTGCTGAGCAAAGCGATCGCCGCCCTGAAAAAGAGGTTGAAATAATGGAAGTATTTGATTCGACTTTCGGCCAGTTGGAACGTTCAATGACGGTCGCGACCAAGCGTCAGGCGATCATTACTCAGAACGTGGCTAACGCCAAGACCCCGGGCTATGAAGCGCTCGACTTTGACGAACAGCTGATGAAAGCGGTGAAGCGTCAGGATAAAAAAGAGGTCATCCTGGAAGATGAGCTGGCCGCTTTGACCAAGAATTCAGTGGAATATTCATCCTACGTGAAATTGATGACGTCCAAGCTAAGCGTTCTGAAGTCGATCGCTTCGCAAGGGAGGAAGTAATAGATGGGACTTAATCAGGCGATGGGGATCAGCGTTGACGGGATGGACGCGCAGCGCCGGACGCAGGAACTGATCGCTTCCAACCTGGCTAACGCCAGCACCACCCGGACTGTTTTCGGCGAACCTTATCGCCGCAAGATCGCGGTCTTTTCGGAAAAGCCGATCTCGTTCGCCCAAACGTTGAACCAGGCGGAGAACCGCCTGGCGACCGGCGGCGGGGTCCAGACCGAAGTTGTCGAGGATAAAGCGCCGTTCGAAAAAGTTTACAACCCGGGCCATCCCGACGCCGACGCGCAAGGCTATGTCCTGATGCCGAACGTTAAAATGTCGACCGAATACGCCAATATGATCGAAGCGTCCAAATATTACGAGGCGAATATTACCGCCTTCAACGCGACCAAAAAGATGATGCAAGACGCTTTGACGATCCAATAAGGAGGGGAATCATGGCCATTAATCCGGTCAATGCCGATCTTCGATTAGCCCAGTTGTTGGGGGACGATCTGGTCGCCCAGGCGCCGGCTACTTCCTCGGCCGCGCCGCTCGGCTCTGCCTCGGCCGCCCTGACCGGAGACAAGCCGCTGTCGTCAAACATGTTCGATGATATCCTCAATAAGTCGATCGAAGCGCTAAACGGCGTCAGCAAGTCGGAATTTCACGCCAACCAGATGATCGAGCGCTACTCCCGCGGCGAAGTTGAATTGCACGACGTGATGGTGGCCCAGTCGAAAATGAGCGTCATGGTCCAGATGGCGGTCACGACGATCAACGGCGCGGTCAATACGTTCAAAGAAATCACTCAAATGCAGATCTAAACGATCTGAGAAAGGAATAAATAGATGGCAGAAGCACCGGCTGGTTTTGATTTGCGAAGGATGCTCTTGGTTGGCGGAGTGGTCCTGGTCGTTATTTTTTCCGCCATCTTCTTATTCATTCGCGGCTGTGCCAGCAGTGATTTCAACCGCGACCCCGGTTATTCGGTCATCTATTCCAACCTTGACCTGAAGGATGCCGCTAACGTTATCGCCCGCCTGAAGGAGCTTAAGATCCCCTATACCATCCGCGAGGAGGGAAAGGCGATCGCCGTTCCCAAGGCTAAAGTTGACGAGGCCAGGCTTGGTTTGGCCGAAAAAAACCTGCCGATCGGCGGTTCGGTCGGCTGGGAGATCTTTGACGAGACCAAGATGGGGGCGACCGATTTCGACCGCCGGATCCAATTGGTCCGCGCGATCTCGGGGGAACTGGCCCGCACTATCCGCCGGATCGAAGGGATCGACGATGTCCGGGTCCAGGTCGTGATCCCGGAAACCAAACTTTTTGCCGTTGCGGTCGCGCCGGTCACCGCTTCGGTCCTGCTGCGGCTCCGTCCCGGTTTTGAACTGACCCCGTCCAAAGTTAACGGGATCGTTCACCTGGTGGCGAGCAGCGTCGAAAACCTCCAAACGGAAAATGTGACCGTGATCGACGATTCCGGCAAGATCCTCTCCAAACAAGCCGGCCTGCCGGTCACCGGTATTAATGAAGGGGAGATCCCTCCGCCGCCGCCGGCTAAAATGTTGCCGCAAATCGTTGAAACTCCGGGAGAAGTGGTCCTGACCAAGGAAGCGTCCGCTCCGGTCTTGGCCCCGGAAACCAAAGAAACGCCAAAAGTGGTAACGACGCCAATTAAGAAACCGGCGAAATCAACCTTCGACACGATCAAGGAAAAGATCGGCTTTAAGCCGAAAACCACCGAAGCAACCGCCAAAATTGAAAAGAAGAACGCGGAGCCGGTCTCTTTGCGAGTCGAAAAACCGGAAGTTCAGACGGAACCGACCGAGCGGATCGTTCTTAAGACCAGCGCGGTCAGAGACCTGGAACGGGAACTTTCCGGTAAAGCGCAGGAGCTCTTGAACCGGTTTTATCCCCCCAATAGTTCGATCGTTAAGGTCAGCGTGGCGATCAAGCCGCTGAAAGAGGACGAGATCAACCTTAAAGATCTCAAGATCAAAAAACTTAATACCGTGATCCTGATCGACAACCGGATCGATCTGACCGCGAAATTGAAACAAGCGACCTTCACCACCGTCGCCGCCGCCGTCGGCCACAACAAAAAGCGGGGCGATATCCTGATCCTGCAAAAAGTTCCGTTCCACCTGGCGACCCCTTTGCCGGAAGCGAAGAAGATCGCCAAGAAAAAGAAAGTCGCCGGGCAGGCCTTTGCCTTTAATTCCGCCGTCTTCCGCCGCTATGTTTTGTGGGGAACGGTCGGGGTAGTCGGCGCTTTGGCCTTGCTCTGGATCTGGTCGCTCATTACCGGCCGGGAAAGTCGCCGGCCGCTGCCGCGCGAATCCAATGCCGCGGCGCCGCTGCCGACCGCGAGTAACCCGCCGCCGGCCCAATCGGGGGTGGAGCGGGTCCGGAACGCGGTGGAGCAGAACCCGGAAAAAGTCGCCGATCTTTTAAAAAAGTGGCTAAGTGAATAATATGACGTTAACCGGCCGAGAAAAAGCGACGATCTTTTTGTCGATCCTGGGATCGGATGTTTCCTCCCGGGTGCTCCGCTATTTGCCTGATGAACTGGCCGACCTGATCGCCGCCGGCATCAACCATTTGCCGACGCCGTCGCCCGAGGCGCTCCAGGAGGTCCTCTCCGATTACCAGGGCTTTCTAGCGCTTCCCGGTCCGACGCCGCGAGCCCAGCTAAATCAACCGTCCCAGCCGAGCTACCAAACAATGACTAAAAGAAATTTAAGTTTCTTAATGTATGAACGGCCGCAAACGCTTTCTTTTCTCCTATCGATGCTGCCGGACGAGGACAAGGGCCAGATCTTGTCCGCTTTGCCCCGGGAACGTTTGATGATCGAGGAATTGGCGCGGAACCTTAAAACCACGCCGCTCCGGCCTAAGATCGAAGAGCGGCTGCAACAGGTTTTCGCGGGAAAAGTTTTTTAAACCATGGGATTGATCAAACGCGATCGCCTGGAAGAAAAAGGGACGGTCTTAATCGAGCGGATCGCTCCGATCGTTTCGGCCCCGCGCCGTGAATTGCCTCCTCCGCCGCCGGTCCCAGCCCCGTCCGCCGTGATCCGTTTTCCCGGCGATAATCTCGACAAAGCCCGCTCGGAAGCCCAAAAGATCGTTGACCAGGCGGTGGCCGAAGCCGACCGGATCAGGGCCCAGGCGGTAGAAGAAGGGAAGCTGGAAGGCAATGACGAAGCGGCCGAAAAGATCCAGGAAGCGTTAGCTACGGTCAACGAAGCGGTCAAAGAACGGAAAACCATTATTAAAGACGCGGAGGGGGAGATCCTCCGCTTGTCCCTGCGGGTCGCTGAACAGATCATTCGCTCCGAAGTCTCTTTGCACCGCGACGTTTGCCTTAATATCGTGACCGAAGCGATCGGTCGGGTCTCCGACCGGGAGCAGATCATTGTCCGGGTCAGCCGGGAAGATGCCGAATACCTGAAACGCTACAAGGACCGCCTGGCCGGGATGCTGGACGGCGTGAAAAGCCTTTCGATCATCGAGGACACCAACATCGAACCGGGCGGTTGTATTATCGAGACCAACCTGGGCTTCGTTGACGCCCGCATCTCCACTAAAATTAAATCGATCGAAGAAGCGCTCCATAAAGTCGCCGCCGAAGAGGCTTAATTATGCCGGACATTGATTACGAAAAGTACCACAAAGCCATCGAGCATGCCGACCTGGTCAAAGTTATCGGCAAGGTCGTCCAGCTGGTTGGTTTGATCATCGAAGCTCAGGTCGGCGGCGTTTCGGTCGGGGACCTGTGCACGATCCGGATGGAAAAAGAGAACCGCGAAGCCTACGCCGAAGTGGTCGGTTTCCGTGAAGGACGGGTCTTGCTGATGCCGCTTGGCTCAACCGCCGGGATCGCTCCCGGGATGCAGGTGACCGCCGCCGGTAAGCCGCTAATGGTCAAAGTCGGCCCCGGGATCCTGGGGCGGGTTTTAAATGGTTTGGGCGAACCGATCGACGGCAAAGGGCCGATCGATTGGGATAAAGAGTGTCCCCTTGATGCCGATCCTCCTGATCCGGTAAAACGTCCGCGGGTGACCGAAGTCATGAGGCTCGGGGTTCGGGCGATCGATGGCTTATTGACCGTTGGCCGCGGCCAACGGATCGGGATCTTTGCCGGTTCCGGAGTCGGTAAATCGACCACCATGGGGATGATCGCCAGGAATGCCGCGGCGGATATCAACGTCATCTCCCTGGTCGGTGAGCGCGGCCGCGAAGTCCGGGATTTTATTGAGGAATCGTTGGGCGAAGAGGGGCTCAAAAAGTCGGTGGTGATCGTGGCGACCTCCGACCAGCCGCCGCTCATCCGTCTTAAATCGGCTTTTGTTTCGACCGCGATCGCCGAGTACTTCCGGGATAGGGGAAAACACGTCATTCTGATGATGGATTCGGTCACCAGGTTCGCCATGGCCCAGCGGGATATCGGTTTGGCGGCGGGAGAGCCGCCAACGACCAAAGGTTATACTCCTTCGGTCTTTTCTTTGATGCCCCGGCTGATGGAACGCTCCGGGACGTCCGAGGTCGCGTCAATTACCGCTTTTTATACCATCCTGGTCGAAGGGGATGACTTTAACGAACCGATCTCCGACCATGCCCGTTCGATCCTGGATGGCCACATTATATTGTCCCGTGATTTAGCGGCCCGAAACCATTATCCGGCGATCGACGTGCCGCACAGTATTTCCCGTTTGATGACCAGTATTACCGGAGACGAACAAAAGAAAGCGGCGGCCAAGCTCCGCGAGGTCCTGGCCCGTTATTCCGAAGCCGAAGATCTGATCAACATTGGGGCTTACGTTAAAGGGAGCAACCCGAAGATCGATTTCGCGTTGAGCAAGATCGACCAAGTCAATGAATTCCTGAAGCAGGGGACTTTTGAAAAGATTTCGTACGAAGACACGGTTAATCGATTAATTAGTATTTTCCGATAGAAAGGGTAGAACAATGGCAGCGCCAAAACCAGGCAAAAAATTTAAATATGATCTTGATTCGGTCCTGAAGGTCCGGGGGATCCGCGAGAAGAAAGAACAAGAGAAATTCGCCGAAAAACAGCAGGAATATCTCACCGAAAAGCAAAAAGAAGAACAGATCAAAGAAGAAAAACAGGGGAAGGAAGCGGAACTGCGGAACGTCTTCAAGAAGGGGCCGATCTCCGATTTTGACAAGGTCTTGCGGCGCAAAGCCCATCTTGAGGTCCTAAAAGGTGACCTGGACCAGCAGATCGAGAAGGTTTTAGACACCAGCAAACAGCTGGAAGAACAGCGGGCCCACCTGGTCGAAGCGATGAAAAACAAGAAGATCATGGAGACGCACCGCGAACACAAGCTGGATGATTATAATAAAGTAATGCGGGATCTAGATATGAAGTTTATGGACGAGATCGCAACCCAGAGGTTTAAGAAGCGCGGGACGACTTAAGGACCTTATTGGCCTTGAGGCACTTGGTGCAGACGTATTCCTTCTTTTTCTTCCCCTTGACCAGAATGTTAACCATTTGCAGGTTGGGTTTAAAAAGGCGTTTGCTGTGGCGCATGGAATGCGACACGGTCATGCCGGTAACTGGTTTTTTGCCACAAGAATAACACTTACGACTCATGATTTAATAGTATATAATAAAGGCCGAGAAATGTCAAACCTGCAAACACCGGTCCAATACGTCAAAGGGGTCGGGCCCAAGCTTGCCAAGATTTTTGGTAAAGTCGGGGTTTATACGGTTGAGGACCTTTTATACTTCATTCCCCGCAGTTACGAAGACCGCCGCTTCATCAAACCGATCAACCAGCTCCACCCGGCCGACAACGAAGTTATCAGAGGGGAACTCCTTCGGGTCGAGCCGCAGGTCACCCGGAACCGCTTTTCTATCCTGAAAGCGACGATCGGCGACCAGACCGGCCGGATCCAGGCGGTTTGGTTCAACCAACCATTTTTGCTCAAATCATTCCGCTTGGGGATGCAGCTGATTATTTCCGGTAAGATCGAGTATTCCGATTACGATGGCCGTCTGCAGATCCTTCCCAAAGATTTTGAGATCGACGATGGCGACCCGACCAAGATCGTTTCCATTTATCCGTTAACGGAAGGGTTGTACCCCAAAAAAGTCAGGGCGGTGGTTAAAACCGCGCTGGAAGCTTATCTTCCTCTGATAGAGGACGAGAAAGAACGCCGGGCATTGGCGATCCTCCACACCCCGGAAGAAATGCTGGAAGTGGAAAAAGCCCGTAACTATCTGGCCTACAAAGAACTCTTCGTTTTTCAGCTCGGCTTGCTCCTTAACCGGAAGAAATATAAGGAAGAGCTGGCCGGTAATCTTTTAACGATCGATGAGAAAATGAAGAAGGCGTTTTTAGCCGCGCTCCCTTTTAAACTGACCGCCGCGCAGGAAGGGGCGATGGCCGATATTTTCCAAGACTTTCAAACCGGCCGGCCGATGAACCGCTTGCTCCAGGGGGATGTCGGTTCCGGTAAGACGATCATTGCCGCGTTTGCCGCCTATGCCGCGATCAAGAACGGCTATCAGGCGGCGATCTTAGCGCCGACTGAGATCCTCGCCCAACAGCATTTCACCAAACTCCAACAGCTTTTCGAGCCGTTTAAGATCAGCCTCGACCTGGTGACCGGTTCGACCGCCGGGCGGCGCAAAAAAGAGACGAAACTGACCGCCGATCTGCTGATCGGGACCCATGCCTTGCTGGAAGGAAAGATCACTTTTAATAAATTAGGGCTGGCGGTCATCGACGAACAGCACCGTTTCGGCGTCCACCAGCGGGCCAGCCTGATCAATAAAGGTAAAGCGCCCCATATCCTGGTGATGACCGCGACCCCGATCCCGCGCTCCCTGGCGTTAACGTTATACGGCGATTTGGACCGGACGATCATCGACGCTTTGCCCCCCGGCCGGGTCCCGATCAAAACTTTTTTTGTCACCGAAGCTCGGCGGCAGGATTGCTTTGGCTTCATCAGGACCAAGGTCAAGGAAGGGCGGCAGATCTTCTTTGTCTGTCCGCTGGTCGAGGAGTCGGAAGCGCTCGACTTGAAAGCGGCGACCCTGGAAGCCGAACATCTTCAGAAAGAGATCTTTCCCGAACTCCGGGTCGGATTGTTGCACGGCAAAATGAAAAGCGTCGAGAAAGACAAGATCATGGAGAGCTTTAAGAACAAAGAACTCGATATTCTGGTCTCGACGACGGTGATCGAGGTCGGGATCGATATTCCCAACGCGACGGTCATGGTTATCGAACACGCGCAACGTTTCGGCCTTTCCCAGCTCCATCAGCTGCGCGGCCGGATCGGCCGGGGGAGCGAACAGTCTTTTTGCTTCCTGGTCGGCGATCCCAAAACGCCGGAAGCCAAAGCTCGGATCAAAGCGATGGTGGAGACGACCGATGGTTTTAAAATTGCCGAAGCCGACCTCCAACTTCGAGGCCCGGGAGACTTTTTTGGCGTCAGACAGTCAGGTTTGCCAACGTTTAGGGTTGCTGATATAATAAGGGACGAAAAAATCATCCAGCAAGCCCGGGCCGCGGCCCAGGTCTTGATAGAAAAGGACATTGAAAGTGCGCGTAATCGCTGGGCTAGCCAAGGGGCGTCAGCTAAAAACCCCCAAGGGATCGAACACTCGGCCTTTAACTGACCGGGTCAGGGGGGCATTGTTCAACATTCTCTCCGCGAAAGCGGTCGAGAGCGAATTTCTCGACTTATTTGCCGGCACCGGCGCGGTCGGGATCGAAGCCCTTTCGCGCGGCGCCAACCGGGCGGTCTTTGTCGAGCTTAACCGGAGCGCGGTCGAATTGATCCGGGAAAACCTGGCCCTGACCGGGTTTAGCAAGCAGGCCGAGGTTTTTCAAGCCGATGTTATCCGGGCGATCGGTTTATTGACGGGAAAAAGCGAGAAGTTCGACCTGATCTTTATCGGCGCCCCTTACGATAGTCCGTTGCTGGCCAAAGTCATGGAAAAACTGGCCGAATCGGAGCTTTTGAAACCGGACGGGATCTTGATCGCGGAACATCGCAAACAGCATCAATTGGACCCGGTCTATGGTAAAATCGAGTTGTACCGAGAAGCCAATTACGGCGAAACAGTCTTGAACTTTTACAGGATTAAAAATGAAAATAGCAGTCTACCCGGGAAGCTTTGACCCGATCACCAACGGCCACCTGGATGTTATCGAGAGGGCGGCAAAACTCTTTGATAAAGTCATCGTCGCCATTATCCGCAATCCGGAGAAAAAATCGCTTTTTTCCCTCAAAGACCGTCTCGAAATGCTCAAGTCATCTTCTTTCCATTGCGACAATGTCGAGATCGACAGTTTTGACGGCCTGCTCGTCGACTACGTCCGGGAAAAAAAGTCCGGGGCGGTCGTCCGCGGCCTGCGCGCCGTTTCTGATTTCGACTATGAATTCCAGATGGCGCTGACCAACCGCCGGATGGCGCCGGAAATTGAGACTGTTTTTCTGATGACCGATTACCGCTATTCGTATTTAAGTTCCAGTTTCGTGAAGCAGATCGCCCGTTTAGGGGGAGACGTTTCCAGCCTGGTCCCGGGTCCGGTCGCCAAGCGCCTGCAAAAGCTAAAAAAAGGAGCGCGTTAAAATCATGGAAATATTAGGTTTACTGGACACTTTAGAATCGATCATTCTCGACAGCACCAAAGTCCCCTTTACCAAAAAGGTCATTGTCGACGAGGCCAAGGTCCTTTCGATCATCGATAAGATTCGCTTGGTGACCCAGGGTGGCCATGACTTCGCCAAAAAAGCGCTCGCCCACAACGACGCGCCGGAAAACGCGGCGGCCGCTCCCGCTGGGGCGAACGAACCGGAAAGAAAAGGGGCGTTTGAAGGGAAGACGCAGGAAATAATTGAACAGGCTTATCAACTGGCCAAAGAGATCCGCGGCGGCGCCGATAAATATGCCGACGAAGTTTTAGCCAACCTGGAAGCGACTTCGGTGCGAGTCTTGCGGACGATCAAAGCGGGCCGCGAACAACTGGCTAAAACCACGCAGGTTAAGGAAGAAAAGTGAAGCGAACCGATAACCGGACCGATAACCAGATCCGCCCGGTCAGGATCACCAGGAAATATCTGAAACACCCCGCCGGCTCCGCGCTGATCGAAATGGGGAACACCAAAGTCATTTGCACCGCCTCTATCCAGGAAAAAGTACCCGAACATAAACGCGGCAGCGGTTCCGGCTGGATAACTGCCGAATACGGGATGCTTCCCGGCGCGACTAATGACCGCTACCAGCGGGAAAGCAACGGCCGGGTCAAAGGCCGCACGCACGAGATCCAGCGCCTGATCGGCCGGGCCCTCCGGGCGGTAGTCGACCTGAAAAAACTCGGCGAACGGACGATCCTGATAGACGCCGACGTTATTCAGGCTGACGGCGGGACCAGGACCGCGTCGATCACCGGCTGTTTTGTCGCTCTCCACGACGCGATTTCTCATTTGCGTAAAGAAAAAAAGATCGACGCCGACCCGATTCGGGAATTCGTCGCGGCGGTCAGCGTCGGAGTGATCGAGAAAGATTGCCTGGTCGACCTGGCCTATGATGAAGATTCCGAAGCCGAGCTCGACATGAACCTGGTCATGACCGAATCGGGCAGACTGGTGGAGATCCAGGGGACGGCGGAAAAAGAGCCGTTCTCCAAGGCGACCCTCGATAAATTAGTGGATCAGGGTGGGAAAGCGATCCACCAGCTGATCGCCGTCCAGAAGAAAGTTTTAGGGGTTAAAGCATGAAGCCAAAGATCAAAGGGGTGATCCTGGCGGGCGGGACCGGTTCGCGGTTGTATCCGCTGACCAAGGTCACCAACAAACATCTCCTGCCGGTCGGCCGGCGGCCGATGATCTATTATCCGATCAAGCAACTGGTCGAGGCCGGGATCGAAGAGATCTTGATCGTGACCGGCTTCGAACATATGGGGGATATCGTTAATTTATTGGGGAGCGGGAAAGATTTTGGCTGCCGCTTTACCTACAAGGTCCAGGACGAAGCGGGGGGGATAGCCCAGGCGCTGGGACTGGCGGAATCTTTTATCGGCCAGGACCGGATGGTCGTCATCCTGGGGGACAATATTTTCCAGGACAAGCTTAAACCGTTCGTCGATAATTACGCCAAGCAAAGACGCGGCGCCAAGATCCTGATCAAAGAGGTCGGCGATCCGCAACGCTTTGGCGTGGCCGAACTGCGCGGCGGAAAAATTGTTTCGATCGAAGAAAAACCGAAACGGCCGAAGAGCAATTACGCCGTGACCGGGATCTATTTTTACGACCAAGAGGTCTTTACTATTATTAAGAGATTGAAACCTTCCGGCCGGGGGGAACTGGAGATCAGCGACGTCAACCGGGCTTACGCCGATCGGAAAAACCTGACCTTCGAGGTCCTCAGCGGCTGGTGGAGCGACGCCGGGACCTTTGACTCGCTGGAGCGGGCCTCCCAGCTGGCGGAGAAGGGGTAGGATGCGCCTCTTAGTGACCGGCGGGGCCGGGTTCATCGGCAGTAATTTTATCCGTTATATTCTCGCTAACTATTCCGAAATCGAGATCGTTAATTTCGACAAGCTGACCTATGCCGGCAATCTTGAAAATCTGGCCGATCTTGACCGCGACCCTCGATATTCTTTCGTTAAAGGGGATATTTGCGACCAGATCGCCGTCAATAAAGCGGTCGCTAAACTCGGAACCGGCGCTTTGATCGTCAATTTTGCCGCTGAGACCCACGTCGACCGTTCGATCGTCGATCCCGGGGCCTTTATTCAGACCGACGTTTACGGCACGCTGGTCTTGTTGGAAGCGGTCCGCAAGCATAAGGTCGCCCGCTATCTTCATGTCTCGACCGATGAGGTTTACGGCAGCCGAGAGTGGGGCTCCTTTAAAGAAGATTCTCCGCTGCAACCGAATTCTCCTTACGCCGCTTCAAAGGCCGGAGGGGACCTGCTCGTCCGGTCATATTGCCAGACCTATGGGGTTCCGGCGCTTATTACCAGGTCGTCAAACAATTACGGGCCCTACCAATATCCGGAAAAACTGATCCCGCTTTTTATCACCAACCTCCTGGAAAAAAAGAAGGTCCCGCTTTATGGCGACGGCAAAAATGTCCGGGACTGGTTGCATGTTGAGGACAATTGCGCGGCGATCGACCTGGTCCTCCAAAAAGGGAAGGTCGGCGAGATCTATAACATCGGCGGGGGGAACGAGCGGCAAAACCTGGAGATCACCGGGCTGATCCTTAAAACCCTCGATCTTGACCCCAAGAAATGGATCCAACCGGTTGCCGATCGTCCCGGCCATGACCGACGCTATTCGATCGATTGCGGCAAGGTCCGGCGGCTCGGCTGGCGGCCGGTCAAACCGTTTGAAGCCGGTTTGAAAGAGACCGTGGAGTGGTATCGCGAGAACCGGCAATGGTGGGAAAAGGTCAAGGATAAACAGCTGGACTTTAAAAAGCTTTACCAGCAATGGCAGAAAAAGAGCTGAACCGGGCGGGAGCGGGCCGAAAAAAATCTTTACAATAGTGACGCGATAAGATAAAATTAGACAAAGGTTTGACCGGCTAGCTCATCAGGTAGAGCACTTGCCTTTTAAGCAAGTGGTGCTGGGTTCGAGTCCCAGGCCGGTCATTTGCGCCGCGGTAGCTCAGATGGTAGAGCGACGCCCTGAAAAGGCGTGCGTCGGCGGTTCAATTCCGCCCTGCGGCATTTTTCTAAAACTCCATAAAGAGAGGGGATAAAGATGGCAATAGCACTAGCAGAAGTCTTGTCAGCGGGCCCGAGCTACTCGCTCTGGAATCCAATGTATCTGGCGGCTTCGGTAGCGGCGATCGCGGCGGCGACCTTCTCGGCCGTCAAAGGGTTCCATCTTTACCGGCGCGGACGGCTCGCCAATCAGCTGATCGACTGCGCCCCGGCCCTCGAAGAAATTGAGAACAACGAAGAGATCGAAAAACTAATTTTCCTGGTCAATGAGCTTAAGCGCGACAAAGAACGGTTGATCTGGCGGAATCAGGAACTGCAATGCCAGCTCCAGGCGGCCGAAGAGATCAAACGGTCGGAAGAAGGGCTTCGCCGAAGCCATGATATTCTGGAGCGGGAGATCGACAAACACAAGAGTGAGAATGCTCAGCTGCGCTCTCAAGCATCGGTAAAATTAGTAAGCGCCAGCAGCAAGCGTTTTAAAGTTACCAAAAAGGAGGACCGAAAACCTAGAGTTTCAAAAAAAAGGCAATGAAAAAACAAGGTTTTCGTTTCATTGGTCTCGTACTTTTTCTTATTGCGTTGATGGTGGCGGCGGAAGCGGAATTGTCTTTCTACATGATCGACAATTTTGAGACCGGAAAGTTTGATAAGTGGTATAAATTCGGCGGGATGGCGACCCGGGTGGTCGAAAATGGGACCCCGGAAGTTAAGGATACCATTACCGAATCGTGCGGCGATTATTCGCTGGATTTAAAAGGCAACTCGACTAATTACTACGTCGGCGGCATTGGGATCGATCTTAACGTCGACGCGACCCCGTTCACCAGGTTGCAGGTCGATGTTTATGGTTTGACCGGCGAGGGGAAGATCAAGATCGAGTTGTTCGATGATGATAACGGCAACTATGTCCTGGAACAGGATTCGGCTAAAGATTGGACCCCGATGAAAGACGATAAGTGGGTCGCCGAAGTTCCGGTCCTGGGTAAAGGGTTTACCAGGGTCTCGATCCCGTTCACCGCTTTCCGTTTGGAGAATCCCGGTGCCGGTGACGGCATCTGGAACCCGAACCAGTTGAACGGATCGGGCGGACTGCTGAAGATCCAGATGATCATGCTGACCAACCAGCCCAAGGGGGAGATCGAGGCGAGGATCGATAACATTCTGCTGACCTATTAAAAGCGATGAATAAATTAACTTCGATTAATAAGGGGGGTGCTTGAATGAAAAAAGCTTGGCTTGTGCTTCTTATCTGCGTATTCGCGATCGGAGCAGCTTTTAGTCTCGATGCTTCAAGCGACCGGGAAAATATCAGTCTGAAAGCCGGGCCGACCGAACCAGGCGAAGGTCTTTCCCTGGTCTGGATCGAAGCGATCGTTTATCCTAAGACCGTTAAAGGGGAGAAAGTTATTTCCCTTGGCCTTCGGACCGCCTCGCGCGTTAAAGAAGTTCTGGCGAGCTTTGATTTTTCAGCCAACCCGATCTCGCTTTCGACCAACGACAATATGTCCTGGAGCACCACTTACGCCTTGCCGGACACCGCCACCGTTGGCGTGCACGTCGTTCGTTATAAGATCCTTGGCAATAACGGCGGGACGATCCAGCGGACAGTGGAGTTTTTCATTGAAAAGCAAGGCTGGATGCCGCGTAATGTCTCGTCGGTGACCACCGGCGAAAAAGTCAAAACTACCGGTTGGCCTCTGACCGTGACCGCGACCTGCACGGCGCTTTCCGGGACCTCGACCCGCCAACTGCAGACCGGCTCCATCCTGATCGGCATCTCGAAGGTTCCCTGGTACAAAGTGATGTTCGATGACGGCCGCGAAGGCTGGGTCTCGGCCTCGTACGTCAAGGAACCGACTGAAGATTATTTCTACATGGGCTATCGCGCTTATCAGGCGCGGAAGTACGCTTCCGCCGCGAAATATTATCGCGACGCGGTCACCATCAATCCGCAGTTGGTTAAGGGCTATGTCTGGCTGGCCAAGAGTTACATCGCTGTCGGCGACCTGGCTTCGGCGGCCGATGCCGTCAAGCAGTCGCTCCAGCTCAGTCCGCGCGATATTGACTGCCGGGTCGTCGCGAATACTCTGGCCAAACGATATTTATCGTTGGCCAACACCCGTTATCGCGAGAAAAAATACCACGAAGCGGTCGCCGCTTACCGCGAAGCGTTGGCGCTTGATCCCAATTCGGCCAAAGCCTGGGTCGACTTGGGGGAAAGCCTGTTGAAACTTGGCTTGGATCGCGAAGCCAAGGACGCCTGGCGCGAAGGACTGCGTTATGATCCGCAAAATTCCCAGCTGTTGGCCGCGCTCAAGATCAAAGGGGTGGACCTGACGGTCTTAAGGAGCGACGAAGAAGTTAAAGAAAAACGGGGCGCGGTCTCTTCCCTGGTCGCGGAAGATTCTCTCCGCCTGGTCAAGGATGAGCGGACCAGTAAAGGGACCAAGATCGAATCGGCCATTAAATCGGTCATCAGCCTGACCAAATCGATCGGTACCCCGATCGCCGAACGGGGCTGGAAGATCAAACGGCAAGGTGAAAAGTTCCTGGTCAGTTACCTTTGCGAACAGGGTGGTGGGGCGTCGGAATCGTTCGACTGGATGGTTGACGTTGATACCAAACGGGTCGTTCCGCACAATGACAATGCCAGGCTCTTAATGAGTCGCTGGTAGATCAAGCCCGGCTCAAATGCTGCCGACGTAGCTCAGCTGGTAGAGCAACTGATTTGTAATCAGTAGGTCGCCAGTTCAACTCTGGCCGTCGGCTTTTTTTTAGCGTTAATTGGCGCAAGTCCCGAGCTTGCCGACGTAGCTCAGTTGGTAGAGCAGCTGTTTCGTAAACAGCAGGTCAGCGGTTCGATCCCGCTCGTCGGCTTTCTGTATTTTATGAAAAATATCTTATTTCTAGAGCAATTCTCTTCCCTGGGCGGCGGCCAAAGGATGCTCTTGCAGCTGCTCAAAGGGCTCGACCGTTCAATCTATAACCCCTGCGTTATCCTGCCGGCGGAAGGCGATTTAACCAAAGAATTAACCAAACTTGGCGTTAAATATTATTGTTCGTCGATGGCGACCCTGACTCTTGGCCGGAAAAATATCTTTGATCTGGCCAGGTATTTGGCTGATTCCGTTTTCCTGACGGCCTCCGCCGTCAAAATAATCAGGAGCGAAAAGATCGACCTGATTTACGCCAAAGCTCCCCGGACCTTTCTCTGGGGGACGCTGGCCGCTAAAATTTGCCGTCGGCCGATCATTTGGCAGCTGCATTCGATCTTCCGCGGCTTGGAATTGAAAGCCGCTTTGCTGACCTCAAAACTGGGCGTTGCCCGTTTGATCGCCGATTCTAAAACAGCCGCCCGGCCTTTTAAATCTTTGCAACCCAAGGTTCGGGTCGTTTATAACGGGATCGAAACCGGGCTTTATACGATCAGCCGGGATCAGGTTTCGGCTAAAGCCGAGTGGCAGTTGGCTAGCGGCCAGCCGATGTTTGGTTATGTCGGACGGATCACCAAGCTTAAGGGCTTGACCGATTACATCGAAGCGGCGGCTGAAGTCGTTAAAGCTGTACCGGACGCGGTCTTTTTCATCGTCGGGCGGGTAATGTTCGGCGGGGCGGAAGAAGAGGCTTACTTTGATTCCCTGAAGAAATTGATCGGGAAGCTCGGCTTGACTGGGAAGGTGAAATTCCTGGGTTTTGTTGAAGATCTGCCGCGTTTCTACTCCGCCCTGGACGTCTTGGTCCTGCCGTCGATCGAACCGGAAGCGGGCCCCCTGGTCGTCCTGGAAGCGATGGCGGCGGGCAAGGTCGTGATCACGACCGATAACGGCGGTCAGGCGGAGGTCGTTGCCGACGGGGAGAATGGTTATTTATTTAAGGCCGGCGACCGGCGGGAACTGGCAGCCAAGATGATCGAGGCTTGCGCCGACCGGGAAAAAAGCCTGCGGCTTGGCGCCGCGGCCAGGGCCAAAACGCTCCGCGACCATAGCTTGGAAAAATACCGGGCGAACATCATGGGCGTTCTGGGGGAAATTATTTAGCCTTCTTTTTCGCTTCAACCGCCGGCTCGGGGGCGGCCAGGCTCTCCGTTATGATGATGGCGCAATAGAAGAGGACGAAGGGGACCTGATACATCATTAAGCGGTTGACCAGCGTCCCGTCCACCAGGTATTGATACGATCCCGGATTGCAAAAAGAATAGATTATCATCGCCAGGTTTATCACGATCAGCAGACAGCCGTATTTTAAATAGCTTTGCCAGAGAAGCCGGAACCCCAGGACCGACGCCACGATAAAAACGAACCAGAGGATCTGCCAATCGGCGTAACTGAACATTCTTCTCCCTAAATGGTAAAAGAGGTCGTTTAACGCCGGGTTTGCGGCCGTGGCGGCCGCCGCGGTTCCCGCGGCCAGCGGCGTCCCGGAGGTCGCGGCCGGGGCCAGTTTCGCGGTTAAACTGCTTAACATGCCGGATAGAAAACTGTTTCCCGAAAAGAGCCAGGGAGCGGAAATAAGCAGGGAAAGGGCGAACCCCATCAAGGCTGTTTTTAATTCTTTTGGTTTTTCAAACATTAAATAAACGATCAAGACGACCACGCTCGCTCCCCAGAGCGGGATCCCCGATTGTTTCACGAAGTTGCCGATCCCAAAAAATAAGGCCGCAGAAAAGAGCCAGGCCGGTTTATTCTCTTTAAACCAGGAGAGGAGATAGATCGCCCCGGCCGAATAATAAAAGGTCTGCATCAGGTCGGAATAAGCGTTGCCGGCGTGTAAAATAATAAGCGGGAAAGAAGTCAGTAAGAAAGTAAAGATCAAAGCGCTGAGCCGTGATGTTTGGGCTCGCAGACGGAAGTAAAAAATTAAAAGAAGCGAGGTGAAACAGAGCGGGAAAATAATTTTCCCCAGGGCGTCGTTCCAATAGCCAAGGCCCATATAGATCCAGGCTTGGGCGAGCGGGTTAAGGTACGGGTGCGGGCCGGCGACTGTCCTGGCTTGCTCGGTCGTGACCTGTCCGGTAGTAAAAATGATCTTGGCGATCGTTCCCTGGCGCCACATGGCGTCAAATTCGATCGTCGGCTTGACCAGAGCGTCAAAAAAGACGTAGACGATCGTCAGTCCGATCATCAGGACCAGGGTTTTTTCCAGATAGAAACGCCAATCCATTTCTTTGGCTGGAGAGGCCAGGCCTTTAATGAAGGGCGGCAGACTTTTTAGGCCGAAGATCGTCCTTTTACCGGCGACCACGAAGGCCAGGAGGAGGCCGGTCAGCAGGACGGTCGGGAAAAGGATCGAGCGGAGGTTTAATTTTACCCCAAAGATCGAGAGCAAATACATTTCGATCCCTAAGAGGCCGATCCCAAAGCCCCAGGCGAGGGCGGCCCGCTCCATAAAAGGGAGCTTTTCCCTGTATAACAATGCGACGACGCTATAGCCAAGCAGGAGAGGGATCAGGATGGTCAGGATCAAATTGAAATTTGCCATTATTTCTTACCTTTGACGATGTATTTATTATTGTCGAGCCGGGCAAAGACCGGCAGCCCCTGGAGCTGTTTAAGCTGGTCGGGGGTCGGAAAAAAGACCAGCAGGTAGTCCGGCTTACGCGAAGTATCCCCGGCGTAAACATGCGGGACCAGGAAAAGCCGGGCGGCCAGGTCCGATGATGGGATCGATGAATAAAGAGCGAAATAAACCGGTGTTTTGGGTAGTTTTTGCGCGGCAAATTTCAAAAAAGCGTAATAATCCTGCCCGTACGCTTCGGCGTGTTTTTGTTCCAGGCTTTTACCGTAATACTTTTGATAGTTGATCTTGAAGAGATTGGCAAAGTTATAGTCGGAATTAATGGTCAACAGGATCCAGGCGGCCAGGATCGCGATAAAGGCCGCTTTGGTCGCGCGCAAGAAAGGTCGCTCCAGCTCCGTCAGTTTGCGGGGTTTTAGCCTGATCAGGTTCGCGAGCAAGGCCCAGGCGAAGACCAGGCCGATCAGCCAATAACAATAGACATTGATCGAAGTGTTGAAGATCGGGCTGCTGTGAGTGACGTTGATCGAAAAGCCGGTCTGGACCCGGCCTTTGGGACCCCAGAATTCCTGCCAGCCGGAAGCGATGGTGGTCAGCAGGTTCCCCGGTCCGGCCGTGCCGCCCGTGACTGTATAATCTCCCTGACCGTCGGGGATCACGAGCAATTTCCTGACCCAGCCGATCCAGTAAGGATTTTGCGAGGCGACGTTAAAATAGTAATTGTTTTCTCCCGGTTTGATCGAGAACCAGATGCTTTTCAGCTGATCGAAGCGTTGGTCGTATGAAGTGACCCAGTACAGTCTGGCTAACTCCGGGCGGCTGGCCTTGATCTTTAAGATCACGGTCGAATTGGCCTGTGAATCGATCATCATGACCGGGCTTTCAATGATATTCTGAGCTGGATTTTTTTGGAAGGGGAGATTGATCTCTTCCGCCAGAACTGGAAGAGTCAAGCAACTGACGATCAAAAACGTCATTAAACCGCGATACAGCATGATTTCCGGATTATATAGCATTATGAAAGGCTTGCCAACTTTAATTGTATCGGAAGCCATAAAAATGATATAATTACGTATCCGATTTATGAAAAAAACTCTTTGTTTGCTTATTACGACCTGCCTGCTCGGGACGACCTTTCCGGCGTTTGCTATTTCAACCGATAATTTCGGTTTGAGCGTTCCTAATATCCAGGGGGTTCAGGTGGCCGAACAGTCCGGGCCGAAAAGCGGCGCTGATCTGGTCATGGAATCGCCGATCGATGAAAACGGCTATTTGCTCGGGCCGGGCGATCAATTGGCGATCCACTTGATCATCGGCAAGGCCGAGCTGGCGGTCGATCATAATTTATTGATCGGCGCCGACGGTAAAGTATTTTTTCCTAATATCGGCGAGATCTACCTTTCCGGTTTGAGCCTGGCCGCCGCTAAAAAAACGATCGATGCCAAGATCAAAGAAACATTTCGCCGACAATACCAGCTCTCGGTCTTATTGAGCCAACCCAAGAAAGTGAAGATCTATTTGGCCGGAATGGTTAAAAACCCGGGGCCGCTGGCGGTCTATGATAACATCCGGGTTTCCGAAGTTTTAGCCCAATCCGGCGGGGTGGCGAGCGGCGCCTCCAACCGCTTTGTTTATATCAAACGCCTGACCGATAAAGGAGCCGAACAACGGCTGGTCGCCGACCTTTTTGCCGCTTACCGGAATCGCGACCTGGGGAAGGATATCCGGATCAGGGCGGGGGATGTGATCGAAGTGCCCGATTCCAATAACGACCTGATCAGCGAAAGTACCGCCAACCGGAACGATAAACTCCTTTTTGAAGGGAAAGAAACGTTTGTCTATGTTTACGGCGAAGTCGCCAAAAGCGGTCGTTTTGAATTTGTTCCCGGCAAGAAACTTTCCGATTACATCAGCTACGCCGGTGGGCCGACCCAGCGGGGTCTGCTTGGTTCGACGACTGTGACCAGGCTGGTTGACGGCCGGGCGGAAAAGATCGGGGTAGACGCCGGTGATGTTATTTATAACGGTCATGAGTCCAAAGACCTTGAGATTCTGGGCGGCGATGTTATTAACGTTCCGGCAAACTTTTTCTATTTTTCCGATTTTGCCAGTTTTTCCAGTATGATCTTTACCGGCATCGCTTTATATAACACGATCAGGAGATAATAAATGAGCCAGAGCGAAATCGATCTTTACGCGTATGTAGTTTTATTTAAGAATAAATGGAAACTGGTCGTTATTTTTACCCTGTTGTTTGGGGCACTGTCCGCCTTTTTTTCCCTGCGGCAAACCCCGATTTATGAAGCTAAGACCACCATTTTGATGCGTAGCGGCGGCAGTGGCGGTTCTCTTTCCCAAGTTAGCGGTTTAGCTAGCGTCCTGGGGATTAATGTCGGTCGGGGCGGGAGCAGCGCCGACGATATTATCGGTTTGATGAAGAGCCGGGTCGTGGCCGAAAAGGTCCTGGAAGACATGGCTTTAACTAAAAGGATAAAAGGGTGGGATGACCCAAAAATTGACCGGCAAAGCCTGATCTCGGCGGTTGGCGGGATGCTCCTGCCGACCGGGACTTTCGGCAGTATCCTTGAGATCAAGACCGCCGCTAACGATCCCCAGCTGGCGGCCGATCTGGCCGACGGTTTTGTCGCCGCGGTTGGGTATTACTGGAACGAGTTGAATTTTACCGAAGCCCAGAACAAACTAAAATATATTGATAAAGAATTGCCCAGGTTGAAGGATGATCTGTCGCTGGTCGAAGACAAAGTGAAAATGGCCCCGGGAACAGCGTTGTCTTTTCAGGGGAGCGTTCAGCGCGATTATGAGATCTATAATTCGGTCTACATGATGATGAGAAAAGAGCAGGAGTCGACCAAATTGGAAGCAGCCAAAGAGCTCCCGCCGTTCGCCGTGATCGATAAGGCGGTGAAACCGACGGTTCCCAGCCGGCCTAAGACCAAATTGAACGTCACGATCGGTTTAATGACCGGTCTTTTCTTTGGGATCTTTGTCGTGGTTATGCAGGAATATTTCTCGGTTTCCGGCAGAAAGAGCTAATGGAGAAAAGCAAGTACGCCATAATCGGCGCCGGCGTTGTCGGCCTGGCCATTGCTAAGGTTTTAAGCGACCGACATGACGGTGATCTGATCGTTTTTGAGAAACACGACAGTTTTGGCCAGGAGACCAGCAGCCGGAACAGCGAAGTTATCCACGCCGGCATTTATTATCCACCCCATACCCTGAAAAGCCGGCTCTGCCTTGAGGGGAACCCGCTTCTTTATCAGCTTTGCAAAACGGCCGGGATCAAATACCAAAATTGCGGCAAAGTGATCATTTCCACCAATGAAGAAGAAAAGAAAGAGATCGAGAAGATCTATCAGAATTGCCTGACGATCGGCGTGCCGGGGATCAGTTTGCTGACTGAAGCCGAAGTTAAAAAGCTGGAGCCGAATATTTTTGCCCTGACCGGGATCATGTCGGCCACGACCGGGATCATCGATTCTCACGGGCTGATGAAATATTACTATCAGCAGGCGCAAACTAATGGAGCGCTTTTTGCTTTTAATCATGAAGTTACCAGCATCAGTAAGCAACCGGGCGGCTATGTCATTGAAGCTTCTAATGGCGAAAAGATTCTGGCTGAACGGGTTGTCAATGCGGCGGGACTGGGCGCTGACCAGATCGCTTGCCTGGCTGGCTTTGATGTCAAGAAACTCCAATATACGCTTTATCCTTGCAAAGGAGATTACTTTTCCATTCCCGGGGCCAAGGGGAAACTAAACCACCTGGTTTACCCGGTCCCGCATAAAAAAGGGTATGGGCTAGGGGTCCATGCCACCCTCGACCTGACCGGCCAGATCCGGCTGGGTCCCGATGCCCATTACGGGGAGAATTTGAACTATGACGTTGATCCGGCCAAACGGTTGGAATTTTACCAAGCGGCCAAGACCTATTTGCCTTGGTTGAAGGAAGCGATGCTTAGTCCCGATACTTCCGGGATCCGGCCGAAACTTCAGGGGCCGGATGACGGTTTCCGCGACTTTATCATTAAAGAGGAGTCGGCTAACGGCTATCCCGGTTTTATCAATCTGATCGGGATCGAATCCCCAGGCCTGACCGCCTCCCTGGCGATCGCCCAAATGGCTGAAAGACTATTTAAAGACTAGACCTGACTAGTTCTGACTAGGACTTGACAGCCCCTGAATAACCCCCTATACTATATTATATGGGCATCCAAGAGAACGAAGTCTATACGCCTCAAGAGGCTATTTCGCTCCTGAAGATCTCCGATTCGACGTTCCGCCGCCTGATCCGGAAAGGGGTCCTCAAGGCGGCCAAGATCGGCGGACAATATCGTATCCTGGGCAAGCATCTCCTCCAATTGTTGAACCCCAAATTACCTGCTAAAATTAAAAAAGTTTATAAAAAAGTCTTAAAGGAACTGGAATAAAACGGGAGGTTTTATGGCAAAAAAAGGGAAGCATATATTTGACGGCAAGAGCGTTCTGATCACGGGGGGGACCGGTTCCTTCGGCAAGCGGTTTATCGATCTCGTTCTTAAGGAAGCGCGTCCCGAACGCCTGATCGTTTATAGCCGGGACGAACTGAAACAGTTTGAAATGCAGCAGGTCTTTAAAGGGGATTGTATCCGTTATTTTATCGGCGATGTTCGCGATAAGGACCGGTTAATGCGCGCTTTTGACGGGGTCGATTACGTTGTTCACGCCGCCGCTCTCAAACAAGTCCCGGCGATGGAATACAACCCTTCGGAAGCGATCAAGACCAATATCAACGGGGCGATGAACATTATTGAAGCGGCGATCGATAAAGGGGTCAAACGGATCGTCGCCCTCAGCACCGATAAAGCCTGCAATCCGATCAACCTCTACGGCGCGACCAAGCTTTGTTCCGATAAACTTTTTGTTTCCGGCAACTCTTACGCCGGCTCGCGCGATACCCGCTTTGCCGTGGTTAGATACGGGAATGTCGTGGGGAGCCGCGGCAGCGTTGTTCCTTTCTTTCGCGAGAAAGCTAAAGAAGGG